>CAZJXF010000019.1:0-35886 GCA_964549995.1 uncultured Desulfatirhabdium sp. | reverse complement strand
CCTTTTCCGATAAAATCATCCGGATAACGCTTCAAATGGGTGTGGAATGTGGGTTATAAGCATAATTACGCTTGTTTTAGGGTTCAACAACCAGCTTTATGTGGTGACGGGAAACCTGGAAATGGCTTTGGAAGACGTGCGGAAGGGTTTCGACGCAACCGAAAGCATCGTCGCAGCCTTACAAGGAGCTCGACGGGCGGCGGAGGTTCTCAGGTTGATGCTGATCTATCTGGGACAGTCTTTCGAAAAGCACAAACCCCTCGACCTGAGCGAGGCCTGCCGTCAGAGCCTTATCCAGTTGGAGAGCGCCATTCCGAAGGACATTCATCTGGAAACCGATTTTCTATCGCCTGGGCCCATCGTTCGATCGGATGTTGACCAGATCCACCGGATACTGTCCAATCTCCTGGTGAATGCCTGGGAAGCCCTTTCGGAGGGTCGGGGCCGCATCCACATCGCCATCCAAACCGTTTTTGCGAAGGATATACCGACATCGAAACGTTTTCCCGTCGATTGGCAACCCGTGCAGGACGGCTATGCATGCCTTGAAGTATCGGATACCGGCTGTGGCATTCCGGAAAAGGATATCGAAAAACTGTTCGATCCCTTTTTCTCCACGAAATTCATTGGACGGGGATTGGGGCTGTCTGTCGTGATGGGGATCGTCAAGACGCATGGAGGTGCAATCACCGTAGAAACCGAGCTTGGTAAGGGCACCACCCTGCGGCTGTTCTTTCCGCTGGATGCATCGAACGCCGCGAATCCCACGCCCTGATACCATCCCGAATGGTGCCTTACTCTTGGCGGCTTCGCAGGAGCAACCATTGAAAAATAAGCTTCTTCCGCTTTTATTCTGACTTCTGACTTCTGACTCCTGACTCCTGAGCAATATGAATTCCTGGCGGCGCTTTTTCGACAAGACCCTTCATAGACCCGGATTCAGCGCAAGAGACCTCCTGAAATACGTTGGACCGGGCCTGCTCGTCACCGTCGGGTTCATCGATCCCGGCAATTGGGCGTCCAACGTTGCGGCAGGCGGCGGATACGGCTATGCCCTGCTGTGGATGGTGACGCTGTCGACCCTCATGCTCATCGTTCTGCAGCACAACGTGGCCCATCTGGGGATCGCCACAGGTCTTTGCCTCGCGGAAGCAACGAGGAAGCATTTGCCGCAGCGCCTTGCCTTGGGACTTCTGTCCACAGCGATGATAGCCTCGGTTTCCACATCTCTGGCCGAAATCCTGGGAGCAGCCATCGCCCTGAACATGCTCTTCAATCTACCGATCCCATTCGGGGTAGCGCTCAGCGTCGTTTTCTCGATCGTCATGATCCTCAGCAACAGCTATCGGGTCATCGAGCGCTGGATCATCGCCTTCGTTTCGATCATCGGATTTTCCTTCATCTATGAATTGTCCCTCGTCCATATCGACTGGAAGGCGGCCGCCTGGGCCTGGGTGACACCCGCCTTTCCATCCGGGTCGATGCCCATCGTGATGAGCGTCCTCGGGGCCGTCGTCATGCCCCACAACCTTTTTCTGCACTCCGAAATCATCCAGAGCAGGCAGTGGAACCTGGAGGACGAGCAAATCATTCGAAAGCAGCTCGACTACGAATTCTTCGACACCCTCTTCTCGATGGGGGTCGGCTGGGCCATCAACAGTGCCATGATCCTGCTGGCCGCAACCACGTTTCACATCCACGGGATCGAGGTCAACGAGCTGCAGCAGGCACGGGACATGCTGCGTCCGCTTCTCGGAGAACACGCAGCCGTGATTTTCGCCGTCGCCCTGCTGTTTTCCGGCATTTCGTCGACCATCACTTCGGGTATGGCCGCAGGAACGATCGTTGCCGGATTCCACGGCGAGCCCTTCGATATCCGGGACAACCATTCCCGACTCGGGGTGATCGCTTCCCTGGTCCTTGCCGCAGCCGTCATTTTCTGGATTCGGGATCCTTTCAAGGGGCTCGTCTATTCGCAGGTGGTTCTCAGCATGCAGTTGCCGATCACCGTTGGATTGCAAGTCTGGCTGACCTCTTCCGAGAAGGTGATGGGCAAATACCGAAACCCGCCGTTCACGAAGGCGGTGCTGGTAGCCATCGGCGCCGTCGTCACATTGCTGAACATCGGTCTTCTGATCAGCGTTGCCACATGATACGGTCCGCTACCCGGCGGACGTCTGCCAAGCATCATCGCCCCTTGGGATTCTTTGTGGCACAGTTGCATCCGCCCAACTTCTTTTCGGCGATGATCCGCTCCAAAATGGTCGATTTTCCGTTCTTTCGAACATCGGCTTCGATATCCGCTTCCGAATATCCAAAGCAGTAACAAACGAGTTCACTCATGGTGTTTCCCCTCCTATTCGACTTACTTTCGACTTGCTTTTCGCTTGACTTTAACCGATCGTTTTCATAGCTTCGATTCATGATGGACTCGCAAAAAGTCGCTCCACCCCCGATTTTGGGATAATCCCTGGCCTGAGCATGGGGGGAGATACGCCTTTTGATGTTGCATCGGATACTTGTTTGAAGCCGCCGGAGATCGTTGGGTCGGGCATGCACATTCAAGCCATATCTGTTTGAAGAACAAGATATGGCGTTCGAATGACCCATCGTTGAAGTCTGGCCACATGCCCGACCCTTACGAGCTCGGGCGGCTGAGTTTATCCGATGCAACGAAAAAGGCGTGTCTCCCCCCCATGCGACTCGGATGAGACTGTTGGACTTTTTGCGAGTCCATCGATTCATCTTTCCCGTCGAATTTTCGTTGCATTTCCCGATCCGGATTCCTTCACCGGCCAAGCCGGCCGAAACCCGTTCCGAACGACATTCGAAAGGGGGCCTTATGAACGAAGCACCCAATTCCCTCGCATTCCATCTCAAAGCCCTCCAATCCGGAGCGCGTTCCTTCGAAAACGCCTTTCAGGGCATCGCCCGAATGATTCTGGAAGAGGAAATCCGCAAAGTCGTCGTCAACGGCAAGACGACCTACGATTTTCAGATCTTTCGCAAGGGGAAAAAGCACATCATCGGCATGTACGATGAGATCAACAGCTTCGTCTCCTACGTCAAGGATGCCGCAGAAGGGGGCTCTTCCAAGGAGATGGCCTTCGTGCTGGTGGGCGAGCCCGGAAACGGAAAAACCTATTTCGTCGATTTCCTCTGCGCCCGGTATCGGGACTTTCTGCAGCAACCCAACAACCGAAAATACACCTTCCGGTTCACGGGGCTTCAAGCCATCGGAACCTACGGCCGAATCACCGCGATCGAATCCCAGACCTATGAAGACCCGGCCATTCTGGCGCTCAATCTTTTCGAAAGCCGCTCCGAAACCATCGAGTATCTCCAGAGAACCTTCGGCTTCACCGATGCCCAGATCGAAACCTTAATGGCCAATTACCGACCGCTCGGAGCCTGCAGCGAATACATCTGGAGCGACATCCGCAGCTTCCGTCAGGGCGATATCGAGGCCATGCTCGACCATGTGGAGATTCTTCCGGTTCCGCTTACCGAAAGCCTCGGGACCATCACCGGAAAATACCCTGCAAAAGACAAGATCACCTCCTCGGCCGTCGACCTTCTGGGGGAGGAATCCATCCAGCGGCTGTTGCACATCACGGACACGAACAACCCCTACCGTTTCGATCTGCGTCGGGGGGCGCTTGCCCGGGTGGCAGGAGGCGGCATCCATTTCAGCGACGAAATCTTCAAGAACAAGAAAGACCTCGTTCAGGTGTACCTCGGGGTCATCCAGAACCGAACCATCGAAATCGACGGGTACAAGTGGCCCATCGACACGCTGATTCTGGCCACCAGCAACAACAACGAATTCAACCGGTTCCTCAACGAAAAAGAAGAGGCCCCGATCGTCGACCGCTGCCGAATCTGCTATGTATCCCACAACACGAACTACAAACTCCAGAAATTTCTCACGGCCTATGCCATAGGAAGCGAAACCCGAACGACCCTCACGCGGGAATCGCTCCACCAGGACCCCAATCTCAATTACGCCGCATCCATCGCCGTGGTCCTGACGCGGCTTCCAAGAAGCGAAAAACTCACTCCGGTCGAAACCCTGAAGCTTGCCGCAGGGGACATCGCCGGGGAAAAGAGCATCAAGACCCTCGCCGAGGTGATCGATACCCTGGCGCAGGATCCCGACATCACCCGCCGTTTCGGACAGAAGGGTCTGGGCCAGCGCAACCTGGGACGGGCCATTCAGCTTCTGGTCGAAAGCTCCGAGACGAACGAAGGCCGTTGCATGTTCGCCTATGACGTGTTCAAGGCCCTCGAACGGATCGTCCTCGATTACGTGAACGATGCCAACGACCGGATCAAGTTCCTCGAAGACCTCAAGATCGCCAAAGGTCTGTATCGGGAACGGATCATGACCGAAATGTTCAACGCTTACATGGACGAGCCCCTTGCGATCCGGAAGGATGTCCTGAACTACGTCAACATGATCATCGGTATCGATGCCGAAAACCTGGGTCCGGACCGAATGTGGAAATACAAGGATCCCCAGACCGGTGAGCTCAAGGCGATCAAGATCGACGAGCGCTATATCAACAGCGTGGAAGAGCGGCTGGGCTTGAAAACGCGGGAGCAACGGGAGACCTTCCGTACCTCGATCCGGAAGATTTACGGCCAGAAGATTTCGGTCGATCCGAACTATGATTTCATGGACAACCTCGAACTGGTCAAGGCGGTGACGGATGTGCGCCTCAAGTCCGACATCGCAGGCGCCGGCAGCCTCATCGGCGCCCTGGCCAACCGCACCAACGAAGAGAATCAGAAGCTCTACGATCGGATGATCACCACCATGCTGAACAAGCTGGGCTACTGCCGAACCTGCGCCCAGAAGACGATCGAGTATTTTTGCACCCAGGAGGACGAGCAGTAGCAAGGGACGCTGAATGCTTTGAGAGACCGATCGAACGACCTTTCTGTAGAAAACTTCGGAAAGAGGCTTCTCATGAAACCCGACGACATTGCGCTGATCGAACGATTGAAGGTCCGCGGAATGGATGATGCACAGCGAACCGTAATCCAGCGCGAGCTGGAGATGATCGGAGGCGGAACCGAACCGGAACATACTGTTGAGCGTTCGGGAATCGTAAGCCCTCTTCGCCGACTTCGCCATTGGGCCGATGCGATGCTTCTGCAGGACATGCGACCATCCATGCCTTCTCCAGACGTCCGGCTGCAATCTCTCGAAGAGCTGCTGGAGCGCGACAGGCAGCGGGAAAAAGACGGTTTTCCGAAGAAGATCCGTGTCGGAAGGCTGATCAAACCCGGCAGGGGAGGAAAGGACAAGGTCGTCGTCGTTCCCACCACTGTCGAAGAAAAACTCATTCACGACAACAAGCTGGACCCCAAAAGCCCGGAAGGCACGGGCGGATCGGGCGAGGGAGAGGAAGGCGAAGTCATCGGCGAAGCGCCGGTCCAGCCGCAGCAAGGCGCAGGCCAGGGACCCGGACAGGGTGATGCGGAAAACCACGAAATCGAATCGAGCGCCTATGATCTCGGCAAGATTCTCACCGAAAAATTCGAGCTTCCAAACCTGAAGGACAAGGGAAAGAAGCGGGCCTTCAGCAAATATGTCTATGACCTGACGGACAGGCATCGAGGGTTCGGTCAGCTCCTCGACAAGAAGGCCACGTTGAAAAAACTGGTTCAGACGAACATCGCCCTGGGGAACATCGCGCCGACGCTCCCGATCGATCCTTCGGGCCTGATGATCGGCCCGAAAGACAAGATCTATCGGATTTTGTCCCGGGAAAAGGACTACGAATCCCAGGCCATGGTGTTCTTCATTCGGGATTATTCCGGTTCCATGACGGGAAAACCGACGGAACTGGTGGTCTCCCAGCATGTGCTCATCTATGCCTGGCTGCTTTACCAATACGAAAGACAGGTCGAAACCCGGTTTATTCTGCACGACACGACGGCGAAGGAAGTCCCCGACTTCAACATCTACTACAATTCCCGCGTGGCGGGAGGCACGATGGTGGCGTCGGCTTACAAACTCGTCAACCAGATCGTGGAAAAAGAAAACCTCGCTGCGGATTACAACATATACGTGTTCCATGGAACGGACGGCGACGACTGGGACTCCGGAGGAAAGGAAACCATCCCGGCCCTCACCGCCATGCTGGGTTATGCCGCACGGGTCGGAATCACCATCGTCAGCTCCAGCCCGGCTGCAGGTGGAACGGAAGTGGAACGCTATCTGAAGGCATCGAAGTTGCCGTTTGAAAAACCGGCTTTCTTGAAATACGATGTGATGGGTCCGGATGCGGATGAATCCCGATTGATCGACGGGATTCGCAAACTGATCGGATGAAGCGCATCGAAAGGATGTAAGGGCGTCGCTGCATGGGACTGAACCAGGACGAACTGTTGAAGGCATTTGTCGATGAGGCGCTCGAACACCTCTCGACGATCGAAGCCGATTTTCTCGAAATCGAAAAGATGGGCGCAGACATCGATCCCGAGCGCATCAACAAGGTGTTTCGGGCCGCCCATTCCATCAAGGGAGGGGCCGGTTTCATCGGATTGCCGAAAATTCGGGATCTGGCCCATGCCGTAGAAACGGTTCTGGGAAAATTCCGCACGAAAACCCTTGTACCGAACCGGGAAATCGTATCCGTCCTGCTTTCCGCAACCGACTTGTTGCGCCGGATGGTCATCGATGTGACGGATCATGAAAAGATCGATGTTTCGGCCTCTATCGCGGCTCTAAACGATCTTCTGAAGCTCCAGGACGTTTTCGACGCCCAGAACGAGGCGACTGCCTCTCCATCCCACCTTTCTGTCGCAGAGCATCGATCCTCTTCTCCAAAGGCCGAACCATCCTCCGATAGAACGATCGCCACGGACCAGCAGCCTTCGGATGGACATTCGCTGTATCGAATCGTCTTTCATCCAAAAACCGATACCATCTTCAAAGAACGGCATCCGGAGGAGGTCTTCGAAGAAATCGCGGGATATGGAACCCTGTTGGAAAGGCGACCGCCCCACCCCCTTCCCTTGTCCGATGAATCGGATCCGGAACAGACGATACCCGATGCCGTCGAAGTCTTCCTATCCTGCGTGCTGCAGCAAGAAGATCTGGCGCTGCTGCTCGAAATCGAACCCGAGCGAATCGAGTTTCTGACAGCAGAAGGCAACCACCTTGTCGAAACCCAAGAGGCGACCCGACCTTCCGCTTCATCCGGTACCTCCGCACCACCCGACAAAACGCTCCTCACCCAGCTTTCGGCTCATGCATCCGGTTCACCCGAAATCGATTCCCCCCTACAAGCCCCATCGACCTCCAAGGGCCGGATGCAAGCCCCCTCTTCGGAACCATCGCCGACCCTTCCGAAGCCCGAACCTTCTTCCCCCGCTGCAGCCCATCGCTCGGAAAGCGGCACGCAAAGCATCCGCGTGCAGATCGGGGTTCTCGATTCCCTGGTCAATCTGGCCGGAGAACTCGTCCTGAGCCGCAATCAACTGGTGAAGACCCTTGTCCAGACCGACTGCCCTCAGCTTCAGACACTCGCCAAGCGGTTGGACCTCATCACCTCCGATCTGCAGCACGTGATTTTAAAAACCCGGATGCGTCCCATCGGAGACCTGTTTCACCGGTTTCCAAGACTGGTCCGAGCTATCGCCATCGATCTCGGGAAAGATGTCGTACTCGTTCTCGAAGGGGCCGAAGTCGAACTCGATCGAACCGTCATCGAGGCCATCAACGATCCGCTGGTGCATATGCTCCGGAACGCCGTCGATCACGGCATCGAGCCTCCGAACGTTCGAAAGGCCCTCGGCAAATCCCCCCAGGGCCGAATCGTTCTGTCCGCATTCAGTCAAGGGGGGCAGGTCATCCTCGACATCGAGGATGACGGAAAAGGAATGGATCCCGAACGTATCGCTCGAAGTGCCGTCCAGAAAGGGTTTCTGAGCGAAGAACAGGTCCGGCTCATGAGCCGGGGCGAAAAAATGCGGCTCATCTTCTCTCCCGGACTATCCACATCCGATACCGTCACCCAATGGTCGGGGCGGGGGGTGGGGCTCGACGTCGTAAAGGCCAACGTCGAACAGTTCGGCGGAAGCATCGACATCGACACGTCACCCAACGCGGGAACCCGCTTCCGGATCAAACTGCCGCTCACCCTCGCCATTGTCGCAAGCCAGCTTGTCTGCGTCGAAAACCACCGATTCGCCGTTCCACAGGTTCATGTCGAAGAATTGATCCGCATTCCGGCCCATCAAGTAAAACACCGAGTCGAGGTGATCGGCAATGCGGAGGTGTTGCGGCTTCGAGGAAACCTGTTGCCGTTGATCCGGCTTGCAGACATTCTGGGAATCGAGCGAACGTATATCGATCCGATCAGCAACCAACGCAGGCCCGATCGCAGGCGCGCCATTGCAGACAGACGATCGAAGCGGATTCCATCCGTCGCAAATGCCGAACTGGATGAAACGACTGACAACGAATGTCCGATGGAAGAAGCGGGAAGCCCATCCGGATACCCACGCGACATGCCGGTACCGAGACGATGCGCCGACCGGCGTTATCGGGTTGCAAGCACCCTGCATATCCTCGTCATTGCCGCCGGTGGCACCCGCTACGGTCTCATCGTCGATACCTTCCAGGATTTCGAGGAAATCGTCGTCAAACCGCTCGGGAAGCATTTTCGAAACGCGCGCTTGTTTTCGGGTGCAACGATATTGGGGGATGGATCGATCGCCCTGATCCTCGATGTCAACCAGATACCGCTTGTAGGAAGGTTGCAGCAGATCGAAACGAGTTCCGGTGAAGGGCATCGCAGACAGATGTCTTTTTTTGAAAAACAGGGGGGATCCATTGAACCATCCAACGACCCGTTGCACCTGATCGTTTTTCGGAACGCTTCGGGAGAGAGTTTGGCGGTACCGATCCATTCGGTGAAGCGCATTCTGAGATGCAGAACTCGGGAGATCCGAAAGGTTGCCGGTCAGCCTGCGATCACCCTTGAAGGAACGGATCTAAGATTGATTTCCTTCGATGACGATACCGAGCGTTTTGCCGATCGACCCGACGAACCGTGGATTCTGGTCGTTTTCCGAGCCTTCGACAGACATCTGGGGCTGCTGGGAAAGGGCCCCATCGATACGATCATGACCCATCAACCCATTGACGGGGTATCGTTTCGAAAGTCGGGTATCATCGGAACGATCCGGATTTCCGAAACGACCCTTCTCTTGCTCGACCTGCTCGATCTCGTCCAATCCCGATATCCGGAATGGGCTTCGGATTTCGATCGGGCCATATCTTCTCCTGCCGCCTCTGCCGTTGAAAAGCATATCCTGCTGGTCGAAGATTCCGATTTTTTCCGATCCCATGTATCCACCCTGCTTCAACAAGCCGGTTACCGGGTATGGACAGCGGTAGACGGACAAGAGGGCTATGAGATTCTGCAGGAAAAAGGGGATGGCGTCGCTCTGATCGTGACGGACATCGAAATGCCACGGATCAACGGATTCGAGCTGATCCGGCTCATTCGAAGCGATGCCCGATTCAAGCATCTTCCGATCGTCGCCTTGACCACACTGGCCGACGACAGCGATCGTCAGCAGGCGAAGGAAGCCGGTGTGAGCGATTACCAGATCAAGTTGGACAAGGAAAGTTTGTTGAAATCCATCGCCGATTTGATTCATAGTGAATAGGCGTGAATCAAAGGCATGAACGGCACAGATGTCGTAGATGACGGCTTCGCAACAAGTCGATAAGTCTTCAGTGAGCCGCATGAGGGGAGACACGCCTTTTTGTTGCATCGGATAAACTCAGCCGCCCGAGCTCGTAAGGGTCGGGCATGTGGCCAGACTTCAACGATGGGTCATTGGAATGCAACATCTTGTTATTCTAACAGATATGGCTTGAATGAGCATGCCCGGCCCAACGATCTCCGGCGGCTTCAAACAAGTATCCGATGCAACATCAAAAGGCGAATCTCCCCTCATGCTCAGGCCCAAAGAGACCCCCAAATCGGGGGTAGAGGCTTTCGCACCACGCACCATCTTTTTCGATAAGGAGAACCGCATGTTTTCCAGCATGAAAATGCGTACCAAGCTCTTTTTCCTTCTGATGATTGTCGGTCTTGTCCCGTTTTTTGCCATCGGGATCGTATCGAAAATCATCGTCGGTCGCTCCATGCACTCCCAGGTCAGTGATCACCTCGTGATGGTCCGGGAAGTCAAGAAAGCCGAAATTCAGGATTATTTCCAAAGAACCATTACGGCCATGCGCATTTTCAGCGGCTCGTCGGACGTCAAGGAACTGTTCTCCAAATTGATCGAATACCACGGCATCACCCAGATCGGCGACGGTCCTTTCATCACCGGAAACGTCATGTACCAGGAGATCATCTCCAACTATGGAGTGTCCATCCTGAATTATTGGAAGGAAAGCGGGTATCCAGACATCGCCGCCATCTGCGCACCTCATGGTCATGTCATGTTCACCTGCAGTCATCAGTCCGACGAAGGAACGAACCTGGCCAACGGCCCCTTCAAGAATACCGGCCTGGCCAGACTGTGGAAAAAAGTGGTCGACACCGGCATGCCTGCCATCGAAGACGTTTCTCCCTATCCTCCTTTCGGAAACAAACCGATCGCCTTTATCGGATACCCGATAACGGCCAACAATGGAAACCTGATCGGAGTCCTGGCCTTCCAGCTTTCCACCGAATCCATCAACGCCATCGTCAACCAGCAGACAGGGTTGGGCAAGACAGGGGAAGTCTACCTGGTGGGTCCGGATCGTCTCATGCGTTCCGACTCCCGGATCAATCCCGGCCGATTTTCGATCAAGGCATCCTTCGCCAACCCGGAAACGGGAAAAATCGATACGGAACCCGTCCGAAACGCCCTTTCCGGAAAATCCGGCGTCCTGCAGACCAAGGACCAGGAAGGGCATTCGGTCATTAGCGCCTATGGCCCGATCCAGATCGACGGCCTCAACTGGGCCATCCTGGCCGAAATCGAGGCGGATGAAGCCTTGTCCATCATCCGTACCCTCGACTGGGCCATGAGCCTCATTGCCCTTGCTGGCGTCTTGGGTGTGCTCTTGACCGCCTATTTCGTTTCACAATCGATCACGAGACCTCTGCACAAAAGCGCCAAGTTCGCACAGAAGGTCGCATCCGGCGATTTTTCCGAAACCCTTCCCGTTCACCGGCAGGATGAAATCGGCATGGTGGCTCAGGCCCTCAACCAGATGGTGGAAGGTATTCAGAAGATGATGGCCCAGATTTCCGGAGACATCGAAAGCCTGTTCTCCTCGTCCAAAGAGCTTTCGGACATTGCCGGAAACCTATCCTCGAATGCCGAGACGACATCTGCCAGAACCGCCAACGTGGCGGCAGGCGCAGAGCAGATGAGCACCAACATGAATTCGGTGGCTGCAGCCGCCGAGCAGGCATCCACGAATGTCAACATGGTGGCTGTCGCAACAGAGGAGATGACGGCAACCATCAACGAAATTGCGCGAAACGCCGAAAAGGCCCGCCATATCACCACACGCGCCGTGACCGATGCGGCTCAGGCCTCCCAGACTGTGGACATGCTGGGCATCTCCGCACAGGAAATCGGAAAGGTCACCGAAACGATCGCCGATATTTCCGACCAGACCAATTTGCTGGCGTTGAATGCAGCCATCGAGGCGGCCCGGGCCGGTGACGCCGGAAGAGGATTTGCCGTTGTCGCCAACGAAATCAAGGAGCTGGCCAAACAGACGGCTGTTGCGACCGACGAGATCAAGGCCAAGATCGATGGCATCCAGACCTCGACCCGCGAAACCGTAGATCAGATTCAACGCATCTCTTCCATCATTTCGGATATCAACGAAATCGTCACGTCGATCGCAACGGCTGTCGAGCAGCAATCCATCACGACAAACGACATCGCCGGAAACGTATCCCAGGCGGCCCGCGGCATTCAGGATGTAAACCGAAATGTGGCACAGAGCTCCGGAATGGCACAAACCATCGCTGCCGATATCCTTGAAGTCAACCAGGCGACGGAGGCCGTTTCGAACAGCAGCGTTCTGGTGGTTCAGCGGGCCGAAGAATTGAAGAGACTGGCAGGTAATTTGCAGAAACTCATTGCGGTGTTCACCAAATGAAGGAAACGGAAAGGACGTCCGCAGGACGAACCAATCTCGTCACCGTTTGCGTTGGGGATCAATGGTTCGGAATGGATATGAGCCGGGTCCAGGAAATCGTCAAGACCCTGGACATCACCCCCGTATGCCTGATGCCGCCGCACATCGCCGGCATCGCCAACCTGAGAGGAAACATCGTCACCGTCATCGATCTGAGGTGCCTGCTGATGGGCTCCACGCGGCAGGACGACCAAAATCGCTACCTGATCATCCTTCAGGATGGAAACGAACGCGTAGGGTTTATGGTTGAGCAGGTCGGTGACGGCATCGCCTGGAATGACTCGACAACGTTTCATCCACCGGCCAATCTCATGGAACAATGGCGGGATGTGCTCGTCGGCATTGTTCAACACAAAGGGCAGCTGATCGGTGTGCTGGATGTGGACCGGGTGCTGCAGGCTTCGATGATTCAGCAACCTTGATGGGCTCGCAAAAAGCGATTTCTGCAGTTCTGACCTCATGAAACCGTTACCTATCAATATTCTTATTGTCGATGACAGCGCGATGTACCGCAAAATCGTTCAGGACATCCTGTCCGAATACGAGGATGTGGTGGTCGTAGGAACGGCGGAAAACGGCCTCAAGGCCCTCGAAGCCGTTCAAAGTCGTTGTCCGGACATGGTCATTCTCGATATCGACATGCCGGAAATGGACGGCATGGCTGTTCTGAGGGTTCTTCGACAGCAATACAGCCATGTTGTTCCGGTCATGTTCAGCGCTCACACCTTCGAGGGCGCCCAGTTGACCGTCGAGGCCCTTCAGCAAGGCGCATTCGATTTCATCCCCAAACCCTCTTCCGGAACCCTATGGACCAACCGCCTGTTGCTGAAAAGCAGGCTGGACAGCATTCTCGAGGCCGTTAAACGCATCAAACGCATTCGCCTCAACACCGTAAAACAGCCTTCAGCGTTTCCGGCGCTCACACCCATTGGGAACGAAGGAAAGAAATCCAAGGTCGTCGGAATCGGTATTTCGACGGGAGGTCCCCAGGCGCTTCTGCAGGTCGTTCCCAAATTTCCGGCCGACATCGACGTTCCCGTTCTGATCGTGCAGCACATGCCGGCCGTCTTTACGACCGTCATGGCACAGAAGCTCGACAGTGCCAGCCGGATCCGCGTAAAAGAGGCAGAGGATGCCGAGCCCCTAAAACCATCGACGGCCTATATCGCACCGGGAGGAAAACACATGGCTGTGGAGCCCACCACCCCTATGCGTTCCGCTTACAGGATTCGAATCACCGACGATCCACCGGAAAACAACTGCAAACCCTCTGCGGATGTGCTGTTTCGATCGATTGCGGAGCATTTCGGATCTCAGGCGACCGGCGTCATCATGACCGGAATGGGCTCGGACGGTGTCGAGGGGCTTCGGCGGATGAAGGCCGAGGGCGCAACCATCATCGCCCAGGATGAAGCGAGCTGTGCCGTGTTTGGAATGCCCAGAAAGGCCATCGAAGCCAATGTCGTGGATATCGTTGCACCGCTCGAAACCCTTGCTGTCCATATTTTGCGAACCATTCGGTGAAACCGATTTTTACTCCATAAGGCAAAATCATGATTGAAAAACAACGCATTCTCGTCGTCGACGACAGCCAGCTTGTCCGGATCAAAATCCGGGAAGAACTCGAAAAGGGCGGATACGAGGTGATCGAAGCGAAAAACGGGCTCGAGGCCATCATCCAGGTGGCCTCCAAGACTCCGCCCGATCTGATCACCATGGACATCGAAATGCCCAAACTCGACGGCTTCGAGACCTGCAGGAAGCTTCGCGAAACCCAGTACGCCAAATTCCTGACCAAAAGCGAAGACCGACGGATTCCCATCATCTTCATCACCGGAAACGACACCCTTGAAGACCGAAAGAAAGGGTTCGAGCTGGGAGCCGTTGATTTCATCTCCAAGCCGTTCCGGGAAGGAGAGATCCTTGCGGCTGTCAACAAAATCCTGGGGCGCTCCATCGTGGAACAGAACATTCGGGCGCTGGTTGCGGACGACAATTCCGTCGCCCGAAAAATCACGGCCATGTGCCTGAGGCGGGAAGGCATCCAGGTCATTGAAACCGAGGATGGAGAGGAAGCCTATCACATTCTGAGCGATCCGGAACAACACATCGATCTGCTGATCACGGACCTGGTCATGCCGAAGATGGACGGCATCCATTTGTGCCGGCTCGTTCGAAAGGAGCTCAAACAGGTCGACATGCCGATCCTTGTCCTCACGGCTGTATCCGATCTGAGCGAAGTGCTCGAGGTGTTCCGCGTAGGCGCTTCGGACTACCTCGTCAAACCCTTCGCCAAGGAAGAGCTTCTGGCGCGCCTGATGGTTCACATCGAACGGCATCGAATCAACCAGGAGTTGCGGGAAACGATCCGCAAACTGGAGGAAGCCAATGCCAAAATCGAGCGTCTATCGATCACCGATCCTTTGACCGGATGCTTCAATCGCGGCTATTTCAACAAACAGTTCGATGTCGAATACGGTCGGGCCGTTCGTTACAAAAGACCGCTTTCGATCGTCATGTGCGATATCGATCATTTCAAACGGGTCAACGACACCTATGGCCATCAGGCGGGAGATCGGGTGCTGCAACACTTCGTATCCGTCATGCAGCAGAATTTGAGGGCCAAAGGAGACTGGATAGCCCGTTACGGCGGCGAGGAATTCGTGGTGGTCATGGCCGAAACCGACGCGGCTGCGGCCCAACTGGCGGCAGAGCGTCTACGGAAAGCGATCGAACAGTCGCCGATCGTGGATGCAGAGCGAGAAATCCGCATCACGGCAAGCTTCGGCATTGCAAACCTCGATCATGACGCAACCGACGGTCTTTCTCCCGAGCGAATGTTGGCGACGGCAGACGAAGCCCTCTACGAAGCGAAAAAAGGGGGAAGAAACCGGGTCGTGATCGGTACCAGCCCGTCGACCTCAACCGATGGCGAATCGTCGGATACAATTTCAGTCGGTTGATTCGATCCGCTGTCTGGCGTCGGTGAGGTCTTCCGGCCGATTGACGTTCATAAAGCAGCGGAGTTCGGGATCGATTCTTCGGAAATGGCTTTCCGGCACCCGGAGAATCTTGGCCGGATTGAACACCCGCTGGATCTTGAGCTGACGGCGCTCGATGTGCTGAGCGATCTGGGACGCACAACGGCATGCATACACGGCGCAGAGCGGTTCCAGTCCTTTTTCGGTCTGCGGCATCACGGCATCCCACCGCGGTTCGATCCGATCGAGAAGCAGCCGAATAATGCGCGGATCGGAAAACGGAACATCACAGGCTGTAACGAAGGCATAGGGGTGGGATGCATAGAAGAGGCCGGCATGCAATCCGGTAAGGGAGCTTCGGATGGGATAGAGGTCTGTGACGATGCACAGATCATAGCCTGTATATCGGGCCGGATGATTCGTGACGAGCAGGATTTCCTCGAACAGCCCGGAAAACGTGTCCAGAATCCGATCAAGCATCGACTTGCCGCCGATGGTCAGGGCCGACTTGTCGATCCCGTTGTATCGTTTACCCAGTCCACCCGCCAGAATGACACCTGTTACCCCCATCTTCCCAATCCTTATTTCATCAGCAACGGTTGTTTCGGCAGAGGTTTCGGCGAGGATACATTCCGCTGCCGCCGTTCCGCTTCCCGGCTCAGCAGGTGGATCCGTTTTTTCGCTTCCTTGAGCAGTTTTTCGATCTGTTCCTGCCTCATGGGGTCAACCCCAAGGTCCAGGGCCCGCTGAAGCTGGAAGACGGCGTTCCGATAATCGGCCTTCAACTTGTAGTACAACCCGAGATAATAGGCTGCATCGGCTTCCTTTTCGAGCGCCCCATAGGTCTTTCCCAGGTTGTAGAGCGTTTCCAGATGCTCCGGATACCGCCGAAAGACGCTCTGCAGGGTTTCGGCCGCCTCCCGGTATTTTCCGAGAGCCATTTGTGTCCTGCCCAGATAGAATTTCGCCTCCGAATCGTCCGGGGCCAGAGAAACCGCGCTGTCCAGAATCGAAAGGGCTTCGTTGTAATTTCCGGAAGTGAAGTACACGCGGCCCATGCCGGTCAGCATCACCGGATCGAAGGCCTGGCGTTCAAGCGCCTGACGCATGAGAATCGCCGCTTCTTCGTTCTTACCGGTGCGCATCGCCAGTAGGGATTTTCCGTACAGGGGCCATACGGATTGGGCATCCGACGAACGGGCTTCATCCAGGACTTTCCGGGCGATATCCTCACTTTCATAGAGGGCCATCAGCCGCGTATGGGCAATCGTAAAATCCGTCGAGGCCACTGCTTGCGGAACTTTCGGATGGGTTTCAATCCAGGAGCCGATATAGGCGATGCGATCGTCCACGGCCGGGTGCGTCAGTAGGTAGGTCGGGATCTGCTTGGGCCCGAACCACTGCTGGCTTCGGATTTTCTTGAGCATTTCCAAAAGGCCAGCTGGAGAGTACCCTGCCTTGGTCAACAGGTCGAGACCGAGTTGATCGGCCTGCATTTCATCGTCCCGGCTGTAGGACAGGGATAGCGACTGACCGGCTGCCATCGATCCGACACTGGCTGCTTGACCCAACGCAGCTCCTCCGGATGCACCCAACAGAAGCCCAGCGGCAATCCCGGCCAGGGTGGCCATGCCGATTTTCTTTTGACGTTCGATGCTGTCGGAGATGTGGCGGCAGACGACATGCGAAATTTCATGTCCGAGAATTCCGGCAAGGTCGGCTTCCGAGGTCATGGCCGCCAGAAGGCCGGTGTGGATGAAAACTTTGGCGCCCGGACCTGCAAATGCGTTAAACGTGTGGTCTTTGACGACGAAAAACCGATAGGCGAACGGCTGGGTTGGAACGACCCGAACGATTTTTTCCCCGATCCGCGTCACATAATCGGTAATGACGAAATCATCGACAAGGGTCAGGGCCTCCCGGGCCATCGTCATGAATTCGGCCGACAATTCCTCCTCTTCATGAATCGTGATCGCCCGAACCTCCCCTGGAAGCATCAGACGGGCGATCAAGATGGCGACGATCATCCACCGAAATGTTCCGCCGAACGTTGCGCCTGCTACCTTCATCGAACGGTCCGAAGGCCTTGGGGGTATACCCGACCGACGGTTTGCATGATTTAGGCGATCCTTCCGAACCATGATCTGGACTCCTCCTGTTCCTCTGAAGCGAACGGCGATCGGCGATTCGCTTTTCTTGTTTCGGATTTTATGATAGTGTTCCCTACTATGGCAATGATTATCTGTATAGCGAATCAAAAGGGCGGAGTAGGAAAAACAACGACTGCCGTCAACCTGTCGGCAGCTTTGGCCGTTTCCGAAAAACAAACTCTATTGGTAGACTGCGATCCTCAAGGAAACGCCACCACAGGACTCGGCATTTCCAAAACGGCTTTGAACACCAATCTGTACCACGGCTTGATCGGGAATTCCTCCGCCGATACGCTGCTGATGGAAACAGAAATTCCGGCCCTGAAGGTGATTCCGGCCAAGGAAGAGTTGATCGGCTTCGAGGCCGAGATGATGAACAGCGACAGCCGGGAAACCCCCCTCAAGAATCTGGTCAGTGACCTTCGCGATCGGTTCGACTACATCATCCTCGACTGCCCGCCTTCGCTCAGCCTGCTCACCGTGAATGCCCTGACCGCAGCCGACGTCTTGCTCATCCCTCTTCAGTGCGAATTCTACGCACTCGAAGGGTTGGGACAGCTGCTCGGCACGATGAAACGGATTCAACGACACCTGAACCCCGCGCTTCGCCTGCTTGGCATCGTGCTGACCATGTACGACAAGCGGACCAATCTTTCCCGTCAGGTCGCCGAAGAAGCGATGCGGTATTTTCACAACCAGGTATTTCAGTCCACCATTCCGAGAAGTGTCCGATTGAGCGAAGCCCCCAGTCATGGGAAGCCCATTCTTCTCTACGATGCATCCTGTTCCGGCGCCATCGCCTATTTTAACCTGGCTCGGGAAATTCTGGCGCTCGAAGCACCCTCTACCTCAAACCCATCGAAATCCAAACCGACATGAGTTCTGACTCTCGATCGACCGAACCGACGTCTAAAGGAAAACGATCTGCACTCGGCAGGGGATTGAGCGCCCTCATCCCTGACATGGATGACCTGAACCAACCTCCTCCTGAATCCGATTATTTTCTGTGCGATATCGATCGGATCCGGGTCAATCCTTACCAGCCCCGCATCCGGATCAAGGAGGAAGAACTCGAGGAACTGGCCCAATCGATTCGGGAGCAGGGAATCGTTCAGCCCATTGTCGTGCGGAAAACCGAGATGGGATATGAACTGGTGGCTGGAGAACGACGTCTTCGGGCAGCCAAAAGGGTTGGTCTCGCTCAGGTTCCCGTCGTCGTGAAGGAAATTCCGGATCACAAGATGCTCGAGCTTTCGATCATCGAAAACATCCAGCGGGAAGCCCTCAACCCGATCGAGGAAGCCGAAGCCTACCATCGGCTGATGACGGAATTCGGGCTGACCCAAGAGGAGGTGGCCGACCGGGTGGGGAAAAGCCGACCGGCTGTGGCCAATTTCCTGCGACTTCGGCAGCTTCCGGAAGTGATCCGGTCTTCGGTTCTGGACGGGGAAATCAGCATGGGGCATGCCCGGGCGCTGTTGGGTGCGCCGAACGAGGCGCGCATGATCGAGATATGGAAAACCGTTGTCGAAAAGAACCTTTCCGTCCGACAAACCGAAGCGCTCATTCAAAAACAAAACCGCCCCGAACAACCTCCCCGAAGACCGACATCCGAGGACATTCAGATTCAATCCGTCGCAGAAGCCCTGTCGCGGGGGTTGGGCGCCCGGGTGGCCATCCGCAAGAAAGGCAAGGTCGGCAAACTCGAAATCGCCTTCAGCTCCGACGAGGAACTCAATCGTCTGATCGATCTGCTGAACCGATCGATCGATCTGGGCTGATCGACACCGCTACGGTCGGAGGACAGGTGAGCCTACACATCATCATCGATGGCTACAACCTCATTCGCCAGACACCGGACCTGGCCGAACTCGACCGCTTGGATTTGGAACTGGGGCGGGATGCCCTGATCGAACGGCTTTCGGCCTACAGGCGCATCAAACCCAATCGGATCACCGTCGTTTTCGATGGAACCCAGGCACCCGCAATCGGTACCCGCCAGGAGAAGCGCAGCGGGATTTCCATCGTCTATTCGCCGGTTGGCGAGATTGCCGACAGTGTCATCAAGCGGCTTGCGGATCGGGAAAGGGAGCGGGCCGTCGTAGTGAGTTCCGACAGGGACGTCATCCATCATGCCGAGCAGGCCGGATGTGCAGTGCTGCGATCGGAGGATTTTGCCCGAAAGATGACGGATGCCTGCTGGTATGGAACCGATTCGGATGTTGCGGAAATGGATGAGGAAACCGGCGGCTGGACGCCGACGACTCGAAAAAAGGGGCCTTCCCGCAAACTTCCCCGGAAACAGCGGAAGACCAGACAGCGGATCGACAAATTGTGATGGAGCGACCCATTATGAAGCGGATTTGCGTCATCGACGGTCAGGGCGGCGGCATCGGCAGCACGATCATCAAGAAATTAAAGGAAGCCTACGACGAAACCGTGGAAATCATCGCTTTGGGCACGAACGCCATCGCCACCACCCAGATGCTGAAAGCAAGGGCGAACCGGGGAGCAACCGGCGAAAACGCCATCGTTCAGACGGTTGCGAAGGCCGATGTCGTCATTGGCCCGCTGGGAATCGTGTTGGCTCATGCCATGATGGGAGAAGTCACTCCTCGGATTGCGGAAGCCATCGCTTCCTGTGATGCTCCCAAACTGCTGCTTCCCCTCACCCAGGAGCCGGTGGAGATCATCGGCCTCACCCCCAACCCTCTGCCCCGTCTGATCGAAGAGATGATTCAACATCCGCTGGCACGTTTGATGAACCGGGAGTAAGGCTTATTTGAAAGCTTCTCCGGGCTTGATGCCGATCATCTTGAGCAGTTTGGCCATCGGACAAAAACCCGTGAAGGATGCCTGAATCATGTTGGCCCCCACGAATGCCGTAAACCACAACCAGTAATAGCTATGGGAAACCGCCAAGATCAGGCTGACCAAAATAAAAATGCCGGCAATGCGGAACACCAGTTGATCGATAGTCATCGTCTGCCTCCATTGTTGAATGTGATCGCAATGTTCCCATCCACGCCGTTCATATGATGGACTTGTTGCGAAGCCATCACCGATACCGCTGGTCCCAACGACCAGGGATGAACATCTTGTCGGAATTCCGGACCGATCCGGGAACTTAGAACGTCGGCCTGCGCTTCACCTATAAGGACAACCCAACGGGTCGCCCCTACGGGTTTTCGTATCTTCGCACTTCCGCACTTACGAACGACGCATCTTTCTTGTTCATGTATAATCGCTATTTCCACTCTGTAAAGGAGGAACGAACATGCATCTTCAACCCATTTCCACACCAAACGCACCGAAGGCCATCGGACCTTACTCTCAAGCCGTTTCGACGGATTCCTTCGTTTTCGTCAGCGGCCAATTGGGTCTCGATCCGGAAACCGGGAACCTCGTCTCGCAAGACGTCCGCTCTCAGACCGAACGGGCCCTGAAGAATCTTTCCGCCATCCTGCTTGCCGCCGGAACGGATCTGGACCATGTCGTCAGCGTAGATGTTTTTCTGACCGACATGGCCGATTTTCAGACCATGAACGCCGTATACGAAACGTTTTTCATGAATCATCGACCGGCCAGAGCAGCTATCGGTGTGGCCGCTCTTCCCAAAGGGGCAAAGGTCGAAATCCGGTGTACGGCCGTTCGCAGATGATGGACTCGCAAAAAGTCGCTGTACCCCCGATTTAGGGGTCTTTCCGGGCCTGAGCATGGGGGCGGGTACGCCTTTTGATGCTGCAGCGGAAACTTGTTTGAAGCCGCCGGAGATCGTTGGGCCGGGCATGCAAAACGCTTCGGCTTGTATTTGAAAAGCATGCTATTTCAATGAGATGCTCTTTCCTGGAGCGTCTGGCACCATGCCCGGCCCTACGAGCTCGGGCGGCTGAGTTTTTCCGATGCAGCGAAAAAGGTGTGCCCGCCCCCATGCGGCTCGCTGGAGACTCACTGACTTTTTGTGAGTCCATCACAGATAAAGGTGCGCCGCTTCTTACCGTAGATGCATCAACCGACGTTGAATCGAAAATGGACGATATCTCCGTCCTGAATTTCGTAGGTTTTTCCCTCGAGACGCACAAGCCCTTTCTTCCGGGCTTCGGCGAATGAACCGGCACCCATCAACTCTTCGTACCCGATTACTTCGGCCCGGATAAATCCCTTGCGGATATCGGAATGAATGACCCCTGCCGCATCGAGAGCCACCGTTGATCGGGTGATGGTCCAGGCTTTGACCTCGTCTTCTCCGACAGTGAAAAAACTGATCAGACCCATCAACCGATAGGATGCGGCAATCACCCGATCGGTGGCCGAAGCTGTGAGATGAAATTCGCTCAGGAAAACGGCTGCCTCCTCCGGATCCATGTCGGCTATTTCCTGCTCGAGCTTGGCCTTGACGACGGCACAGGATTCCTTTTCAAAACAAGCCGACTGCGGCATGGTGTCATTGTCGTCTTCGTTGTTGAACACCACCAGCATGGGTTTTGCGCTGAAAAAGGCAAATCCTCGTAGACTTGGATGACGGGAAAGTCTTTCGTCCCGTCGGATGGGCTCTCCGCGATCCAGCAAGGCATGACAGGAGGACAGGGCATCCAGCTCCTCGGCATCGACTTTCTTTCCTCGCTTTCGGTCCGCCTCGATGCGTTCCAACCGCTTTTCGATGCTGATCTGATCGATCAACATCAATTCTCCGTCCAATTGTTTGAAATCGGCCTCTGGATTGGGCGCTTCCGTGCCGTATCTTCGAAAATTGCGAACGACATGAAGCAGGGCATCGCAATCCCGAACAGAAGTCCATTGAACCGATTCTTTTGCATCCGGTTTCGCCGCAGCCGTTATCGGCAGGAAATATTCCACCTGTGCATACGTGGTTTTTTTGGGCTGAAACATTGCAGACAAACGATCCACCCGGATATCCGGTACTCGGATCATGGCCAGTGACGGTTCGTTTCGTGTGGATGCCTCCGTTTTGTGACCGCTCAGCGCTTCGAAGACCGTTCGTTTTCCGGATTTCGGCAATCCGATGATGCCGAGTTTCATATTGATTGAGATCCTTTCAGTTCAGGAGAATTCGGATGTGTTCCCCCTCTCGAATCCGGGATTCGGGGTTGAGATTGACAAGGGGGTTGTTCTGATACCGGGTTCTATAGAATTTCCGGCCGATTTCCTCGAGCGTATCGTTCTTTTGAGCCGTATATATCCAGAAGATTCTTCCCTCGTCAACGACGGTGTGCTTGCGAAACAGCCGGATGGCTTCAACCGCGTCCTGAAGCAGCCGTATTTCCATGCCTTCTTCCACATCAAAATCGTGGACCTGGGAGTTGTGCAGCAAAATCACCGGAAAATACAGTGCGGAGCCGTAAAATTTTTGGGAAATGGTTTTCAGGGTATCTCCGGGCTCCGCCACATACGAATGAAACCTCACAGCCGGCGGATGCTCTTCCAGGGATGCTTTTTTGGCGGGTGATCGCGATGGGGTCCGCTTGGTTGAAACACGGGCCGGAGCCCTGTCCGAATGGATAGGAAAAGGATCTGTGGTTGTCTCCCCTTCGATGTTGAGCGGACGGATCGTAATACCTTTCTTCTGCCGATTTCCGTCGTGTCGGATGCTTTTGTTTGAACCGGCGGCTTCTGCAGCATACACCGCGGATGGGTTGATACGATTCAATGAACCGTTGATCGGATGCATCCACATCAACAGGATGATTGCTGAACATACGGTCTTGAAACGCATTTCCAGTGTCTTTCCGTAGGACGATGACGGCAGGTCTTGCGAGATCTCGATTCCGCCCTTATTCATCCACAGGTTGCAGCACAAGCGCCGTTCGAGAAGGAAGATAGAGCCGAATGACCGATTTCCCTGGTTCGGAAGACAGGTTCAGGTAGATTTGATCCGGAATCAAACGATCGAACCCGCCGAAACGGGCGCTGTCGGTATCGAAGACCAACCTGTAACTGGGTTCGCCGACGGCAAGGGGATAGTCCATCCAGCTTTGGGTTGGATGAAAATTGAAGACGAACAGCATTCGGTTGCGCTCGAAGGCAAGCACCTTGTCGGTTTCATGATCGTAGCGATGCCGTACAACCGTCGTCGAAAACAATCGATAGGTTCGGGCCAAAAAGAGCATTTCCTGGTCGAACCTGTCCAAAAAACGGTATCGCAGTCGGGGATCGCTGCGCAGGGACCAGAGCCGCCTCGCATGATCGAAGGACCAGTGATTGCCCTCTCTGGGAAAATCGATCCATTCGGGATGACCGAATTCGTTTCCCATGAAAGTGAGATAACCGTTTGCCGCCGTAGTCATCGTGATCAGCCGAATCATCTTGTGCAGGGCGATTCCCCGATCGACCAGGAGATTTCGGGAATCGACGTGCATGGCATCGTACATGCCCGATCCGATCATCCGGAAGATCAGGGTTTGATCACCCACCAAAGCCTGATCATGGCATTCGGCATAACTGATGGTCTTTTCCTCCGGCCGTCGATTGGTCAATTCGAACCACAAATGTCCCATCGACCAGTGCTCGTCTGGAATATCCTTGACGAGACGGATCCAGTAGTCGGGAACACCCATCGCAAATCGGTAATCGAAGCCGTATCCACCATGATCGATCGACGCCGCCAAGCCAGGCATGCCGCTGACCTCTTCCGCGATGGTTACGGCATTCGAACGGATTTCATGGACAAGATCGTTCGCCAACGTGAGATAGCACAAAGCCGATTCGTCCACCGAGGCATCAAAATAGGGTTCGTATCCGGAAAACGTCTTTCCCAGCCCGTGATGGGTATAGAGCATGCTGGTGACACCGTCGAACCGAAATCCGTCGATCTGAAAAACTTCCATCCAATAGCGGCAATTGGACAGCAGGAACCGAACGACCGCTTCCTTCTTGTAATCGAAACATCGGGTTCCCCAAGCGGGATGCCACCCGGCGGAACCGGATTTGAAGTAGAGATCCGTCGTTCCATCGAACCTGCTCAGACCTTCCACTTCGTTGGCTACGGCATGGGAGTGAACGATGTCCATGAAGACCCGGAGGCCGAGCCCATGCGCCGTATCGACCAGCTCTTTGAATTCTTCCGGTGTTCCGAATCGGGAGGAAGGTGCGAAAAAACTCGACACCTGATATCCAAAAGACCCGTAATAGGGATGCTCTTGGATTCCCATGATCTGGACGGCGTTGTATCCGGATGAGACGACTTGAGGAAGCACGTTTCGGGTGAATTCCCGATAGGTTCCAATCCGCTTTTCTTCCTGGGCCATGCCGACATGACATTCATAAATGAAAAGCCCTTCCACTTCGTCCGTCAGCGGACCATATCGGAAGATATAGGGATCCTCCGGCGCCCATACCTGTGCATTGAAAATCAGCGTGCTCGGATCCTGAACCACCCGGGTGGCATAAGCGGGAATTCGATCCCCTTGGCCGCCAGGCCATTCGACCACGAATCGAAAAAGGTCTTCATGATGCAACGCATCCGCAGGAAGCCGCAACTCCCAATCACCAAAGTCGTTCAGTCGAACCATCCGGAATGGTTCGAGAATTTTCCAATCGGAAAATGTTCCGATGACGGTGACGGCCGATGCATGGGGGGCCCATTCGCGCAACACCCATCCGTCTTCGGTCCGATGGAGGCCATAATAAAGATGCGCGGATGCGCTTTCGATCAGAGATCCGTATTGTCGAACAAGACGATTTCTGACCCTGTGGTAGCGGCTTTTCCTGCGATTCAGGATGGGAACGAACGGCTCCAATAGCGGATCCTGTCGGACGATTTCAGGTGTCGACAGGGTCATGTTCCGCTCAGTATGCCATGCTTTGATAGTAGGACTTGACCTTCCGGACGTAGTCGATCGTCTCCGGATAGGGTGGAATGCCGTTGTATTTGTCTACGGCACCGGGACCTGCGTTATACGCTGCAAGGGCGAGATCGAGATGGTTGTTGTATTTTTCCAGAAGCTGCTTGAGGTATTTCGTTCCTCCCATGATGTTTTGATAGGGATCGAAGGGATTGTCGATATTGAGCTCGTCATAGTTCTGGCTCATGATCTGCATGAGCCCCTTGGCTTCCTTCCGTGATCGGGCCTTGGGATTGAAGTTGGATTCGACCTTGATGATGGCCTTGAGCAGTTTCGGGGATACTCCGTAGGTTCTGGATGCCATTTCGATCAGGCCGTCGTAAATGGCCGGATCATCCGGATTGAACCGCAGATTGCCGTTGAAGATGGGTGTATAGCGATATCGCTGAAGATCTTTGGAATACAGCTTGTATTTGGAGGATGTGGGCGTATTCGTGAAGTGACGTACACCGTTCTGATCGACGTATACGTAGATATCCGCAATTGCGGTGGTACTTATACACAACATCAGAACCAACGTTAGACAAATGAAATGAATGAATCCGCTGTTACTCGGACGGATCGCCACGGGATGCTCCTTTCTTCAACAGGTTCTCGATTCGCTTTCTTTCCAGGGTTTCTCGATACTGCTTGAAAAGAAAACGCTCTGCAAAGTGTTGGCGGGAAAGATAGGTCATGGCGTTTTCCAAAAAAGATCGACACAACTGATCGACGACGGCCTGCCTTTCTCGTTCGTCGATAAAATTACGAATCATTTCTTTTTCAAAAACAACCTCTTTTCCCAGAACGCTTTCGATTTCCTCCTTCCGATGGGTTTGTTTCATTTTGCTCAAAACATCTTCGACAGAAATGCCGATCGCCGCTTTCACGCGAACGTTCCAGCGGTCTCCCGCCACCCTGCGCGAGAGATCCATCAATTGAAGGGTAAGGCCATTTTCCAGAGGGATATTTCGAATCGGCTGTTCCATGTCTTTCATATCGTCTTCCGCAACGGGAGAAACGAACGTTTACCCAACCTGTAAAATACCGTAGTTCTTTCCGGATTCGGAACATATCAAAAAAACATATCTTTTTTCAACCCTCAATTCCGGATATCGATATCTGGCCATACCCGAACGGAACCATACTTCCCGTCAAACCCCGGATCCACGACCACATTCCCGGCTCTCATGTTGCCTATTGCCTCGGCCAAGACCGGATGAACCCGTTCGATGATTTTCAGCGGAAATCGATGCAGGATATCCAATTCAGGTCCCAAACCCGTCAGTACATCGGTATAGATTCGTTGAACCTCCTTGGTGCGGGAACCTTTTCCAACCAGTTGAGAAATCATTTCCACCAACGGAACCGAATACCACACCCTTCGATCGAGGGCAGCATGTTCCGTGCGATCCGACAACGTTCGGCATCGGTTCAGTACGCCGATCGTCAGCGGTTTTCCGCAAACGGGACACTTTCCCTTTCTTTTGGCGGTTTCCTCCGGATGGCAGCATACTCCGCATGCTGCATGTCCGTCATAATGATATTTCCCTTCCTGAGGATACCATTCGATGGTTCCGAAAAAATTTCCAGGATGCGTGCCATCGAGAGCTTGACGAATGCCTTCAAAGGAACATTCGCCACAGAACACATTGGCCTCTCTTCCCAGATGTTCGGGAGAGTGGGCATCGGAATTGGAAACGAGACAAAACCGGTCGAGAGCGGAAATGCTTCGATTCATCGCTGGATCCGAAGATAGCCCCGTTTCCAAGGCAAAGACCCGATCACTCAGATCACCGAAACACGCCTCGATGGAATCGAAACCCGACTTCGATCCCAACACGGAAAACCAGGGTGTCCAGATATGAGCCGGAATCAGGAAAGCCCTTTCGGAGGTTTCCAGCACCATCTCGAGAAGCCGGTAGGCGGAAATTCCCAAAATCGGCCTTCCATCTGCCTTTAGGTTCCCGACCGTTTCCAATCGCAACCAGAAACGCCTTGCCGATTCCATATCCGGCATCAACACGAGATAATGCCCTTTACGTACACGGCAGTCCTGTCGATAAATGCAGCTGATTTCCGCCGTCAGCATGAACCGAACGGGATTTCGACAGCTTTCCGGAATCCTGTTTGCGATGGATGCTTCGATATCGGGATGAATGGCATACACCCCAGGCTCGGCAGGAACCAGTTTCCTTTGGATTTCATTCCACCAAGCCGGGTGGGTGAAATCCCCCGTTCCCACCACCCGCAATCCCTTGAGCTGAGCCGCCAAAAAAATATGCTCCACATCCATTCGCTTCGATGTGGCCATCGAATACCGGGAGTGTATATGAAAGTCCGCAAAAAAAATATCTCTGTTGTCGATATCCCTGTTCATATCCGGACGGTTTTCAACAGCACGTTCGTTCATGTTCACACCATCCCTTTCTTCATCCGGTTATCAACAAGGTTATCGACAATGAGATCGAATGATATCATCATTTATTTCGAATCGTTATGAAGTTACAGTAGTTTTCGTCCGTCGATCTTTCTTTTTGCTGTTTTTTGAATTTCAAAAGAAGAAATCAGCAAGCCAAGACGTTTCTTTCCCTGTCATCACTTGAGGGACTCGCAAAAAGTCTCCCCCTCCCGATTTCTTTCCAATGACGGGCTTCCAGCAGGAGGGCGGGTAATGTCTATCCAATCGTCGTTGGTTTTCCAAACGGGTTGTGCTATGATATATCGATTTTAGACCAAGAGGAGCCGATCATGGGAGTTGCCGCATCCAACATCGCCATAACCACCTACCGAGTCACCAGCGAACCCGAAGAAGGGATCATCGAACGGGTCCAAGAAGGTCTCACTCGTTATACCATCATCGACATCGATGGTGAAACCCTTGACAAGAGTATCGGTTGGACATCGATCGATCAACCCTTGACCCCTGATTTTTCCGGATCCTCCTTTTTGGTGGGCTCGTTGTTCGTGTTTGCCCTTCGAATCGACAAGAAAGTCATTTCTCCGAAGATCATCGCCCGACAGATCCAAAAGGAAACCGCTCGAAAAATTCGTGAAACCGGTCGGGAATTTCTCGGCAAAGGGGAAAAGAAGGCGCTGCGGGATGCGGTGATCGCTGATTTGAACCGGCGGATTCCGGCAACACCAAGAACGACGGATGTCGTCTGGAATTACGAAGAAAGACTCGTCTTTTTCTTTTCAAACCAGAAGACGGCAAACGAAGAATTCGAAACCCTGTTCACCAAGTCCTTCGACATGAACGTGATTCGGATCTTTCCCTATACCTTTGCTGTGGAACTGGCCGGCTTGACGGATACAGAAATCGATCGACTTCACGGTCTGACACCGGTTTCCTTGATCCGGTGAGATGAAGCGGAAAGGATAAAATGCTCGATCTTTCGGTTGCTTACCATCGATATCGGTTTGTCGGACATGAATTTTTGACCTGGTTGTGGTTTGTTTTCGAGAATGATCCGAAGCAGATTGCATTGGAAGCCTATCCGGGGTGTTCGGTGAAGATCGGAAATCGGGTGGTTCTGGAAAATTCGGTCCATCAGGCCACCGAAACCCTCATCATCAAGGGAGAAGATGTCGGGTTGGAAGAGGCCATGCTGTCCCTGAAAAAAGGGGCCATGATTTCCGAAATCAATCTGGTGTTATCGACGGAGCGGCAGCAGATGCAGTTTACCGTCAAGGGAGAAGGACTGACGATCTCCGGCATGAAAATTCTCGAGACCGTCGAGATCGAGGACGAACAGGATCGTGAAGGATTTCTATTGGATCGAATTTCCACCTGTGAAACCGTCATGAACTGGTTGTTCGGCGTTTTTCGAATCTTCCTCAACATTCGGCTATCGGAAAATTGGGATCGTCGGGTTGTGATCGATATGCGAAAATGGATCGCCGAAAGGCCATAGCTTCTATCATCGGGTGATGCGATATGAAAGCGACAATGGAAAAAGCCATTCTCATGGATGCACTTTCGCGAATTCAGAGCATCTGCGGGCGAAAAACGAACAATGTCATCACAACGTCGGTCTTGATGACTGCGGAATCGGATTATATTCGGATCGTTGCGACCGATTACGAAACGAGTTTTCGGGGGATCTATCCGGCGACTGTCGAAAAAGAGGGGGTCGTTGCCATCAATGGAAAAAAAACGTTTGAAATCGTCAAGGAGTTGCCTGCATCTCGTGTTTGTATTGAAGAAGTTGAGAATTACTGGATACAAATCACGGAAAGCCGGACACAGGATACGGAAAGCAGCATTTTCTACCATTTGGTCGGTATGAATCCCCATGAATTTCCGTCGCTGACGTATTTGGAAGAGACAGAACCCGCTTTTCGTGTGGCCTCTTCCGTCCTGAAGAAAGCCCTCGAAAATGCATTGATGATTCCGGTAGGAGAAGAAAAGAAGCCGCACACGACAGGCATTTTGATCGAACCCATTTCGGAAGAGGAAACCCAACCGTTTCTGCGATTGCTTTCGACGGACATCAACCGTTTGGTCAAAGTAGACATTCCCTGTGAAATCATTCAGCCGGACGTATTCACCAAAGGCGTTATCGCATCCAAGAAAGGTCTTGCAGACGTTACAAGGATACTTGCCGAAGAGGAATGGGTGGAAGTGGGGATCCGTGAAAGCAAAATTCTGTTTCGGCAGAAAGAAGAATCCATTTCGGTCAGCTTGATGGAAGGCATCTTTCCGCCGTTTATGACCTATGTCCAGAAAATGGGGAAACAGGCGATTCAGATCGACAAGGAAATTTTCTTGGCCATCATGAGACGCATGTCGATTCTCGTCAGCGAACAATTCAAGGGAGTGGTGATATCGCTGGGAGATCATGAAATGACGGTGACCTCGACGAACCCGGATCTGGGAGAATCCCGTGAGCAGACACCGATCGACTATAGCGGAGAACCCATATCGATTGCCATCAACCCAAGATATGTCATCGATGCCCTGTCGATGATTAACGGACCGGATATCGTGTTTCGATTCGGCGAGGGGCGGCAACCCTGCATCGTCGAAGACAAAGACAACACCCGTATTCAAAACATCATCATGCCGATGCGGATATGACATCAGAAATCAACAACTATACGGCAGACAACATCAAAATTCTCGAAGGGCTCGAAGCCGTTCGAAAACGGCCTTCCATGTATATCGGCAATGTCGATGTGGAAGGGCTGCATCACCTCGTCTATGAAGTGGTGGACAACAGCATCGACGAGGCCATGGCCGGTTATTGCACCGAAATTCAGGTGGTCATCCATACGGACAACAGCGTCAGCGTGGAAGACAACGGTCGAGGCATTCCGGTGGATATTCACAAGAAGGAAAATGTGCCTGCCGTCGAAGTGGTCATGACCAAACTTCATGCAGGCGGCAAGTTCGACGATCACACCTACAAGGTGTCCGGCGGATTGCACGGTGTGGGTGTGTCTGTCGTCAATGCCCTGTCTTCTTTTCTGGAAGTCGAAATCTATTCGAATGGAAAAATCTATTACCAGACCTATGCCAGGGGAAAGAAAACCAGCGAGCTTCGGATCATCGGCGAGACGACCAAACGCGGCACGAAAGTTCATTTTCTGCCCGATGCCGATATTTTTACATCGACCGTCTACGATTATGAAATTCTGCTCAAACGGATGCGGGAGCTTGCCTTCCTGAACCGCAACGTCAAGATCGTGCTCATCGACGAGCGCAACGATGCGAAAAAGGAATTGCTCTATGCCGGAGGTCTGGTTTCCTTTGCACAGTATCTGAACAAACGACATACGCCGCTGCACGATCCCATTTACATCGAAGGAATGAAAAATGAGATCGCGATCGAGGTGGCCATTCAATATAACGATACCTACAACGAAAAACTGCTGTCTTTCGCCAACAATATCAATACGATCGAAGGCGGAAGTCATTTGATCGGATTCAAGGCCGCACTGACCCGGGCATTGAACCAATATACATCCAACGGTAACCTGCCCAAAAACATGCAGGTGAAAATCAGCGGAGACGATGTTCGGGAAGGGTTGACGGCCATCGTCAGTGTCCGGCTGAAGAATCCCCAGTTTGAAGGACAAACCAAAACCAAACTCGGCAACAGCGATGTGAAGGGATTGGTCGAATCCTTGGTGCTCGAAAAATTGAGCGCCTATTTGGAGGAAAATCCGTCCATCGCCCGAAAGATCATCGAAAAGGCCGTCGAAGCGGCGCGTGCCCGAGATGCCGCAAGGCGGGCGAGGGATCTGGCGCGGAGCAAAGGGGCGTTGCTCGATGCCAGTCTCCCCGGAAAACTGGCTGACTGTCAGTATTCCGAACCCGAAAAGCGAGAATTGTTTCTCGTGGAAGGGGATTCTGCAGGTGGTTCCGCCAAACAGGGAAGAGACAGACGATTTCAGGCCATTTTGCCGTTGCGCGGGAAGATTCTGAACGTGGAAAAATCCCGCTTCGACAAGGTGTTGAAAAGCGAGGAAATCAAGAATCTTTTTACAGCCCTCGGAACGGGTGCCGGTCCGGAAGAATTCGATATCGATAACATCCGTTATCACAAGGTCATCATCATGACGGACGCCGATGTCGATGGAAGCCATATCCGTACGCTGCTTCTGACGTTCTTCTATCGCCAGATGAAGGCCTTGATCGAAAAAGGCTATCTGTATATCGCCCAGCCGCCTTTGTTTCGGGTAGGCAAGGGAAACAGCGCCGTCTATCTCAAGGACGAGAAAGCACTCGACGAATATGTCCTGAAACGGGTATGTGAAGAGAAAAGTCTGCATATCCTTTCGGAAAATCGATCGCTTACGGGTTACGACCTCTATGAGCTCTTGTGCAACCTTGCGGAATTCGAGCGTCTGATGGATCGGCTGAAAGCCCAGGGTCACGACCGTAAGCTGGTAGAATCCATGCTCTTCATGGATGTCGACTGGCTCCATGTTCTTAAAGACGTGGAAGCGATGAACGGTCTTCGGGATAAATTGCATGAACAGGGTTTCCATGTTGCAGAACCGATTTGGAACGAAGAACGAGGGGTCTTTGAATTGACGGTGGATATCGTTTCGGATCATCCGGAAGGCTTAACTGAGGAGAAGTCCGAAACCCGACAACCCGAAAAGATCGGAAAACTGCTGTTGTATTCGAAGAATTTCCAAAAGGGAGTCGTCTTGGCGAAACGAATCGCCTGCCTTCAGAAGTCCGCGTTCGTCATCGTGGACAACGAAAAACCCGATGAAAAGCGGGAAATTCAGGACAAGGCGGAATTGCTTCGAATCATGGTGGAGGAAGGCAAAAAGGGGTTGACGATTCAACGGTATAAAGGTCTCGGTGAAATGAATCCCGATCAGCTCTGGGAAACTACCATGAATCCCGAGAAACGGACCCTGCTTCAGGTTCGGGAACAGGATGCCGTCGAAACCGATGAATTGTTCACCATCCTGATGGGAGAAGATGTCGAACCCCGCCGGGAATTCATCTATGCCAACGCGCTCGAGGTGAGTACGCTCGACATATGACGGCTTCGAAAAAAGGCGTTCCCGCCTCCATGCGGTTCAGTGGAGCCTTCTGTAGATTCGCACTTGCGCACTACGCATGTCGCACTTTCACGCTGAGGCGATCCTCATGAACAGGAGAAGAAGGATATGAACCCGGTTGTGATTCGGGCAAGGGATATTCCGGATGCCTGGTTTCAGTGCGTTTATGAGATCATCGATCGGGGATATCGGTATGTCATCGATCGGGGAAGTTACGAGGGGCAGCAGCGTCTCGAATTCGACTATGTGACCGTTCATATCACGTCACCGGGCACCCGCCCCCTGATACCGGACATTCCACCGGCGCTCGGCATTCCGAATCCCGTTGCGGACGGGTATATCGAATCCTATTTGCCGTATTTGATGACCTCCGTCAAACAGCCGAACGAAGACTATACCTACGGCCAGTATCTGGAACCCCAGATCAAAGAGGTCATTCGGATGTATCGAGAAGACGGGCATGGAACGAACCAGGCTTACATGACCGTAGGGGATCCGACCACCATCTATCTGAGCGATCCGCCCTGCCTTCGCGGTATCGATACCCGCATCCGTTACGGAAAACTCCATTTCATCGTCTACTTCCGTTCATGGGACCTGTGGAACGGATTTCCGGCCAATCTGGGCGCTATCCAGCTCCTGAAGGAATACATGGCTTCCGAGATCGGAGTGGAAGACGGCGAAATCATCGCCTCCAGCAAGGGTCTTCATCTTTATGATTACATCTGGGAACTTGCCAGACTACGCACGATGAAATGATTCGAAAACGCACCCTTATCCAGCCCGGCTGACAAATCGCGCATTTTCGACATCCACCTTCACCTTTTCTCCGGTGGACATATATTCGGGAACCTGAATTTCGACCCCGTTGGTCAATTTGGCCGTCTTGGTCCTTCCGGTCACCGTGGCTCCACGAATGGCCGGGCTGGTTTCGGCAATCTCCATAACGACGATCTGCGGCAGTTCGACGGCAATCAATTTTCCTTCCAAAAACAATCCTACGATCCCTTCCAGAGATTCATCCAACCATTGGGTCTGATTTTCGAGCGATTCCGCACTCAGACTATGCTGAGCGTATTCTTCCGTGTCCATGAACACGAAGGCATCGCCTTCCCGGAAAATGAACTGAACCGGTTTTCGGGAAAGTTCGATATCCGTCAGGGTGTCGTTTCCCTTGAACGTTTGTTCGTATTTCTGACCGGTTTGTACCTGGCTGAAGCGAACTTTGTACAGGGTCAGGGCACCCCTTGCCGATGGTGTCTTCACGTCGATGTGTTTGACCACATAGATTTGATTGCCGATCGTGACAACATTTCCCTTCTTGAGATTACTGGCTTTGATCATTTTCGATGTTCCCGTGAAAATATATTGAAATCAATTGCGCTTCATCCAAAATTTTGATATCGAGTAACAGCCGGTGCAGTTCGGGAATGATGCGCCTGGCGCTGGTGTTGACTTACTTTTATGCCTTTTTCCCGCCGATCGGATTTCAGTTATCCAGATCAAGGATTCTCTTATGACCGCAACAGGCAGATGGTTGATTCTTCTTCTTCTTTTGCTTTTCATTCCCATCAATGCATTCGCTCAATACGATATCGTTCTGTCTTCGCATCAACAGAGAAAACAAGCCGAGGAAGCCAAGAAACAAGTGCTTCCTATCGAGCCCAAGGCGGATATATACCAAATCGACATTCCAGGCAAGGGGCTCTGGTATCGGGTGTTTGTCGGTCCGTTCGCTACCAAGACGGAAGCATCCAACCGATTGAAGGCACTTCAACATGCCGGTGTCAAAGGCCATCTCTTCATTGCGGAATCTCGTCTTCATACCCCTTCTTCCTCCGCTCAAACCGAAGCACTGCTCTCCACGTCAGATTCCCAGGATGCGTCCGTATCCACCGGTTCGACCACCGATATTTCTCGAGAACCATCTACGGAATCCACACCTCGAATCGCCATTTTGTCGATGACGGAACTGGCAGGAGCCGAGACACCTCCTTCCTCCGGCGAAACGCCGCCCGCTCTACAGAAGCCGACCAAAACAACTGAAAAACTATCTCCAAAAGCGGAAGCCACGGAAGGCACAGCGTCGGAAAGAGGCGCTACCGTTTCTCCCGCTTCCGCCCGACAAGTAGATGAACCGTCCGCCAAACGCTCGACCGGAAGACTCTTTCCAGGAGATGTCATTCATGTCACCATCCCGGGCCAGAAAGAAATGACATCCGATTATGACGTCGATCCGGACGGTACCATCTACTTGTTGTCCGGCCCGTTGACCGTCTATGGGCTGACCCCATCGGATGTAGAGCAGCTGATTCTGAAAGCCGCCAAAGCTTACGTGGGAAAGGAAGGTCAGGTTCAGGTCGATCTGGTCGAATCCAAACGATACGTGCTGATCCAGGGGGGCGTTCGCTATCCGGGATGGTATCGCATCGCCTCCGACACCACGCTCGATGACATGATCGCAACCGCAGGCGGGCTCATTCCAGGTGTTCAGCGTTCGGAAATCGTCCTGCAACGAAAAGTGGGGAATCAGCTGCAAACGATACCCATCGGGAATCGGGTGCAACTGGAGCCGAATGATGTTCTGTCGGTCCCCACACCAAAAGACTATATCCAGAAAGTGGACAACGGCGATCTCTTGTTCGTCAGTATTCCGCAGGAACAGATTCAGGGAACCACCGAAGTGCGGATTCCTCCCGAGCAAAAGGTGAAACAGAACCAAATCGAGGTGGATCGAAACGGATACATTTATGTGCCGGAATATGGGCATATTTTTGTTCGGGATTTGAGCACGGAACAAATCGCAGCCGAAATTTCCCAGCGGCTTCCCAAGTATCTGGCCAAGGGAGGCCGGATTCAGGTGAGCATCATCGAAAAACGACACTGGATCCAGTTGCTGGGTCATGTGAGTCATCCGGGCTGGTACAACATTTCCGAATTCGACAATGTTCAAACGGCATTGGGAGCGGCCGGCGGCGCCATCGACGGCGCCATCATGACAGACATCGCCATCATCCGGAAAATCGGTAACGAAACCCGGAAAACCAAGGTCAACCTCTATCAGTTCAGCATCACGGGAGATGCCCGGCTGCTGCCGCCCCTCCATGAATCGGATGCCATCTTCGTACCCATTTCCTCCTCCTTCGGCGGCATCAAACGAACCCTCAGCCAGTGGGATCCGCCCCAGGAAAAACTCG
>CAZJXF010000018.1:0-36835 GCA_964549995.1 uncultured Desulfatirhabdium sp. | reverse complement strand
TTCCGCTGCTTCGCAAAACACCACCCGCCCTCCTGCTGGAAGCCCGGCATTGGGAAAAAGTCGCTCTACCCCCGATTGTGGGGTAGTTCCGGGCCTGAGCATGGAGGCCTGCAGTCAGAGTGAAGCCTTGTTCGGAAGCCGGATATCGATTCGGGTGCCTTGTCCCAACGTGGATTCGAGATTCAGGGTGCCGCCGTGTTTCTCGATGGTTCGCTTGGCCGTCATGAGACCGATGCCGGTTCCCCGACTGCCCTTTGTGGTATAGAACCATCGAAACACCCGAGCCATCGTCTCCGCATCCATCCCCACCCCTGTATCCTCGATCCGGTAGCTAACCTCCCGGTCGTCGTCTATCCGGACCGAAAGACGGACTTCTCCGATCCGATCGAGCCGTTCATCCAGGCAGGCATCGATCCCATTGTAAAGCAGGTTGGACAGGGCCGTCGTCATGGCATCCGGATCCATCCAGAAGCGAACCTGGGTAGGCTGAGGCTCCAACCATATCTGCACCCCGCCTTCTATCGCCCGATCCCGCACCGACTCGAGGGCCTGCTCTGCAACCCGATTCGGATCACACCACTGCATGTGCAGCTCGGCGGCTTTGCCGTAATGCAACAGATCTATCGCGAGCTTGTAGAGTTTTTCCGCATTGCCTTTCACCATGCTCCAACCCTGGGTCAGGCATTCGCGATCCTGCTGATCGATCCCTCTTTCGAGGACGAACATGCCTCCCCGCAATCCGCCCGCAATGTTCTTGATGGTATGAGAGAGCCCCGATATCGCCTCTCCGACAGCGGCCAACCGTTCGGCATCGATGAGGCGGCGGGTCTTTTCCTCGACCAACTGCTCCAGCCGCTCGGTGTATTGACGCAGCTGCCGCCGCATGGCGATGCGATCGGAGGCACGGTGTACGGCAATCTCGAGGGCATCGTTTCCGATGGGCTTGGTGATGAAGTCTGTGGCCTCGAGCTTCAGACTCTGGATGGCCAGGTCCATATCGCCATGCCCCGTCATCATGATGACTTCGATGTCCCGATCCTTGGCCTTGATGGCCTTTAACAGCTCGATGCCGTCCATACCCGGCATTTTGATATCGGTCAGAACAATCGAGGGCCTTTCCTGCTCGATCTGCAAGAGGGCGTCATCCGCCGTTTCCGCCAAACGCACCCGATGGCCCATATCCGTCAGGGATATGAATAGAACCGTACGAATACCGCTTTCATCGTCTACGACCAGAATGTTTTGGCTCATCGCTCCGATTCTTTTCTGGATCTGTCCCATTGGGGATATAGAATGGGCGGGGAAAGGTCATACGGAAAATATCCCTTGATGTCCAGAAGCGGGGATCCGTCTCGCGCATCGATGTCCTCGATGTGAACGATGCACCCTTCAATGCGCCGAATGCGGCACAACGTCAATCCGATCAGATTGGGACGCATCGGGGAATGGGTGGCGAATACGCCCGTGAGGGGATTGGCGGGATTCCGGCAGGGATGCACCTTCAGAATCGCCCGTTTTTCGGGAAGATCGTTCTCATGAAACCAGAAAAATACATGAATGTGGGAATAGGCGGAAAGCCCCTCCAACCCCTCTGCATATTGCGGATCGACCTCGATCCAGGGATCCCGCCCTGGATGATGAATGATACCGATTGCCTGAAGCTGAAACGTGTGTTGGTTCATGTTCCTCCATCCCGAATGAAGTGAATGGTCGGTGACGCTATTTTCAAAGCCGTCATGGATGATGGACTCGCAAAAAGTCACCTCCTACCGATTTTCTTCCAATGCCGGGCTTCCAGCAGGAGGGCGGGTGGTGTTTTGCGAAGCAGCGGAAACGTGTTTGAAGCAGCCGGATATCGTTGGATCGGGCGGACGCACTTCATCTGTTTTGGATTGAACATCCGGATGGTGTCTTTCAGAAAGCCATCTTTTCCATCTTGGCCATCCGCCCGATCCTACGAGATCGGGCTGCTGAGTTTTTCCGCTGCGCAAGCAAAATGCACCCGCTCTCCTGCGGGTTAAACAAGAGCATCTGACTTTTTGCGAGGCCATCATGGATGATGGTCACTTTCATCGATCCTGGGAAATTGAACAATAAACGTGGCCCCGCCATCATCGTTGTTGACTGCGGATATCTCTCCGTTGCACTCGCGAACAATGCCGTAGCTGATCGAAAGGCCCAATCCCGTCCCCTTTCCGACCTGCTTGGTCGTGAAGAAAGGTTCGAAGATCTTGTCGAGAATCTCCGGTGGAATACCGCTTCCCGTATCGGCCACCGAGGCCGTCACCATCGTCGAGAGCACCTGGGTTTTCAGCTGAATTTTCTTGGTAATGGAAGGATTGCCTGTCTTTTCCATCCGTTCTTCGATGGCATCCCGGGCATTGATCAGCAAGTTGATAAACACCTGCTCGAGCCTTGCGGCATCTCCCCAGATCCACGGAATCGTCTCGCACAGATCCCACTTGACCTCAACCCCTCTTGCGCGAAGCTGCTGGCTGAACATTTCAAAGGATTTCTTGACGACATCGTTCAGGTTCACCTTTTCGAGACGAACCTCTGTTTTTCGGCCGAACTGGCGCATGTGGCTGATAATTCGTGCGGCACGATCCACATGGCTGTCGATTTCCTTGGCCAGGGTTTGGAGGATGGTTTCCGGAATGGGCTCGTTTTTTTCGATTTTGCGCATGAAAAAACTGCTGGCCGTCTTGATGACCGACAGCGGTTGGTTCAATTCGTGAGCGACTCCGGTAGCCATTTCCCCCAATGTGGCCATCTTGCTGGCCTGGATGATCTGCTGCTCGGCTTCGATCCGTTTGGTCTCGTCGGTGGTGGTGACCAGTAGCACGGACTGCCCGGCATACTCGGAAGGCGATATACGAATGTTCACAAAAATCGTATTCCCTTTTCGATTCATTTGCCGGGCCTTGTTGACGACGGATGCGGTCAGCATCTTGAAAGCGTAGTCTTCCCGTTCTCCCTCCGGAAACAACTCGAGAAACCGCTTGCCGATGAGCTCCCCCCGAGAATACCCGTAAATGGTCTCTGCGGATGTGTTGCAGTCGAGAATGTCGAGGGTCTTGATGTCGAGCACAAAAACGGGATTCGGGATGTTGTTGAAAATGTCGTGGTATTTGCGTTCGGACTCGGCAAGCTGCTCTTCCAATTGTTTGCTTCTGGATATGTCGATCGACATTTCCATCGCTGCCACGATGTTGCCCTCGGAATCCTTGATAGGAGCCGTTTGGACCACCCAGTAGGTCTTGCTCCCGTCTTTGTTATACCCCGTTTCTTCACTGTAATGACTTTTCCCATCGGCGAACGTCCATTCGACCGGGCATTCGACACATTTCTCGTCGCGGTCTTTGTAGGCCTTGTAACAGAAATCCCCGGGCTTGGGATCGAAGCGCTTGGAAAATTCCCGGTTGTACTGAAGCAACCGGTATTCTCGATCTTGAACGGTAATGATGCAAGGAACCCGCTCGAAAAGCGTCTGATATTGAATTCGCTGATCCCGAAGCTGCTGTTGCTTTTCCTGCACCTGCTTACCCATTGCAGCGAAGGCTTCGGCCAGTTGTCCAAGTTCGTTCTTGTATGGAATGTGAATGGGGGTTGTAAAATCCCCTTTGGCGATCCGCTGAGTTCCCTCGATGAGTTGCATGATGGGCCGGTTGACGAAACGCAAAATGAAGCAGAAAATGACGGCAGCCGTCGACAGAAAGAGAAACGCCGAAAGCAGAATCACCCCTTCTTCAAAATAGAGAATGTCTTGGTCGGTCTCCTTCAAGGATACGACGACATCGAGAGCGCCCAGGATATTCTTCTCCGGGGAATGGAAATGACATTCTCCGGTGGAGCATCCGGGGGCGTTGCGGATGGGGGAAATGATGCCGATACCGCGATGACCTTCTGCTGTCTGCAACACCCGAACCCGCTGGGTAAGTGGCAGATCGACGGCCGGGGGATCCGTTTTATGGCAGACATGGCAGGCTTCGTTTCGAATATTGGTCCGGGTGTTGATTTCGCTGAGATTCTTGCTGAACTTGATTTCACCGTCCTTGTTGTATATTCGGATGCTGTCGATGGCCTCCAATCGACCGATATTCTGAATGCTCTGGTTGATGTTGTCCCGGGCGTTCAGCATCATGGCATATTCCGTGCCCAGCTTGATCGTCTCTCCCAGCCGATCCGTCCATACCAGAATGTGGTTCATCATCTTTTCTTTCTGGTAGCGGATGTTGAAATAGGCCCAGATCGTAAAGCCGGCAAACAGCGTGATGCCCATCACGAAGATCAGGTGATAGCCGAGACTGTTTCGGATGCGTTCAAGCATGACGGCCTCGCAAGAAGTCGGATAGCCTTATCGTGGAAGTGCGAGATAGGTAGTGCGCATGTGCGAATATGCGAAAGCCTGTAAGGGCGATCCGCCGGGTCGCCCTAAAAGATCGTCGATCGTAACCCAGCGTTCTGAATTCTCGCATCGGCTCCGCATGACGATCGGATTTTGATCTCCAGATGCGTATCCGCCCCCAACCACACATCTGAGGGTTGCTTTGGAGTTTGGATGTACCTCAATATCAAGCATACCTGGGCCATCATAAGATGAAGTCCGGGGGAATGCAATGACATTGCCGTAACGATGAGGGGAGATTCATGACGGAGAGGAACCGCGGGCCCCTCCCCATCCGCTATCGATATGTGAAGGAAGGATGATACATCACTGATGGAGTCATCATTTAGGGGATGTTTCTGCCTTCGCCCTCCTCGCGATGGGGGGGTGTCCACGCAAGCAGTGCGAACAGAATTGCGGCGGTAATGGCCGTACCAGATCCAAAATAAAAGGTGGCGGAAGGCGAAACATGGTCCCAGAGCCATCCACCGATAAAACTTGCGGGTAGCGCTGCGATTCCCACCACGGTATTGTATAATCCGAAGGCTGTTGCCTTGAATTCAGCCGGGATGATGGTGCTGAGATATGCTTTCTGGATGCCTTCGGTCAGCCCCATGAACAGGCCGTAGCAGCCGAAGAGGAACCAGATGGACAGGCTGTCGGTTGCTTTCCCGAAACCGAAATACAGGGCCGCAAACAAAACGAAACCGATCCAGATCATGCGTTTTTTCCCGAAACGATCCGCAAGAATGCCCATGGGAAAGGATGAAAGCGCATAGACGAGATTGAACATCAGATAAACGATGGGGATCATGACACTGGTGATTCCCACTTGTTGTGCCCGAAGGATCAGAAAGACATCGCTGGAATTGCCGAGGGCAAAAACGGCAGCGATGATGACAAAGAGACGAAAGCGCCAGTCGAAGAGGCGCCAGCTCAGTTTGGGGCGCTCCGAAGCGGATGGAATAGCGCGCTTTTTTTCGGTAATGAAGCACACGATCAAGAGCACCGCAATTGCCGCCGGAATCATGGACAGCCAAAAGACGGTGCGATACTTGTTCGATGTAATCGAAAGCAGCCAGAAGGCGAGCGCCGGGCCGGCGACTGCGCCAAGGGTATCCATCGATCGATGAAAGCCGAAGGCCCGGCCCATGACTTTCATGTCCGTCGATTCAACGATGATGGCATCCCGGGGGGCTGTTCGAACCCCCTTGCCGAAACGGTCGATGAATCGGGAGATCATCACCGGATGCCATCCAGCGGCAAGGGCTATAAATGGTCTGCTGAGGGTGGAAATCGCGTATCCTGCCGCCATCAACCATTTTCGGTTTCCAATCCGATCCGAAAACCAGCCGGAGAACACCTTCAGAAGACTGGCCGTCGATTCGGCGATACCTTCGATCAGCCCGATCAGTGCCTTGTTGACGCCGAGCGTGTTTGCAAGAAACAGCGGAACCAGCGGATAGATCATTTCGGAGCTAACATCCATGAAAAAGCTGACCCATCCGGCAACTGTCACATTACGTCCCAAGCCGAACAATGGCTTCTTGCGATTCATGATCTGGGTTTCCTTTCCGGGTCCGACATCGTTTCTGAAGGAGAAGTTCCGGATTTCAATTGAGTTCATCCGTGATGGTCTCGCAAAAAGTCGATCTACCCCCGATTTTTGGGTATTTCCGGGCCTAAGCATGGGAGCGGGTAGACATTATCGCACCACGAAAACGGAGCAATGGCTGTAGGCGATGATCCGTTTGGCCACCGATCCGACCAGCCACCGTTGTGTCAAAGTATCGCCGCGATGGCCCGTCACGATCACGTCCGCATTCTTTTCTTCGGCTGCCTGAACGATCTGCTCGGCCGGATGCCCGACCCGCACTTCGCACGACATCTCGATGCCCTGCGCCTGCGCAAGTTCCCTCAGGCATTTGTAATGTCCCTCAAAATATTCTCTTGCGTTATCCAGCATTTCCTGCAGCTCGACGGCAACCGCCGGCTCTCCCGGGCTTGCCACCGAAACCACGGTCATTTTGGCGCCATATTTGACCGCCATATCCAGTGCGTAGCGAAAAGCCTTCTCGGATTGTTTCGATCCGTCGTAGGCGACAATCATGTTCTTGATCATCTCGATCTCCTTTCTGTGAATGGTATCCATCAGGCATCCGCAGGGATGTTCATCCATCTTTCGGCTATTTTACGGTTTCCGAAGGTTTTTCATTTTCCGGTTTCGGGAGCAAATGCCGCGGCATGAAGGCGACGCTTGCGATGAGTGTCGGAATGACGGCGCTTGCAATGACGGTTGCAACCAGAAATGAATACTGGGCCTGATCGACGATGCCGTGCGAAAGACCGTAGAGGGCGGAAATCGTGCCGAAGGTCAGGCCGGTGGACATCATCAGGGTATAGTACCATTTTTCCTGATACTGTTTGCGGAAGATCGCAATGAAGGGATACAATCCAAAGATTTTTGAAAGCACCTTCCCGAAAAACAGGAACACGAAAACAAGAGGAGCTGCGATCAGGGCCGGAAGCGATACGAAGGTTCCGGCTCGCAGAAAGTAGATCGGGGTAAGAAAACCGACGGTCAGGGTGCGAATCCTGCGCAACCATTGGGCATCCTGGGAAGAAAATTCGGCCAGCACCATGCCGATGAGGTAGGCCGGCAAAACGGCTTCACTGCCGGACCACAAGGCCAGGGCACCGAGGGCGAAGAGGATGAAGATGACCCATTTGGTGCGAATGGCGGCGGTCCGATAGGCATAGATGCGGGTGAGGCTGCGGCTCATCCCTGGAAGCAATGCGAGAACAACGATGGTCACCACAATAAAGACGATCGTTTTGTATGTGAATGGCGCAAAGAGCAAACCGAGTGCGATGACCGTTCCCAGGTCGTTGATGAAACAGGCCCCGAGGATCCCTTTCCCGAATTCCGTCCGGTTGAAACCGGTCTCCAGCATCACCGCGTAAACGACAGCCATGGATGTGGTGGACAGGGCCACACCTGCCAGAAGGCTTGCCTGGGTTTCCCAGTGCAGCAGGTATTTGGCAACTGCCGCACACCCGAGAAAAGGCGCCAGAAAACCGACAAATCCGACGATCGTGACTTCCTTGATCTTGGCCTTGATGACTTCGGGCTCCAATTCCGCGCCTGCCAGGAAAGTCAGCAGGATCGCCCCGGAAGATGCCAGAAATTTCAGCCAGTCCTCATTGGACCCCAGTTGCTGGAGCATCCCGAAATGATGGGCCACCGCAGCGGTGGCGACTCCCACGCAGATTTCCACCAAGGCAATGGAAATTTTCAGATGATAGGCGAGAATTGCCGAGAACACGGCAAGTCCAAGCCAGATACTTGCGAGTGTCAACATGTGTTCCATGGTTTCCTGTCTCCTTTTTTCGGGATGATGATACCGAACCAAATAAAAAAACCCGCTTTTCAGCGGGTTCTGGTGAAGTCATCTATAGAACGACTCCCCGCTGAAAGGATCAACGCGGTAGGAGTCATCAGCACGACCAGCAAGCGGGCGGTGCGGCAAAGGAAGGGGAACTCCATCCCCAGCGGGCTCATATCATTGGGGAAGGCGGAATTCAAGACGAAATCATAGGCAGGAATACGATTGTTTTGACAGCCTGCAGCGAAGATGGTCGGTAGTGCATGAGGGAAAACTACAAATGTTCTGAGAGTTGCCCCCTGGGGTGACAATCCGGCCGTCATTTCGATGGGAGCCTCGGGTCGTCATTCCGAACGGAAACGGTGCCCAACATCTGTGCGTTACATGGGCGTTTATCGTGGATCGATTTAAGACGTTGACAGATGATGAAAAAATCGCTTTCATGAAAGCGGCGATGCCCCAGATGGCGGAAATCTTTCAAAAAGATCCGCATAAAATGATGGCTGAAATGATGCCTGCTTGCATGAGTGTGATGAAATCGAAAGGCATGCCGATGGAAATGATGCCTTCCATGATGAAACAGATGATGGGGGAGTCTTGACCAAACTACCGGATGCGGAAAGCGATGATCTCTCCGAATCCGACAAGTAAAGGAGTGTAGAACGACATGCCATCTTATGATGTCAAACAAATTATGGTGGGCGGGCAACGAACCGGCATTATCGGCTTGGATGACGTGTTGAAGGATGTGGCGAGTGAATTTGCCGGCCGATCGGATGCCGAGATAGAAGCCGAACTGCTTGCCCGGCTTTCCAAGAAGAACTATATCTATGACAAAATCAAGGATCAGTATGCAAAAGCCTTTCTTCGGGAATACAAAAAATTTGTAGGAGAGCCGTTTGAAGAGGCCAAAAGCGATTGTATCCAGATCAAAATCCTCGGTCCCGGTTGCCCCAATTGTCGAAAGCCAGAGCAGGATGTCATGGCGTTGGTGGCGGAAAACCATATCCAGGCGGACATCGAGCATGTGACGGATCTGAAAGACATCGCAAGCTACGGGGTCATCGGATCACCGGCGCTGATCATCGATGGCATCGTGATGGCCGTAGGGAACATGCCGCAAAAATCCAAGCTCAAGGAATGGCTGGTGAAGGCTGCAGGTGAGCGGAAATAAGGCGGCGCTGAGGGGGGCATACGATGAAGGATTTCAAAGCCATGTCTGCCAACGTCATTCAACAACTGCTTTCCCAAGCGGGTGTGAGCGTCAACGGCGAAAACCCCTGGGACCCACGGATTTACACCCCCCATGTGTACGACCGGATGTTGCGGGACCGAAACCTTGGCCTGGGCGAAGCCTACATGGACGGGTGGTGGGACTGTGAGCGGCTGGACCAATTCTTCTGCCGCATCCTCAACAGCGATATCGAAGCCAAAGTCACCAGCGATTTGCGGTATCTGATCCGCCTGCTGCCTGCCATTGTCTTCAACCTGCAGTCCAGGGCTCGCTCCCGCATCATCGCCAGGAGGCATTACGATCTCGGAAACGATCTCTTCTTTTCCTTTCTGGATGGCTACCGCCAATACAGTTGCGCCTATTTTCAAGAAACGGACGATCTGGATCGGGCACAACAGATCAAAATGGAGATGATCTGCCGGAAGCTCGACCTGAAGCCTTCAGACAAGGTATTGGATATCGGATGCGGATGGGGGGGATTGGCGAAGTATATGGCGGAGCGCTCGGGCTGTTCCGTTACCGGCGTGAACATTTCCAAAGAGCAGCTCGGCTATGCCCGGGAATTTTGCAGGGGGCTACCCATCACGTTTCTGGATTGCGATTACCGAGCCGTTACAGGCAGCTTCGATAAAATCGTATCCGTCGGCATGTTCGAGCATGTCGGCTGCAAGAATTACCGGACATTCATGCGGGTGGTTCGTCGCTGCCTGAAACCGGGCGGCATCTTTCTGCTGCACACTATCGGGGGCAACATCTCCCAGACCAGTTGTGACCCCTGGATCGACCGCTACATCTTTCCCAACGGCATGCTGCCCAGCATCGCTCAGATCGCCAGGGCCTGCGAAGGGCTTTTCGTCATCGAGGACTGGCACAACCTGGGTCCTCACTACGACAAGACGCTCATGGCCTGGAACGCCAACTTTCAGCAAAATTGGCCGACGCTGCAATCGCGATACGACGAACGCTTCCGGCGGATGTGGACGTATTACCTGCTTTCCTGCGCAGGCGCCTTCCGCGCCCGGAACATCCAGGTGTGGCAGATCGTCATGTCACCGGTCGGGGCAAGCCAGCCCGCCTGGATGACCGGGGGCCGATCCTGGTGAAAGAGGCCTTCATCCGGTTTCTCTTCCGCCGGCGGAAAGACGGCATGCGGAAGCGCGCCGATGCGGCGCGTATCCCCCATTGACGGAGCAGCCCCGGTTGCATCGTTGATGGCACCGGGGCTACGGAAAAAGAGGAGCTTGCTCAGTTCTACGTGGAGGAGTAGTGCTTTCAGGCACGGATATGTCTGCTCGAGCCTTCATCAGGATTTCGGATTGGCTTCAGGGCCCGAGAGCTTTTCGGTCTTTTCCGTCTCGACTTCTTTTCCGCTCTCTTCCATCGATTTCTTAAAGTTGCGGATGCCCTTGCCGAGTCCCTCGCCGATTTGCGGAAGTTTGCCCGGCCCGAAGATGATCATGACGATGACGAGAACCACGATCCAATGCCATATGGAAGTCATACCGAACATGGATTTTCTCCTTCTGTTGAATGTGTCTCTGACCCGACCGGCTCAATTGCCGGGGTGACCCAATAGACCTTTTGGGACTGTAGCACCAAGCGACTCAGGGATCACCGGTTAAATCCGCTCCCATTCGAAGCCGACGATGTTTCGGTCGGCGCTGCTGAATTCGACACCGATCAGAAAGATGGCATCGGCCTAGCCCCGATACCGCTCCCAGTAACGCATTTTCCGGATTTGTTCTAAGGCCTTGTTGTCGCTGCCATCGATTTCCACAACCTTGAACTCCAGGATGAACACCCTCCCCCCGAGCCGAACGGCCATGTCGATCCGGCCCTTGTTCGTCATCTGCTCGGCCGTGACATCGAGCCCCAGCGCCGTGAAATAGCAGTAAAAAATCGATGCATAATAGCCTTCGTATCTGGAGGACTCGTTCTTGCGGTACCACTCATACGGGATCGATGCGAAAAAGGCGTGAAAAATGTCTCTGAGGCTGTCGATGTCTCCGGCCATCAGGGCGTCGTACAGTTTGGTCTGATGTTCGACCTTGCCTGCCGGAAGCTGGGTCAGATGGTCGAGGAGGGTGTCCGTCAGACTGGATTTGACCTCCAGGTTGGGGTACGTCAGGCGGAACTTGCTTTTGGTTCCGATCTGCAGCTTTTCGGCGATGGTGAGATAGCCGGTCTGGAACAGAATGGTTTCCAGGTGGATTCGATCGAGATCGAAGGAAGAAAGCAGGCTTTCATAGGCTTCCACCCGTTCCAGATTGGGCATGGGGTAATGGTTTTGCGTGATGAGTTTGATCAGAAAGCTGGGGCTTCCGGTCTCGAACCAGTAATTCCTGAAATCTCGATGCTTGAGGAAAAGCAGGATATCGAACGGATTGTAGACGCGATCTCCCAGGAAATTGTACCCGTCGTACCAAAGTCTGACCTGATCCATCTCTACACCTTCCAGTCGATCGGCGAAGGCGTGGATCAGCTCCTCATGCGTATAGCCGCAAACGGTTGCGAAGTCGGGATCAAGCGTGATGTCGTCTAAATTATTCAATCCGCTGAAGAGCGACACCTTGCTGAACTTGCTCACTCCCGTGATGAAGACGAATCTCAGGAATTCGTCGGAATCCTTGATGACCGAATAGAAATTCTTGAGGCCTTCGCGGATCTCGGCGGCCGTCTGCGGCTTGTCGATGTTGTCGAGGATGGGCTTGTCGTATTCATCGATCAGGATGACCACTTGCTGGTGGTATTTGTGGTTCAGCTTTTCGATGGTTTCCAGAAATCTGCTGCGCAACGCCTGGCTGGTGATCGAAAGGCCTTCTTGTTCCGCAATCCGGTTCAGGATGTCTTCAAACACGATCTCGAGCTCATGAACGTCTTTCATCACACCGCTACCGAAACTGATGTGAATGACCGGATACCGGGTGCCCCAATCCCATTGGTTTTCCAGATATAAACCGGCGAACAGCTCTTTTTTTGCCAGAAAGGCCTGCCTCAGGGTATCCAGAAACAGGGATTTCCCAAAGCGCCGGGGCCTGGAAAGAAAGTAATAGCCACCTCCTTTGTTGACGAGCTCGGCCACCATGGATGTCTTGTCCACGTAATAAAAGTTGTCTTTTCGCATCTTGACGAAGCTCTGGATGCCGATGGGGAGCTTTTTCATGGTGACGACCTCCGTCATCTTTGGAACAGATTATGGAAACAGCTACTTTCTAATTGCACTAAGGTTTAGGAGGCTAAGAGATCCTGGAGCACATTGATATCATAAAATGAAGTTTATGCGAACGCAACGACTATGCCGGATAATACCGGAAATTGGTCCATACATGATTCTCTTAGCGGCAGGAATGGTTGTGCCTGACAACATGCCGCCAAACGTCATTCCTTTCGGGAAGAAAACGATTGCGCCAAATCGGGAGGCTTGGGAGATTGGGAATGACTTGACGTGGATCGTAAAACTTGTTTTCATGTCTGGGTATATGCTCCGCTCCATGGTAACTGCGTTTCCTACAGAAATCATACAAAATGGAAGATGACACCAGCAAAGGAGAACCATGAACCCCGAAAACAAGGTCCATCTGAAGGTGTTGATGCTTGATGCCTCAAACGGCTTCTACCGGTTGAAACGATACCGTGTCGGGGATTTTTTCGGCCCTGTGGATCTGGGCATTCACTTGGCCTACAAGCACAACAGCCTGACGATCGGCGGCGGGTTGTTGGCCGGGTCCGTCTTTCCCGGATCGAACCGTCTGATCTTCTGCGGCATGTCTCCCTGCTGGCACGGCTTCTTCGTTTCTTCGATGGGCGGGGCAGCACTCGTGTTCGACAATCTCGGCATCAACATGATCAGCATTCTCGGGAAAGCCTTGCGTCCATCCATGCTGTATTTGAACCGGATTCATGGCGAAGAAATCGAGGTGGAGCTCGTGGAAGTCGTTCCGGAGAAGCTTTGGGAAAGCGGCCGGCTGGGCGTGTATGGTGTGATGGAAGCGGCGATGGCGCTTTTCTCCGAACGGTATGAAACCGATCCGCGGGTGCTTGCCGTTGGCCCGGCGGCCTTGTATACCGATTTTGGCGCCATCGCCTCCGCTCCCATCCGAAAAGGCGTATTGACCCCGGTCGATACCTGGGCCGGCAGAGGGGGGTTCGGCACGAAGCTCCTTCAGGAACACGGCATTGTCGGCATCATTTACGGTGGAACCCACATCGACGAGGATGTCGCCGAACGCTCTGTGGTCGATCGGTGGTTCGAAGACAAGTACCACCAGCGCATGGCGGCAAAGGACCTGGATGCCACCACCAAATACCGCTATGACCCCAAATTCAATACCGGCGGCACGTTCGGTGTCAATTATGCATCGATGGACACCAACATCCTGGCCTTCAATTACCGCAGCATTTACTGGTCAGAAGCCGACCGGCGGGAGCTCCACCGTCGTTTCATCCTCGAACATTATCTGAAGCAATTCAATGAAGAGACCATCCAGGCCAAGCAGCAGAAAACCTGTGGTGAGCCGTGTGCGGCTGTGTGCAAAAAACTGAACGGCATCTACAAGAAAGATTATGAGCCCTATCAGGCGATGGGACCGCTTTGCGGCATTTTCGATCAGCGTGCGGCCGAACGGCTAAACCACCGGGCCGACACGCTCGGCTTCGATGCCATTTCGGTCGGCGGGGTTCTCGCCTGGCTGATGGACTGCATCGATGAGGGGCTGATCGAGCTGGAGACGGTCGGGGTGGATCGAAAACCCCGATGGGATGCGAATCACTTCGATGTCATCGATGATTCCATGCACAATGCAGAACTCGGTATAGCTCTTCTGGATGAAATGGTTCGACCGGAGGGAAGGATCCCACTGCAGCTCGGCGCTCGAAAATACGCCCGAGCGCTGACCCGAACACGGGGCAGACGGGTGATGGATCTTTTCGTTCACAACGCCTTCGCCCGTCAGGGCTGGATGGTTCCCAACCAGTACTGGACACCCGGTGTCCTGGCGCCGATGGCCGTTTCCGGAAAATACTACATGGTCTACGGCAGGGAATTCATCGAGCCGAGGGAGCTGGGCCGTCGTAACGCCCAACGCATGATCCAGGAACTGATGCTCGACAACCTGGGGCTGTGCCGGTTCCACCGCGGCTGGTCGGAGGAACTCATGCCGGAGATCATCGAGAAGATATTTGGGTTGAAGGAACGGTTTCTCGAAGCGGTTCGCCTTACAGCAAGCCGGATCACCAGTCGAAACGCGGCTGTCTTCTGGGAATCGGAGCGTAACATCGATATCGTTCATACGTTTTTAAAAGACAAGAAAACCGTCGATCCCACCGACAATCCAGAACTAAACCGATGGCTCGACCGCTTCGAAACGGACAAACATTCGGCAGCCTTCGATTTCTGGTACGAAATGCACAAGGGCGCTCATGAAGTCCTTCGGGATTTTCCGGCTTAGCAGCCGCAACGCTTGCAAGGCTGTATTTCCATTTTCCCATAACGCCAATAGAGCCCGCTTTTTCGCTTTTTCGGTTGACATCGGGAATGAATTTGTTTATTAAGCCAAAGCTTCAAACGCATGGGGCTGTAGCTCAGCTGGGAGAGCGCATGACTGGCAGTCATGAGGTCGACGGTTCGATCCCGTTCAGCTCCACCATCAAAAAGCACAAAGGGTTAGGCACATCGCCTAACCCTTTTTCGTTTAACAGGCTTCCGGCACAAGGTTTTCCGTTACCGGCCTCACGAAACCCAATACAAGAAAGCAGGTAAATGCGTTACTGCTTCTATGTTTAGGAAACCGCTAACATCCGTTTACTTGGCCTATCTCCTCGCGCTTGGTCTTACCAAGGACACGGAACTGTGAATCTATTCCCCCATAATCTGTTCGATGGTGTACGGACAGGTTTCCGGAAATACCGATTCAGGTAACCCGGTTTCAGCGGCAGCAGCCAGTCTGGAGTCTTGGTAAACAGAAGCCACTGCATCTGGAATAAGCCTTTTCAGACTCGGATTATCAGCTAACAAGAACTTAATTTCCCGTCTTTGAGTCAACATCGTGCTTTTCCAGCTTCCAGAACGCTGATCGGGCTGATAATCCCATTTGAGCAAGTGCAGCAGCAACACCGCGATCCTACTGAACAGCTCCTTCTTCTGACTTTTACCCATGCTTTCCACTTCCTCAATCAGGTTCTCAATGTCCAACTGTGACAGCGCCCCAGCCCTCATGAGGTTTGCCTGTTCGATTGTCCACAGGTAAAAATCCTTTTCGTATAAGCTCATGGTGTGCCTCCTCTTTCACCCTCCCTGCTTGAGCACAATAGCGCTTCCCGACCTGAGCATCATGGACGCGGACCTATTGATGCTGCAGCGGAAACTTGTTTAAAGCCGCTGGAGATCGTTGAGCCGGGCATGCAGCGAGCTTCGGCTTGTTTCTGAAAAGCCTACGATTCCGATGAAATGCTCTTTCTTGGAGCGTCCGGCTGCATGCCCAACTTTACGAGATCGGGCGGTTGAGTTTTTCCGATGCAGCGAAAAAGGTGTATCCGCTCCCATGCGGCTCACTGGAGACTCACTGACTTTTTACGCGTCTATCCAATATCGATAATCATCTGACCTGTCAATTGGAAGGCAAAAGCATGAAAAAATCAAAGAAACCAATCAAAGTGGCTGACAGTAAGGAAGGCGCCTCTTAAGCCTTTCGGATACCGCGATTCGCCCAGGCTTCGGCTTTTTTCTGAAGCAGAATCGAAAGAATGGTAATGCCCAGATACAGGAGGGATGCTGCAAAATAGCAGGTAAAGGGGAGCTTGGTGGAACGGGAGGCGATATCCGCATTTCGCATCAGCTCGGGAAGCTGGATGACGGAAACCAGGGCTGTAGCCTTGATCAGAACCATCCAGACATTTCCCAGACCTGGAAGAGCAAATCGCCACATCTGGGGAAGCACGATCCGGAAGAATCCCTGAACCCGGCTCATACCGAGGGCACGGGCGGCCTCCATTTGTCCTTTGGGGACAGCCAGGAAGCTCCCCCGAAACACCTCCGTCGAAAAGGCGCCATAAATGAATCCAATGGTCGCAACACCCGCCATAAACGGGTTGAAATCAATCACGGTATCGATCCCAATGGCTTCCCCGACATCCTGGATCAGCGTAGGCACCCCATAATACACCAACAAGATGATAACCAATTCAGGCACCCCACGAATGACGGTCGTGTACAGTCCGGCAAGTACCTGAGCCGCCTTGGAGCGAGAAAGTCTTCCCCACGCGCCAAATAGACCCAGAATCATGGCAATGGCCATAGATGCCAGTCCTACAAGAACCGTCTGTCCGGCTCCTTCCCAAAGGAGCCAACCATATCCCTTTAGATCAAGCATGATGGACTCGCAAAAGGTCAGATGCTCTTGGTTGACCCGCAGGAGGGCGGGTGCATTTTGCTTGCGCAGCGGAAAAACTCAGCAGCCCGATCTCGTAGGATCGGGCGGATGGCCAAGATGGAAACGAAGGTTTTCTGAAAGGCAACCTACTGTTTTTCATGCGAAAATGGATGAAGCACGTCCGCCCGATCCAACGATCTCCGGCTGCTTCAAACACGTTTCCGCTGCTTCGCAAAACACCACCCGCCCTCCTGCTGGAAGCCCGACATTGGAGGAAAATCGGTAAGTGGCGACTTTTTGCGAGCCCATCAAGCATGATGAATGGCCACAAACAGTGATTGGGGCGACAGAATGACGTCGCCCCAATGCATCAAAAAATCACCGTGAACGTGAATCTCGCAACCGTATTACGGTCGGACCTCGACATCAGTCCCCGTAAACATCGAATTTAAAATATTTGGCATTGATCTTCTGATACTCGCCGTTTGCCCGGATGGCCTTGATGGCCTTGTTCAATTTTTCCCGCAATTCCTTGTCGCTTTTTCGAACGGCGATGCCGATGCCTTCACCGAACCACTTCTTATCCTTGAAATCCGGTCCCGTAAATTCAAAGTCTTTTCCGGCATCGGTATTCAGAAAACCGCCTTCCAACACCGTTGCATCCGCAACCACGAGATCAACCCGTCCGGCAACAAGGTCCATGTTTGCCTCATCCTGGGTGGCATAGGCCTTGATGGTCGCCACATCCCCGAACATGTCGTTTGCAAAATTCTCATGGATGGTCGCCCGCTGGACGCCGATGGTCTTTCCTTTGAGGCCTTCTTTGGAAATGGTGAACCCGGCCCCTTTCTTGGCAACGAAACGTGCAGGTGTCAAATAGTATTTATCCGTGAAATCGACTTTCTGCTTGCGTTCGTCCGTAATCGACATCGAGGCGATGATGCAGTCGAATTTCTTGGCGATGAGCCCCGGAATGAGTCCGTCCCAGTCCTGAACGACGAAAACGGGTTCCATATTCATTTCCTTACAGAGTGCACGGGCGATATCGATATCGAAACCCTCTACCTTGCCTTCCTTGTTCACCATGTTGAAAGGCGGATAAGCACCTTCGGTTCCGATGCGCAGCTTCTTCTTGTCCGCTGCAAATGCATTTACCATCAAGCACAGACTCATCAGCGCAACACACCATACGATGAACGATCGTTTCATACTGCCATCTCCTTTTGTTGAGGTTGAACAATGGGTATCGGGTCACGATGGAAGAACATCCCGGCAGAAAAAGACGTTCCTACAACCTGGTAAAAGTCAGAGGGAAGATGCCTTCCCATTCTTACAGACCTGCTTTACCGCTTCGATAGAATGCCGGAAAGAAACTGCCTGCAGCGTTCGGAACGCGGATTGCCAAAGATGTAATCCGGTGGCCCCTGATCCTCGACGATCCCGTTGTGCAGAAACATGACTTGGGTGGATACCTGTCTAGCGAATTCCATTTCATGGGTCGCAATGATCATCGTTCGCCCTTCTTCCGCCAGTTGCTGCATGACCCGAAGCACCTCCCCAACCAGCTCGGGATCCAGTGCCGATGTCGGCTCATCGACCAGAAGGGCGGCAGGCTCCATGGCCAGAGCGCGTGCGATAGCCACCCGTTGCTGCTGCCCCCCCGAGAGCTGGGAAGGATAACAGTCCGCCTTGCCTTCGATGCCGACCTTGGCCAGGAGGACCATGGCCAGTTCGATCGCCTCCTTCTTGGGGCGTTTCATCACATGCACCGGCGCCTCGATGATATTTTCAAGAATGGTCATGTGGCTCCACAGGTTGAAATGCTGAAACACCATGCCGAGTCGTGTACGAATCCGGTCCACCTGCCTGCGGTCCTGAGGAACCGTCTCTCCTCTTCGGTTGACGGTCAGCCGTACATGCTCGCCCGCAATGTAGATGTCTCCCGAATCGGGCTTTTCCAGAAGATTGATGCATCGCAGCAGCGTGCTCTTTCCGGAACCGCTTGAGCCGATCAAGGCGATGACGTCCCCTTCGTTGGCAGCAAGGGAGACCCCCTTCAGCACTTCGAGAGAGCCAAATCGTTTGTGAATGTTTTTGACGACGATGGCCTGCTTTGGGGTCATGTCCGCAGTTTCCTTCATCCGCTGTGTGCCTTCACGACGGATTCGAAGATTTCGAGTGCAAGATCGATATCCTCCGACGAAACCATCAATGGCGGACAGAACCGAATGACACTCTCTCCGCAGCTTAAGAGTAGCAGCCCTTTCTGAAAGCACCCATACAGCACCTGATCGCGAAGGCTCTTGTCCGGAATCTTTTTGATCCGGTCCGTCACAAATTCGACGGCTTGCATCAACCCCAGACCCCGCACATCGCCCATGCACTCATATCGGCCGCTCAGGGTTTGGAGCCCATCCCGCAATCTACGCCCCATCACATCGGCATTTTCGATCAATCCAGCATGAAGGACATCGAGGGATGCCAGAGCCGCTGCACAGGCCAACGGGTTCCCCCCATAGGTCGACCCATGAGCCCCCCGTGTCCAGTCCATGACCTCAGCCCTTGCGACCAGGGCACTGAGCGGCATTCCCGATGCAATCCCCTTTGCCATGGTAACAAGGTCCGCCGCAACGCCGAAATGTTCCATGGCGAACAACTTCCCGGTTCGTCCCATGCCGGTTTGAATTTCGTCGACCATGTACAGTATGCCGTAGGTTTCGGCAAGCCGTTTGAGCCGTTCGTGATATCCAGGCGGTGGAACCACATATCCGCCTTCTCCCTGAATCGGCTCGATCACAATGACGGCCACTTCTTCGGCAGGAAGAATCGTTCGGAACAAGTGGGCTTCGATAAAGCGGACACACTCGAAATCACAGGAAGGATAGGTCAACCGAAAAGCGCAACGATAGCAATGAGCGTAAGGAACATGATGGATGCCGGGAACAAAGGAGCTGAAGCCTTTTCGCTGAACGGCCTTGGAGGCTGTCAGCGAAAGGGCGCCCATGGTACGACCATGAAAAGCCCCCAAAAAGGCGATGGCCTTGTCCCGTCCACTGTGCCATCGGGAAAGCTTGAACCCGGCTTCGACGGCTTCCGCTCCGGAATTGGCCAGAAGGACTCGCTTTTCGAACGCCCCAGGAGCAATCGCAGCCAGCCGTTCAGCAATGCGAATCATGGGAAGGTGATAGAAATCGGAACCGCACATATGAATCAATTGTGCAGCCTGCTCCTGGATGGCTCTGACGATATCGGGATGGCAATGGCCGGTATTGCAGACGGCAATACCGGACGTAAAATCGAGGTATTCGTTTCCATCAATATCTTCGATCCACTGCCCTTTTCCGCGAAGAGCGACCAGGGGATATTCCCTGGGAAGCGATGGAGAGAGGATTTTCCCGTCACGGGAGATCCATTCAAGGGCTTTAGGTCCCGGGATTTGTGTTTTCTGAACGGGTCGTTTCATACATGAATTCCATGAAAACCTGAAATTGATTCAATCGATCAGACGGGGTTCGGCAAGGACCAGGTACCCAAAATCATACCCGATCAGCCTCACTGGGTATCGTTTCGGCTTTTCTTCTAACGTACCTCAATAGTCTGAGTCAAACAAAATTGCCTATTTTCCAAACGAGTCTGGCAATAGAATAGGGGTTTGTATATGGTTTCCCCATAGCTCCAATTGTATTTAACCTCCTGGGTTCTTTGAGTTATTACAGTTGGTCCGTCGATTGCAGTATGGACGAATCCAAACCACTTTTGGGATTGAAGTGGCGATAGAAATCATTGATGGGATCGCAACGAGCCGGTAACCACCGCTTTTCCTTCAAAGCCGGGCCTCCAACAGGAGGGCGGGTGGTGTTTTGCGAAGCAACGCAAACTGTTTGAAGCAGCCGGAGATCGTTGGATCGGGCGGAGGCAATTCGTTTATTTTGGATTGAAATACAGTATGTTGGAAACCAGCAAACCATTCTTTTCATTCTGGCCATCCGCCCGATCCTACGAGCTCGGGCTGCTGAGTTTTTCCGCTGCTGAGCAAAATTCACCCGCCTTCCTGCGGGTCAAATGAGAGGGCCTGACTTTTTGCGATGCCATCATCTATGACGTGATGCCTTTTGCCATGTGTTTTTATCGAAACTGGAGCTACCCATGCGATTTCGTACCCAATTGTTGTTGCTGCTACTGGGCCTGTCTGTATTGCCAATGGTGGCTGTTCGAACCTATGGAATCCACAACGTTCGTGCCATGGGTGAGGCGCTGCTGAAACAAGTAGCCATGGTTGAACAGGATGCTGGTTCGATCGATATCCACTCGAAACCCGAGATTTCAACCGACAATGATCGACGGGATCGTTTTGACCGGCTTCGGGCGGATATTCAGCGACGCATCGCAAGGATCGAAAATCTCACCGCATTTTTCCTGACCACGTTAAGCCTTTTGGCTGCTGCATGCAGTTTTTGGTTTTCCATACGAATCATTGGGATCCTTGAACCCTTGTCGGAAAAAGCCAGACGGATTGCAGCCGGCGTTTTTGATACCGATGTCCCCGTCGATCGAAAAGACGAGTTTGGCGAGATCGCACGCGTGCTTAATTCCATCGGACCCCGGCTCAAAGACCATTATCGGATTCGCCAGGCGCTTGCCGTAACCACCGAAATTCAGCGCAGGCTGCTCCCCCTGAAGCCGCCTGTCGTTTCAGGCGTCGATATCGACGCCATGACCTTGTACAGCGATGAAACCGGTGGGGATTACTACGACTATCTGTGTACCGATAGCACCGAAAAAATCTGCGTCACCGTCGGTGATGTAGCCGGTCACGGGCTGCCGGCGGCGATCCTCATGGCCAACGCTCGGGGTATGCTGCGGCTTCGGGCATCCATGCCCGGCAGCCTCGAAGCCATTCTTCTGGATGTGAACCGTCAGTACACGAAGGATATGGAAATCAGTTGTCAATTCATGACACTGTTGCTGCTGCGGATTGATCTGCAGCACCGGCGGATCGAATGGGTCAGGGCCGGGCATAATCCCGGCCTGTTGTACGATCCGGATACTGATACTTTCCATGAACTCTCTGGAGAGGGCACGCCGCTGGGTTTATGGGATGATGTTCATTTTCCCGAGAGTTCGATTTCCATCAAACCGGGCCAAATCATTGTGCTGTTTTCGGATGGGATTATAGAAGCCCGAAATCCAGAAGGAAAATATTTCGGCAAAGATGGCCTGAAGGAAGTGGTTCGAAAATTCGCCGAAATTTCGGCCAAAATGCTGGTTCTCTCCATTCTGGATGCAGTTACGGAATTTCAAGCGGAAGGCGAACAGGAAGACGACATGACCGTCATGGTGATCAAATTCACTTTTTGATCGTGAAAAAATTCCACATCGGGAGATACCATCAACAATGTCATTTCGTTAAGCTCATGTATTTACAATTTATTAGATGAGCTCGCAACAAGTCGCTAAACCTCCGATTTTCCTTCAAGGCCGGGCCTCCAGCAGGAGGGCGGCTGAGTTCTTTCGCAGCACCAAAAAAAGGCATCCCTGTCCCCATGCGGCTCAATAGAGATGGAGTCGCAAAAAGTCAGGCCATCTAATTTGACCCGCAGGAAGGCGGGTGAATTTTGCTCAGCAGCGGAAAAACTCAGCAGCCCGAGCTCGTAGGATCGGGCGGATGGCCAAAATGAAAAGAATGGGTTGCTGGTTTCCAACAAGCTGTTTTTCAAACCAATATCAATGAATTGCGTCCGCCCGATCCAACGATCTCCGGCTGCTTCAAACAGTTTCCGCTGCTTCGCAAAACACCACCCGCCCTCCTGCTGGAGGCCCGGCCTTGAAGGAAAATCGGTGGTCAGCGACTTTTTGCGACTCCATCAATAGAGACTGCCTGACTTTTTGCGAGACCATCAAACTGTTCATTTGTTGTTCAATTGACGTACGGTCTCTTAACGATATTGAACAATTTCTCTATGCGGGGCCGCGATACGACGGGAAAGTCATTAAGGGAGGAAAGATGCCGTTGGCAAAGGCCACAGGCACTTGGATTCCATGGATTGCCTCCCATTCGCAGCTGTTTTTAGAGTTGGCATTGCGGTTGCTAAGTCTTACCAACGAGAGGATTCGTGGAGCTCCACCCACTTCGATTGAAAAACGGTATCTTGCATTCCAGTAAGCCATGGTTTCGATCCTGGTTATTCACTCGATCCTATGAGATCGGGCCGCTCTCTATTTTCCGATACTGAGCAGCATTCACCTGCACTCATGTGGGTCAACAAAGGTGCCTGAATTTTTGCGAGCTCATCAAACATATGGTGTTCATTTTTTCAACCTACCACACTGGAAATGCCTATGATCATTAGGTAACGGTTTCAGATAGGAGGAATAATCGATGAGGAAAAGATTTAGAACGATGGTCCACCTGGTTGTTTTCTGCGGCGTTCTGGCACTACTGGGAACTATTGCTGTACCAGTCGTGCGGGCGGATACTATCAGTGATTTGAAACTACAAATTGAAATGTTGCAGAAAAAATTGGAAGATCTCGAAAAACAACAAGCGGAAACCAAGGCAGCCTTAGCAGTGGCTCCTGCGGCTCCTCCACAGGCACCTGCCAAAAAATTACCCCCGGGATATTTCATGATTCCAGGCACGAACACCGAACTGCGAATCAATGGATATGTCAAACTCGATGCAGTCTGGAGTGATGTGAAAAGCGGTGAAAATGCTACGGAAGACAACGATGAATTCCTGTCGGCCTTCACCATTCCGCTGTCGAACACCCCGAATCTGGAGCGCAGCCATTTGATCTTCACGGGTAGGCAGAGCCGCCTTAATGTCGGCACATCAACGGACACATCATATGGACCTTTGACCACCTATCTTGAGGGTGATTTTTACGGGGGCGGAAATGGCGTGGCAAACGCTGGGAACCAGGTAGTTTCCAATGGCTATCAGTTCCGCCTTCGTCATGCCTACGGTACGTTGGGCCCATTCCTGGCAGGGCAGACTTGGAGCACCATCATGAATCTGCCATCACTTCCAGAAACCCTGGATTTCGGTGGACCTACGGCCCAGCTTTTCGTGCGTACCCCCCAGCTCCGATGGACCCAGCCGATTACCGCATTTGGCGATATTCAGTTTGCTCTGGAAAACCCGCAGACATACGTTTACGATTACAAAGGTGTCAAAGGTTCCTATGACGATGATAGAATTCCCGATTTCATTCTCAAAGGTACCTTCAAACAGCCGTGGGGGCTGCTTTCTTTAGGCGGCGTCCTGCGTCAATTGCGTTATGACAATGGCATCAACAGCACAGACAAAATGGGCGGATTCGGTAGCTTTGCCGGTATCATCAAAACATTCGGCAAGGATGATCTCCGCTTTCAACTCAATTACGGCAATGCGATCGGGCGTTATCAGTACACACTGTTCGGCGATGGCATCCTTAAGGAGGACAAAACGCTCGATACGTTGACCCAGTGGGGCGGATTTGTCGCCTACCGGCATTTCTGGATGGATGGTCTGCGAAGCAATGCAGTGTACTCCTACGGTGGAGCAGATAACGACATGGATCTTTTCAACAGCTCAGCAGCAGCCATTGTAAATAAAAACATTCAAACGGTTCATTTCAACCTGATATGGAGCCCGGTTCCTAAAATCGATCTTGGCCTGGAATACATTTATGGGTATCGAGAAGTGGAAAACGGCCAAAATGGAGAGCTCAACAGAATTCAGTTCAGCACCCAGTACAATTTCTTCTGAGTTGGCAACATCGGCTTGACCTAGCGATCGGATTCCGACAACCCACTGGCATCGGATCGCATTTTACCTTTCCTCCCGTTGCATCCATCCGATCATAAAAATATGGCGAAGTCCGCTGAAGCATGCAAACTTCGCCATATTTCTTTTCAGACCCCTCCGATTTTTGCTAGGCCATCACGGTTGATGAGTTCGCAAAAAGTCGATTTTCCCGTGCTTTTTGTAAATGTCGGGCATAAGCGGGGTGGTTGGGGAAGCAGCGGAAACTGTTTGAAGCAACCCGATCTCGTAGAATCGGGCGGACGATCAGTATAGAAACAATGGGTTGCTGTTGTAATCCAACAGGCTGCTTTTCAACCCAAAATACTCGATTACGCTTTGAACAGGTCCATGTAGGTCTTTCGCATGTCCCGCTTCAAAATCTTTCCGGTCGGGGTTTTCGGTAATGTATCGACAAAAACAACAGATTTCGGCACCTTGAATCCGGCAAGTTCTTTGCGGCACAAATCGATGATTTCCTGCTCCGTAATGGTCTGTCCCGCTTTCGGCACCACTATTGCCGTAACGGCTTCAACCCACTTGGGGTGAGGAACTCCAATAACCGCCACTTCCTGCACCCGATGGTCTTTGTATATCGCCTCCTCGACCTCACGAGTCGGCACATTCTCGCCTCCGGTCTTGATCATGTCTTTCTTTCGATCCACAACGGTAATGTATCGGTCTTCATCCATGACCCCGACATCCCCGGAATGGAACCAGCCCCCACGCATAGCTTCTTCGGTTTTGTCAGGGTCCTTGAAATACATCATCATGGCATGAGGGCCTTTTCCGCAAATTTCGCCAGGTACATGCGGGACCGAGATTGGTTCATATCGTTCATCTTCCAGACGGGTTTCCATATTCAAACCCGCCATGCCGGCAGCTCCCAATTTTCGCATGGCATCCTTGGCCTTGAGAACCGTGTGGTACGGTGCCAATTCGGTCTGACCGTAGTAGTTCCAGATGCCGACTCCCGGAAATTTCTCCATAATTTCCTTGAGGACTTCAACCGGCATGATGGATGCCCCGTAGTAGCACTTTTTGAGGCTTGTCATATTGTATTTCGAAAAGTCGGGATGACGTAGTATTCCGATCCATACGGTGGGCGGAGCAAAAAACATGGTCGCCTGATACGCGGTGATACTTTTCATGATCTGGACCACATCCGGCAGGATGAGGACATTGGTTCCCCCGATCCAAAAGAGGGGGTTCAGAAAAACATCTCTTTGTGCACAGTGATAGATCGGCAATGCATTGACCTGAATGTCGTCCTCACTGTATTGACCATCGATGATGGCACCCATGTATTGAGCCATCAAGGCTTGATTGGTGATGATGACCCCCTTGGGCAGGGATTCCGTCCCACTGGTATAGGTCATCTGGACAGGATCTTCGATGCGCAGAACCGTGTTCGGTTCCGTTGCGGGGTAGGTCCGATACCAGGACTCAAAATCCAAAAATCGTTCGTTCACCGGTGGCGTTCCTGCCCCTTGACGCGACCATATCCAAGTTTTTACGGTAGGCATATCGTCCAATACATCCTTGACGAGATCATACAGGCTGTCTTCCACGATAAACACTTTGCTCTCGGAATGGTTGATGCAATAAGCGATATCTTTTCCCCGCAACAGATAGTTGATTGCCAAATACACGGCACCAGCCTTGCAGCATCCGAACCAAGTCAAGACGTGATCGACGGTATTATGGGCTAAAATAGCCACCCGATCGTATTTCTTTATCCCCAGATCGATCAATGCGTTCGCCACTCGGTTGCATTCGGTTTCGAGTTCCGAATAGGTCATTCGAATATCTTGAAAGATCATTGCGGTTTTGTCGGGGAAATGATAGGCACTGCGACGGATCATATCCGCGATCACCCAGCGGTTCACCCGATTGTAGCGGGTCATGAGATATTCCACGGTCTCCTGGTTCAGTTCGAAATACTTGGAACGATCGACGTCAGACATTGGACCACTCGTTGTCATCTCTAACCCCTCCGATTGAAAGCGTTGATGGATTCCGTTCACTGCAAGACCTTTTCCGACTGACTTGCCATTCTCCCGATTTCCAGCATTACGAAACAATCCAGCGGATTTAGAATAACCCCCCCATGTCGTAGCTCGTAGATGGGTTATAGGTGACGGCTTCGCAAATAGGCCGGATGCTGTGTCGTGCTGCATCCCTCGTCATTGCGGCGTACATATAAGTACGCCTCATTCCTCGGGATTTGCACTCCTTGCCTGCGGCCTTTTTTCGAAGCCGTCCATATGATGGCTTCGCAAACAGTCGCTAACCACCGATTTCCCTTCAAAGCCGTGCCTCCAGCAGGAGAGCGGGTGAATGGTGCTCGGCATCACTATCGACCGAAAGACAGGATCACTTTGATCCAAAGCATGGATTGAATTTCTTTCATAACCGTGTACCGGCTGATTTCTGCGATAACTGGCCGAACAATCTACGCGATTGACGTATTTTGTCAAGGCCGGATCCACAAATATCCAATCCCTTGCAACGTTTCCTCTCCCCACCAGCGACCCAACACACATCGTCCGATACGCTCATCATTTTCATCGCCGGCCCTGAAATCGATGAACTCGCACAAAGTCGCTACCCATCGATTTTCCTCAAAATCCGGGCCTCCACCATGAGGGGGTGTTTTGCGAAGCAGCGGAAAAACTCACCCGCCTTCCTGCGGGTCAATCGAGCGAGCCTGACTTGTTGAGAGCTCATGCGGATTGGGCCTTCCTCCCGACTTACCCCTCCCGCGTTCCATTCGCCTGCCTCCTAGCGACGTCATCCTCCGAAGGGATCACGAATTGCCAATGATATATTGGTATGACCAATCATTTCACCACGACCGGTCTCGTATAACCCCCTATAGTTTCAATAAGTTAAAATCATATGGTTCTAACGATAAACCGCATTTATATTTTCTTGACAGTTTAATCAGGGTTTTGTAATAGGTATAACCACAAATAATCAGACCATCATATTTTTTAAAAGCAGGACAACCATGTCATCTACGACCCAAATCATCATAGGCATCGTTTTTTTCATAACCTCCTTCATCCTGAGCCAAATCATCACGCGAAAGCGCATCCACACCACATCCATGAAGATCATCGAAGACCTACACAAAAAGCAGGCACTCGATGTCTTTTCCGCCATAGAACTTAACTTCACCCGTTCCGGCCTGATTCCCCGTGGACTACGAGACTTCAGGCCGCGTGCCCTTCAGGAATTGATCCAATCCGGCATCGTGGCAGAAACCGGATCCGGAAAAATCTACCTCAAACGACCGGTTTTGAATGACCCTGCTGCAGATTCGAATGCCTCAGAAACATCGGAAAGGAGGTGATGGCTCCCCATCTGGTTTTCGGCCCCTAATGTTTTCGCATAACCTGAAACAGCATAAGGAGAAACGGAATGAAAAAAGTCGGTATGGCAGTATGGATTGGTCTTTTGGCAGTGGCTTTCCTGACGGTCAACGCAATCGCTCAGAATCCGCCTGCAGCACCCGGAGCGGCACAACCCAAGAAGATCGAAAAGTTCGGTGAAGACAAACGCGCCAAGGAATGGGCCAACAAGAAATGGGAAACCTCGACCAAGAAATATACCCTGCGCATGAGCGACCCGTGGGGGGGCATTCTCTTCCACGACATCGCCCAACATTTCTGTGACAGCGTCAAGGCGGCAAGCGGCGGCAGGCTCGAAATCAAGTTGTTCCCGACAGGCGCCATCGTTCCGGCAATGGAAATTTTCGAAGCCACATCCAAAGGAACCCTCGATGCCTTCCATTCCTGGCCCGGCTACTGGAAAGGCAAAAACGAAGCCTTTGTCGCCTTTGCATCCGTTCCCTACGGTCTCGACAATGAAGGTTACAACATCTGGTATTATGAGCGTGGCGGGAAGGAAATGTTCGACGAGCTTTACGGCCGATACAACCTCGTTCCCTTCTTCTGCGGAAACGTCGGTCAGGAATTGGGCCTCCACTCCAACAAGCGGGCCACCAAGATCGAAGACTTCAAGGGGATGAAGGTCCGAACTGTCGGATGGTACATGGACATTCTGACCCAGCTCGGCGTATCGGTCACTCCCCTTCCTGGACCTGAAATCTATCTCGCCCTGGAACGCGGGGTCATCGACGGTTGTGAATTCAGTACCCCGGCTGCCAACGTTCCCCAAGGATACCACGAAATCACCAAGTACGTGATCGAACCGGGTGTGCATCAACCCTCCTGCCAGTTCGATGTCGTGTTCAACAAAAACAAGTGGAACGAACTTCCGGACGATCTGAAGGCCATCGTCGAGATCTGTGCGAAGGAAACCCAGCTCTGGGCCAATGCCTGGCAGGAAAACCTGAACATCGAAGCCTTGAAGATCATTGGCGCCAAATCCGAATTCATCAAGATGGACGATGCCACGATTGTCGAATTCGCAAAGGTTTCCTTCAAGTATCTGGAAGAACTCAAGGCCAAGAATCCCGATGTGAAGAAGGTGCTGGATTCTCAGGAAGAATACAAGAAGGCTTATTCCCCCTGGCGTGAAATGCGAAAAGGGATCGCCCCGTGGCCACAAGAAGATTTCCTGAAAGGAAAATTGCTTCAATAAATTCTATTTCGATATGCCCTGCCCCGCAGCCGGAAATGGCTGCGGGTTTTCTGGAAAGGACCCCCGTCATGCTGAAACGATTTGTGCGGGCCATGGATGCCGTCAATATGGTAGTCGGCAAATTTACAGCCCTTATGCTGATCCCACTGGTACTGGTCGTGTTCTACGAAGTGGTCATGCGTAAGGTGTTCAACGCCCCGACATCCTGGGCCTTCGAGGTAACTGTTTATTTGTATGGATTCCATTTCATGATGTCGATGGGTGTGACCTACCTGCACGACAGACATGTTCGGATCGATGTCATCACGCTGCAATTGTCAGCCAAGACACAGCTCATCTTGCGGCTGATCACGTTCTGGATCATCTTCGTCCCCTTTGTCGGCTCCATGCTTTGGGCCGGAACCGAATATGCGGCCAAATCCTGGATGCAATGGGAACACAGCTGGAGTGCCTGGAAGCCACCGCTCTATCCCTATAAAACCGTGATCCCGGTATCCCTGCTCTTGCTCTTCCTCCAGGGGTTTGCCAATTTCATTCGTGAATGGTACCAGCTGAAGGGGGAAAAGATATGAATCCGGAAACCCTTGCCATCACCATGTTTTTCACCCTGTTCGTGGCCCTTCTTCTGGGACACCCCCTGGCCTTTTCTCTCGGCATGCTGGCTGTCGTCTTCGGAGTGATCGGCTGGGGCGGCTCCATCGACGCCATCCTTGCCCTGCTGTCCAACCGGGCTTACGGCGTCATGGAGGAATACGTTCTTGTCGCTGTTCCGCTTTTCATCTTCATGGCGCAGATATTGGACGCTTCTGGAATCGCCGAACGACTGTTCGAAACCATGCACATCGTCATGGGACGAATCCGCGGCGGGCTCGGGGTAGCCGTGATCCTCGCATCCACGGTGTTTGCGGCAACGGCCGGTGTCGTTGGAGCCACCGAGGTGTCGATCGGTCTTCTGGCCATTCCGGCCTTGATGAAGGTTCGCTACAACATCCCGCTCATCGCCGGTACGATCTGCGCGGGCGGAACGCTTGGCATTCTGATCCCCCCCAGTATCATGCTCGTGGTTTACGGCAGCCTCACCCAGATCTCCGTTGGCTGGCTCTATGCCGCGGCTTTCGGTCCAGGCTTCCTTCTGGCCCTGCTTTACGTGATCTATATCGCCGCCATCTGCATGATCAAACCCGAATACGGACCTGCCGAAACCGAATCGAAATACAGTGCGGCGGAAAAGCTCCGCATGTTCGCTGTATCCATCGTCCCTCCCCTGATTCTGGTGACAATCGTGATGGGCAGTATCATTATGGGGATCGCCACTCCGACGGAAGCAGCCGGACTGGGGTGTGTCGGGTCCGTTTTATTGGCAATTCTCTACAAGAAATTCACCTGGAAAATCATCAAGGATGCCGCCTGGTCCACCACACTCACCACATCGATGATTATGACCCTGTTTCTGGGTGGGAACGCCTTTCAAGCGATTTTCATGGGTCTTGGCGGAGGCGATGCCATTGCCAATTTCCTGCTCGGCACCCAGCTGCATCCGATCGCCCTGCTCTTCGTCATGATGGGCATCGTCTTTTTCCTGGGATGTTTTTTGGACTGGTTGGGTATCCTGCTGATCGTCACCCCGATCTTCATGCCGGTTTCCCAGCAGCTCGGGTTCAACCAGCTGTGGTTTGGCACCCTCATCTGCGTAAATCTGCAGATGGCCTTTCTAACGCCGCCCTTTGGATACTCCCTTTTCTACCTCAAGGGTATCGCCCCACCGGAAATGACCATCTACCATATTTACAAAGGCGTCATCCCCTTTGTCATCCTGCAGTGGATTGGGTTGTTCATCTGTATTTTCTGGCCGGAAATCATCCTGTGGGCGCCCAGAGCGTTTTTCGGGGCTTCGGTGGGATAGGGAATCCAACCTGAAACGGAGGAAGCGGATCATGGATTCGGAGGATTGCATCGCATTGATGATGGAACGGGCCAAACTCGTTCAGGCGGAAGTGTGCCGGATTCCCGATCGGAATGCAGCCTTTGACTACCTGATCGAACGCATGAGGGAACGAGACTACAAGACCCTTGCAGCACCCAATATCGATCCGATCGATGCACCCCGGCTCGAAGACCGGTGCCGCAGTGCCGGCATCGATTGGATCGCCTCCCCCCTGCGAAACCGGATGCGGGATATTCATGCGGCATTTACGATGGCCGATGGGGCCATCGCCGAAACCGGAACTCTGATTCAAGTGTCCGATGACGAAGATGTCCGCATCGCCACCATGCTCTCGGAGCTCCACGTCGCCTGCGTCCGGGTTTCCCAAATACACCCAAATGCCTTTGCCATAGCGCCCATGCTCCGGGATCATATGACCAAAGACCCCGGATATCTCTCCTTTATCACCGGCGCCAGCCGGACTGCGGATATCGAGCGGGTGCTTGCCATCGGGGTTCACGGCCCGCTGGAACTCCATATCCTGTTGCTGGAGGATGCCCAACCATGATCGAGACGCCCCAGGATCTATCGGCCTACCATATTCAAATTCAGAAAGCCCTCCAAAACCAATTCTTACGAACGGCCCTGGGCAATTTCGCATCCGCATACAAGATCTCCCGCCAGAAAGCCTTTGAAGGCATGGACCTTGAACGCAAGCGGGCCGAGTTGGCCTCGGCCAAAGACGAGGCCCTGAAGCACCTTCCCGAGCTCTTCGAACAGTTCCGACAGCAAGCCCAGGCCAAAGGAACCCATGTCCACCTGGCCCATACAGCGGTCGACGCTTGTCGGATCATCTCCGATATCGCCCGGGAAAACGGTATCCGCCATATCATCAAAAGCAAGTCCATGACTGCAGAGGAAATCCACCTGAACGACCGGCTCGAAGCCGACGGCTTCCAGGTGACCGAAACGGATCTGGGCGAATGGATCATCCAACTGCGTCATGAAGGCCCCTCCCACATGGTGATGCCGGCCATTCATCTGTCCAGGCAGCAGGTCGGCATCTTGTTTCGACAAGTAACGGGACGAGAACTCGATCTGGAAGACATTGGACGGATGGTGAAGGTGGCCCGAAGCGAGCTTCGGGAGGCCTTTCTGACGGCGGGCATGGGCGTCAGCGGCGCCAATTTTGCCGTTGCAGAAACCGGAACGATCGGCATGCTCACCAACGAGGGAAACGGACGGTTGACCACCACCCTGCCGGGTGTTCATGTGGCCCTAATCGGTCTCGAAAAACTCGTTCCTGACATCGAAACGGCCCTTCGCATCGTCGAAATCCTGCCGAAAAACGCCACCGGACAGCTCATCACTTCCTATGTCACTTGGATCACGGGGCAGAGCACCTGTTCCACCAACCCGGACGGAAAAAAGATCCATCATGTCGTTTTTCTCGACAACGGAAGGCTTCGGCTTGCTCAGGATCCGGTGTTCTCTCAGGCCCTTCGCTGCATCCGCTGCGGAGCCTGCGCCAACGTTTGCCCGGTATACAGCAAGGTCGGAGGACATACCCTGGGGCATGTCTACATCGGCGCCATCGGGCTGATCCTCACCTATTTCTATCACGGGACGGACAACACCCGTGCCATCGTCCGAAATTGCCTGAATTGCCAAGCCTGCAAGGCCGTCTGCCCCGTGAATATCGATCTACCCTACCTCATCAAGCAGGTTTACAAACGGGTGCTGGACGATGATCGAGAAAAGCCGCTCAAGAACCGCCTCGTATCCACCTTCATGAAGAACCGCACCCTCTTCCACTCGGCACTTCGTGCAGCGGCCGCCGCACAAAAACCTTTGGTGGACGCTTCCAAAGGAGTGATTCGCCATCTTCCTTATGCCCTACTCAAACCCGAGCATGATTTCCGAGCCATCCCCGCTCTGGCGGATACCCCGTTCCGGAACATGTGGCCCTCTTTACGATATCGTCTGAAGAACCCCAGTTATCGGGTGGCGCTCTTTGCAGGCTGTGCAGTCGATTTTGTCTCTCCGGAACAGGCCCTTGCTCTGATCAAACTCGCCATCGCTTTCAACGTCCAGATCGATTTTCCGAAAGAACAGACGTGCTGCGGCCTGCCTGCCGCTATGATGGCCGAAGAGGAAACGGCCATCGAGGTCGGTGTCCAGAACATCGAGGCTCTCGATGCAGAACACTATGACCATGTACTGACCCTATGCGCATCGTGTGCTTCCCACCTCAAGGAAGGCTATCCGAAGATGCTTCGTGGAAGGGTCCCCGATGGGCGACTGGAGACCCTGCACCGAAAGATCATCGATTTCAGCTCCTTTATGGTCGATGTGCTGGCCATCGATTCCGATGCCTTCGACAAGAACGGCAGGCGAACAGCCTACCACGCCCCCTGTCATCTCTGTCGGGGGCTTGGGGTGACCGAAGCCCCTCGGAAGCTCATCGATTTGTCCGGAAACACCTACGTCCCTTGTCCAGAGGAAGACGTCTGCTGTGGATTTGGAGGATCCTATTCGATTGAATTTCCGGAAATATCGGCAGCCATCCTCAACCAGAAACTCGATCACGTGCAACAGGCAGGCGCGGATGTCCTCGTAACGGATTGCCCGGGTTGTGTGATGCAACTTCGCGGCGGGATGCTCAAGCGCTCCAGGCCCATTCCGGTACGCCATATTGCCGAGATCGTCGCCGAGCGTCTGAAGATACCCCAAAAACCGTCTTGATCCGTGACTGTAAACATGCAACGATATCGGATCGTATGAGACAGCAACATCACCCGTATCGATCCGGCGGATGATCGTCGAATGGTTTTCGATAAACCCATCACCTTTTTGGAGGACAACCATGTTTCCGGAAATCAAGAAAATTCTCTATGCAACCGATCTATCCGACAACGCCAAATATGCTTTCGGGTATGCGGCGGCCTTCTCCAACCGGTTCGGAGCGTCGATTACGATTCTTCACGTCATCGAAGAACTCAATCCCCAAATCACTTTTCAAATGATGGATTTGCTGGGCGAGGAAAAATGGCAGGAAATCCAGAAAACCCGAAAACAGGAAACCGGTGATCTCATCAAGAAACGTCTGGAGGCATTTTGTAAGGAAGAAAGCGTAAACAACACGACATGTTCGTTTTTGGTAGGGGAGATCAAGATCGCAAACGGTCATCCGGTCGAAGAGATTTTGGACGAGGCGCAGAAAGGCGGGTATGATCTCATCGTGATGGGAACGCACGGGCATGGAATTCTGGCCGGTGCGATGATGGGTTCGACAGCCATGCGTGTGCTGCGAAGGAGCCGGGTGCCGGTGACGGTGGTTCGGCTGGAACCCAAATAAATGTCATCAAGAGGGCGGATTTGAGAGGTGATCCCCCATAAAGAGGATTGCACGATAGCCCTTTGGTGCAACACGTGATTTCGGAAAATAAAAGCGGCGGTCATGCCCAGGCATGACCGCCGCTTTCTTGTTTTCTGGTGCCGAAGGGGAGGCTCGAACTCCCACCGGAGCACTCCGACTAGACCCTGAACCTAGCGCGTCTACCAGTTCCGCCACTTCGGCAAAAAGAAAGATTGATTTCGAATCAATCATGGACTAAATACATAGCTTTTCGGGGCTTGTCAAGCACTTTGAAATCGGACGCGCCCAAATTTGATGGACTCGCAAAAAGTCCAAAAGTCTCATCCGAGTCGCATGGGGGGGGAACGCCTGCACGCCGCACTTTCGAGCAGTGTTACGCCCCAACTGCGCATAGCGAAGGGTTTTCGTCACCTCAGGAGATCAAAAGTTCTCTATCATATCGGGCCGATACAGCGGTTCAGAAGGTTGGCTTGTGCTGGACCTCGCAGGAACCAGCCTGGAAAAGCAGGCTTCATCCGCTTTTATTCTGACTCCTGACTCCTGATATTCGACTTTCGTAGGAACGGTATCTTTCATGCGTGTTCATAACGACTTAACCAAAATCACCAAGCCCTTCCCGAATGCTGTCGTCACCATCGGGAATTTTGACGGCGTGCATTTGGGTCATCAGGCCTTGTTTCACGAAGTCATCGAAAAGGCTGACGCCATCGGCGGCACATCGGTGGCCATCACCTTCGAACCCCATCCGATCCGGGTACTCAAGGGCAACGGAGATCCACCGCTACTGACCCGTTTCGAGCAGAAAGTCGAGCTGATCGCCCGGTCCGGAATCGCCGAGTTGGTCTGTATTCCTTTTACCAATGAGTTTGCATCGCTTCCGCCTGAAGCATTCGTCCGGGATATCCTTCTTCGAATCATCGGGATGAAGGCCATCGTCACTGGGAAAGACTACACCTTCGGGAAAAACCGCTCCGGCAATATCGAACTGTTGCAATCCCTTGCGGCTCAGTATGGTTTTGAAGTCATTGTTTCCGATTGGATTCTGCACAGCGGCGAAGAGCGCATCAGCAGCACGAAAATCCGGGAATATATTCTGGCCGGAGATATGGGCGCCGCCCGGAAAATGCTTGGCAGGCATTATCAGATTAGCGGAACGGTGATCACCGGCAGAAACCGCGGGGCCAGACTGCTTGGATTTCCCACAGCCAACATCGCCCTTCACGATGAGGTTTGCCCGAAAACCGGCGTCTATGCCGTCACGGTGGAATGTCTCGACAAGGTCTTCTGGGGGGTGGCCAACATCGGCTACAGCCCGACCTTCGACGACAACGTGTTCACGATCGAAATTCATATCCTGGACTTCCACAACGACATCTACGGCAAGAACATCCGGGTCAATGTCGTCGAACGCATCCGAGACGAGCAGAAGTTCGCATCTCTGAATGAATTGACCGATCAAATTCGAAAAGACATTCAGGTTGCGAGAAACATCTTGATCGCATGGGCATCACCGGATGCATCGCTATAAATTGTTGCTTTCACTGATCGTCGGAACGGCCTGTTCCGCAGCCGCTCTCTACCTCGCCTTCCGGAACGTTCCGCTTGCAGCCTTGGGAACCTACATCGTATCGGTTCATCCCTTCTGGACCCTTCTTGCGGCTGCTCTGGTCATTCTCAATTTCGTCGTTCGTGTCTGGCGATGGCAGCTCATTTTAGCAGACAGCGCGAAGGTACCTTTCTGGCCGGCATTTCACCCGCTGATGATCGGTTTCATGATGAACTGCATCCTGCCCGGTCGGATCGGAGAGATCGCCCGCCCAGCGATCCTGAGCAAGAAAGCCGCTGTTCCCTTTGCGACAGGGCTTGCCACGGTCGCAACCGAGCGGGCCTTCGATGCGCTCATTCTGATCGCGCTCTTCGCTTGGACAATGACCGGTGCGAACATCGACCCAGGTTTTCACATGGATGTAGGGGGAATCGTCCTGAATCGACAAATGCTGATCCAGCTCGGTAAAGGGACTGCGGAGCTCTGCCTACTGCTCATCGCCGGCATTGCCCTGGTGGGATACGATACAACCCGTAATGGACTGATCCGCATTCTGCTTTCGGTATCCGGCTGGTTTCCACAATCGATGGAAGGACCGATCCGACGCTTCCTCACAACACCCATCGTCCACCTCATCGAAAAGGCGGCCTTGGGGTTCCGGATGGTCCAGTCGCCGAAAAAAATGGGGCAATGTTTGCTGCTTTCGGTCTTGGTTTGGGCTGTCGCATGGTTATCTTATCATGCAATGGTCATGGGTTCACCCGGCATTCATCTTTCGTTGCGGGAAACGGCCGTCATGATGACCATCATTTGCTTTGTGATCGCCATTCCTTCCGTTCCCGGTTTCTGGGGAATCTGGGAAGCGGGTGGTGTATTCGCCTTGAGTCTGTTTGGCATCGGTCAGCAGGAGGCAGCCGGATTCACCTTGATCAACCACGCTGTGCAAATGTTTCCCGTCATTCTGATCGGGATTGGATCAGCCGTAGTGACCGGGATCAACATTCTCCAGGTTTCTCGAGAGATCCACTCTCAGCCGGAGGAAGCCAAACCGGAGGTTCACCCTCTGTAATCAACGAACCCGTAGAAAGCATGATGGCCTCGCAAAAAGTCACCACTTACCGATTTCTTTCCAATGCCGGGCTTCCAGCAGGAGGGCGGGTAGTGTTTTGCGAAGCAGCGGAAACGTGTTTGAAGCAGCCGGAGATCGTTGGATCG
>CAZJXF010000017.1:0-37123 GCA_964549995.1 uncultured Desulfatirhabdium sp. | reverse complement strand
CGAAGAAAATCCTGTTGATGGGCGGCCCTGCCCCGTTTCTGGCCTCCCGGATCGAACGGTTTGCAGAGGGCATGCAGGTCGGTGTCGTGCCCCGCTGGGATGTGGCCAACGCCATCGGGGCTGCCCTTGCCCGAACAACTACGGAAGTCGTCCTTTTCGCCGACACCCAGCAAGAGATCGCCATTGCACCCGAAGAATCGTGGCAGGAAACGGTCGACCGCCATTTCGACAAGGCCAAAGCCATCCACACCGCAACAGCCATCCTAAGGGAGAAAGCCGTTCGGCTCGGTGCCAGTCGGGACGATCTTGAAACGGAAGTGATCGAGGAATACCAGTTCAACATGGTCCGGGGTTTCTATACGACCGGTCGGAACATCCGGGTGCGGGTGCAAATCAAACCGGGGCTCATTGCAGCCTCGGACGCCATCGTCGAGATGCTGTCACGGGAGTGAGGTTTCATGTACAAGGCAAGACATCGAACCGGCCTCGTTTTTTTTCCGGCCTTCGACTGGGCCATCAGTCCGACCCATCCGGAACGGGAAGAGCGGCTGCTCTATACCCAGGATCAGGTCTTCGAGGAGGGCATCTTCGATATCGAAGGCATCGAGGAGTTCAAGCCCGACCTGGTGACCGTCAAGGACGTCCAGCGGGTCCATTTCTGCGTTCCGGATGTGTGGGCCGTCACCACCGAATCCCATTTCATCAGCGCAGGGGGAGCGAAGACCATCGGCATGGCCGTGATGGACGGAAAGGTGGATCGAGGGTTCGCTCTGGTGCGACCGCCCGGGCACCATGCCATGCGGGTGGTGCACGGCGCCAGGGGCTTCTGCAATGTCAACATCGAAGCCATCATGATCGAATACCTTCGAAAGGCATACGGCATCCGCAAGGTCGCCATCGTCGATACCGACTGCCATCACGGAGACGGCACCCAGGACATCTATTGGCACGATCCGGACACCCTCTTCATCAGCATTCACCAGGACGGCCGCACCCTCTATCCGGGATCCGGTTTTACCAACGAGATCGGAGGTCCCACGGCTGCAGGCTATACCCTCAACTATCCCTTGCCGCCGAACACATCCGACGAAGGGTTTCTCTATGCCATCGAACATGTCGTCCTTCCCATCCTGAAGGAATTCGAACCCGAGATCATCGTCAATTCGGCCGGTCAGGACAACCATTTTTCCGACCCCATCACGAACATGAATTTCACGGCCCAGGGATATGCCCGTCTGACGGAGCTTCTGCAAGCCGATATCGCCGTTCTGGAAGGCGGCTACAGCATCGAAGGCGCCCTGCCCTATCTGAATGTCGGCATCCTTTTGGCCATGGCCGGCCTCGATTACGCCAAGGTGACGGAGCCCAACTACAACCCGATGGCCCTTCGACAGAAATCCGAAATCATGACCTGGATCCAGCGGATCGGAGACCAGGTGCTGACCAATTGGAACAACCGGCACCGGTTGAGCGAGATGGCCCGGGACGACAAACGCTTCGAGGAGCGGAGCAGAACCCTTTTCTACGATACCGACAGCCTTTTGGAAGACCAGAGGGAAATCCTGCGGGTATGCCCCGATTGTGCAGGAGCCTGGAAAATCGAAACCGAATGTCAGAAGACCCAGCGCGTGCTGGCCGTCCATGTGCCGGTACGCGCCTGCAGCGCATGCCGGAATCTGGCGATGGACTGGTTCGAGCAAGGAGCGAAACAGGATTTCGATGCCGTGTTTCTGCAGGATCGGCCCGAAGACCGGTTTGTCGTCAAGCGAAGGGGGGAGGCGTGATGGGGCTGTAAGACGTGTTCACCCGGATGCCATGCCGAACAGAGCCGAAACCGGCACGGCATGGAGGTTTTCCGTAAAAGGAACGATCGCGTTACCGGTATATATCAAAATCCCTCTCCGAAAGTCGCTTCCGAGGGCTTCCTGCAACGCTTTTAGCCCCGACATGTCCCGAGCCGATGGGCCAGCCGACCGTTTGATTTCGACACCGACGATCTGGCCGTCATTTCGTTCGATCACTACGTCGACTTCATGCCCGGTCTGAGAACGGTAATGATAAAGCCGCACCCGTTCCTTTGACCATGCTACATGCTTGAGCAATTCGAGAACGACGAAGTTTTCGAAGAGATGGCCAGCCATCTCGCCGCCCTGTCGCAGTACCTCAACGGTTAGTCCCAGCAGATGACAGGCAAGGCCCGTATCCACCATGAAGGATTTGGGGGTTTTGATCAGCCGTTTTCCGAGATTTCTGGACCAGGCCGGAAGGAATTGAACGAGAAAGGTCCTCTCAAGAAGTGCCAAATACCGCACCAACGTGCTGTTGGGGATAGCGCTGCTTCTGGAAACCTCCGACCGATTGTGCAAAGTTGCGCTTCGAGTGGCCAGAAGACGAAGCAAGCGAGGAACCGCCGTGAAATCCTGAATTTGGGCAATATCCCGGATATCTCTGTCAAGAATCGTCGTGAGGTAGGCATCGAACCAGGCCTGTCGCCGCGATGCATCCCGCCGACCCAGAGGCTCCGGAAAACCACCGCTGACCATGTGCTCATACAAATCGAAGTCGGGCACAGGGGTAAGTAGACGTGGAAAGGAAGCATCAAAGAACGCATCAATCATGTTCACTGATCCACCCGCCATTTCGGTCAGCGACAGCGGCCAGAGAGTCAACACTTCCATTCTGCCAACCAGGGCGTCCGCAATTCTCGGCAAGGTCCAGATGCTTGCCGATCCAGTCAATAGATAACGCCCCGGATCTCGATTTCGATCGACATCTTCCTTGATTGCCAGAAAGAGCTCTGGTACACGCTGAACCTCGTCGATCACAACGGGTTTTTCGAGGCCGGCCAGGAAACCTGTCGGATCCGATGATGCAGCCGAAAGGGTGACCGCGTTGTCCAGGGTGATGTACCGTGCCGAGTACACCTGCTCCGCAATGTGCAGCATCAAAGTGGTTTTACCGGTTTGCCTTGCCCCCTGCAGAAACACGACCGGTGTATCTGAAATGGCTGCAAGAATGGATGGAAGAAGATTTCGTTGAATCATGGTAAATTTTTTACCATCTTATGGTCAATTTGTCAAAAGTGTTTTTGGCACTGGGTTGATTCGGAATTGAGGAGGAGGAGGAGGTATGCAGATACGTGATCTTTCCCGGCCCATCGTTGTCGGTCATCGGGGGTTTCGGGCGAAGTATCCGGAAAATACGCTGGTCGGATTCCGAGCGGTTGTAGAGGCCGGCATCGAAATGATCGAACTCGACGTGTGCCTGAGCAAAGACCGGCATGTGCTGGTGATGCACGATGAAACGCTCGATCGAACCACGAACGGTAGGGGGGCGGTTCGGGATACATCATGGGAGGCCATCCGGCTGCTGGATGCCGGCTCTTGGTTCGATCGCCGCTTTGCGGGCGAGCCTGTCCCCGATCTGGAAAAGGTCTTCGATGCCATCGGAAAGCGGTGCGTCATCAACGTCGAGATCAAGCCCGATGCCGTCGAACCGGAAGAGAACACCGACGGCATCGAACGGCAGGTGGCGGAACTGATCCGCCGTCACGGGCTGCTGGAAAGTGTTGTCGTTTCGAGCTTCCATCCTTTGGCCCTAAAGCGTCTGGCCGCTTTTCCCGTCGAAACAAGGCCCCTTCTGGCCGTATTGAGCGGAAAGAAAACGCCCTTCGATCCCTTCGAAGTCTTATCCTCCGTTTCGGCTTTCTCCTGGCACCCAGACCATCGGCTGATCGATGCATCCGCCGTAGAAAGGGCACACCGCTTGGGAGCCCTCGTCCTACCTTACACCGTCAACGATGCGGCGGATATCCGTCGTCTGCTCCACATGGGCGTCGATGGCATCATTACCGATGATCCGGTATCGGTTCGATCCTGGATAGAGACATCCGCATCCATTGCATGAGCCGGATGCAAGTTGGGCTCATCGTTCGTTCAACGGTCTTTTCATAGCCACCCTGTCATGGCGTACCGAAAAACGTTTCGAGAATCTGAACCGGATGTTCCGCCACGAATTGCGCACCGTTATCCAGCAGCTCCTCCCGCGTTCGAAATCCCCACAGCACCCCCACTGGAAACATGCCTGCCGAAACAGCCGTTTGCATATCGACAGCCGTATCCCCCACATAGAGAACCCGAGAAGGTGGAAGTCTGAGGCGCTCCGCAACTTCGAGGGCTGCCGTCGGATCGGGTTTGCGGGGAACTCCCTCCCGAATGCCCAGCACCGGATCGAAAGGCCAGCGTTTGAAGAAATGGTCGTAACACTGCAGGGTAAATTCGTGAAACTTGTTCGATAAAATCGCCATCCGAACGTTTCTTTCCGCCAGACCGTCCAGCAATTCGGCAATCCCTGGATAAAGCCGGGTATGCACCCGCCAATGAGTTCCATAGTCTTCCTGATAGGCACGCAGGCACTGTTGAATCGTGTCGGGATTTCGGGCAGCCTCCGGAAGGGCCTTTTCGACCAAAACGGCCGAACCTTCCCCGACGAAAAAGCGGTAAGCATCCAGCGGATGCGGGGCATATCCGAACGACGTCAGCACCCGGTTCATGGACTCGCCGATATCGGCGAGGGTATCCAGAATGGTTCCGTCCATGTCGAACAAAACGGCATCGAATGTGGGCATGTGAATTCCTTTGATCCTGAAAGTGGGAAGTTAGGAAAAAGGGGTGTATGATAACGTTTTGATTTTGATAGGTCGGCCCGGTTTGGCCGTTCTTCCGGTAGCATGGAATGCTATTTCATCCATATGGAAAACGATCCTCGCCATAGGGATGTTTCGTAACAGTCAAGGTGGTCTCTAAAGGCGACCCGTCGGGTCAGCCCCATAAGGCGTTCCCGCACCCCTGCGGCTCACTGGAGCCTCATCGACTGGTTGCCAACCCATCCCCTATGATGCTTTGTTGTAAAAATCAAGCACATCGTGTAGGTTCTCCTCCGAAACCGCATTCAGCAGCCGGGATGGCCGCGTCCCATCCGCTCGGCCTGCTTGTATCGGCAACCGACATCTCGCATCCTTTCGGCAGACAGCCGTTCCAACGAAGGTCGGCGTTCCTGCTGCGACGTTCCCTTATATGAGGAGGTGCTGGACCATGGAACTCGAAAAAACAGTCCTGTATGACGATCATGTATCTCTCGGCGCTCAGATGGTCGATTTCGGCGGATGGTCGATGCCTGTGCAATACAAAACCGGCATTGTCGTCGAACACCTGAACACCCGAAAACAGGCCGGGGTCTTTGATGTATCGCACATGGGCCGGATTTGGATTTCCGGCGCTCAGACCCTAAGCTTTCTGCAGCATGTCCTCAGCAACAACGCCGCAGCCCTCGAACCCGGAGAAAGCCAGTACACCATGATTCCGGAAGAAAGCGGTGGAGCCGTGGACGATGCCTACCTGTACCGGTTCGCCGAAGACGAATACGTGCTCGTCGTCAATGCCTCGAACCGCATCCGAGACCTCGCCCACTTCGCATCCTTTCGCTCCCGCTTTCCGGAGGTTTCCATCGACGACCGAACCCACCGGACCGCCATGATCAGTATTCAAGGGCCTCAGGCCAAAACGATCCTCGAGCATGCCCTCGAATCCGGATCCCTTCCCGAACCTGTCAAAAACCGCACCAGCCTCATGACGTTCCGCGGAAAGACCGTTCGAGTGGCCCGAACCGGATATACGGGTGAACCCATCGGCTTCGAGCTCATCGTGGACAACGACATCGCTTCGGCGCTCTGGACAACCCTCCTGCGGCTCGGTGCCTGCCCGGTCGGCCTCGGCGCCCGGGACACGCTCCGACTCGAGGCCGCCCTACCGTTGTACGGACACGAGCTGGGTACGGATCCGGAAGGAGCTGTCATACCGATCTTCGCCTGTCCACTGGCCAAATTCGCTGTCAGCTTCTCCCCGCTCAAGGGAGATTTCGTCGGAAAAGCTGCACTGGAGAAGCAGTTCGAAGACTTCAAGGCCATCGTCCATCAGCATTCCGGGCCCTTTCTTCACCTGCCCCGGGTCATTCGTCCGGTTGCGCTCATCGACAAGGGAGTGCTTCGTGCAGGCTGCCGCGTCTATCACGGAGAGGACGCCATCGGCTGGGTGACCAGCGGAACGATGGTTCCCTTCTGGAAGACCGAGGGATCCGGGCTTCAGATACGCTTCAGCGGAGAAAAGGACATGCGCTCGATCGGCCTGGCCTTGATCGACAGCCGGATTCGGGATGGAGAGCGCATCACCGTCGATATCCGCGGAAAACGGGTCGATGCCATCGTCGTCCCATACCATTTGCGAAGCGAGGCCCCTCCGTACGCAAGACCCATCCGCTGGGATGCAATCCGAAACGACCAGCAGCCCTCCTGCGCCTTCGATGCAGCCGTTCAGGCGGCAAAAGGACTGCTGCAGCGGGCGATCGACAACACCCTGTGGCGCCAACAACGATGTATCAACCTCATTCCCTCCGAACAAACCTCCTCAGCCGTCGTTCGAATGATGTCGATCCTCGATCCTTCCGGCAGATATGCCGAGCACAAGAAGGTCAAGGCATTCGGAGATGCGGAAGTCTTCTACTATCAGGGGATCGATTTCATTGCAGAAGTCGAGGCGGCACTTCAGTGCGAGTTACGCGCTTATCTGGGCTGCACCCAGGTGGAAACCCGCCCCGTATCGGGTCAGATGGCCAATACGACCGTTTTCAGCGCCATGGTGGACTGGATCAACCAGGCCGATCGAAAGTCCGAACAGCGCCGGCTGCGCTCCGTCATGAACAACCACATCATCAAAGGCGGGCACTTGAGCGCTCAACCCATGGGAGCCCTGAGGGATTTTGTGGCACGGGATCCGAGAAGCGAACGCCCCGCTGTGGTGAACTTCCCGGTGCTGCCCGACGATCCTTTCCGAATGGATACCGATGCCCTCTATCCGCTGTTCGAACGCTTCCGGCCCGAGCTCGTCATTCTCGGAAAAAGCATGGTGCTCTATCGGGAACCGGTGGCCGAAATCCGTCGCATCATCGATGCATTGAACCTGGATTGTGTTTTGATGTATGATGCCGCCCACGTTCTCGGGCTTTTGGGCCCGCATTTCCAGGACCCTTTCCGAGAAGGGATCGATGTGCTGACCGGATCCACCCACAAGACCTATTTCGGCACCCAGCGTGGGATCGTCGCTTCCGACTGGCAACCGGAGCATCCACGATACGCGCTCTGGGAGGCCATCGAACGAAGGGCCTTCCCGGGAGCCGTCAGCAATCACCACCTGGGCACCCTGCTGGGGCTGCTGATGGCTGCCATCGAAATGAACGCCTTTCGAGAAGCCTATCAACGTCAGGTGATTGCCAATGCCAAAGCCTTCGCTCGGGCGCTGAACGATCTCGGCCTCGTGGTCAAGGGGGATCCCGCGATCGGATTCACCGAAACCCACCAGGTCATCGTGTTCGTTGGTTACGGCCGTGGGGCGGAAGTGGCCCGGCGCCTGGAAGAAAACCACATCATCGTCAACTACCAGGCCGGACCGGATGAGGAAGGCTTCAGTGCATCCGGCCACCTTCGAATGGGGGTCGCCGAGATGACCCGATTTGGCATGAAAGAGACCGACTTCGAAGAAATCGCTGAAATGCTGCACGAGGTGATCGTCATGAACCGCAACGTCCGGCAGCGGGTGAACGAATACCGCAGCCGATTCCTCGACATGCACTTTTGTTTTGGCCCGAAGGAACTGCAGGAATCGTTCGAACAGCTCCACCGAATGGTGGGAAGGTAGATGGATCAGGATCCTCGCATGGGGCGTATGCCGTTTCGACGCTCAATTCGTTTGGTTTTTGGGACCTTCTTCTGGCTTGTCGGATGGCTTTCCAACGGATGTTCCATGGCAATGGCAGGCAGCAACGGCGGGGCGCCCGCCGATGTTGTCACCGCTCTGGAGCGCCTGATTCAGGGTGCATCCGATACGAATGCCTCTCCTATCGAAGTCGGAGAGCTGGAGGGACTCATCCAGTTTACGGAAACCGAGCCCCAGGCAGGAGAAGGCGTTCCAGTCCGAACCTATGCCGATGCCACCAGCGCGCTCTACCGGTTCGATATCCACCAGAGCCTGCGGCGCATTCTCGAAATCGGCTACCATCCGGATATTCCGGGGTTCATCGTGTCTCCTTCGAGTGTACGGATCGCCTACTGGAAATCCGTCGACGGCATGGAAAAGCCGTTCCCGAAGCTCTGGCCCATGCTCGATACCCCGCTTCACCGGCCAGTGCTGGTCCGGGGAATCGAACATGAAGAGATCACACCGGATCAGTTCACGGGAACCTATTATGCCTATGATGTCCATCGGCTCCTCCTGCTGATGCGCTATCAGGGAAGACCGATTCTCGTGTCGGTTTCCAGACAGAAGGACGTGTCAGAGGTCGGAAAGAAAGGGGCGGTACTGGGCAAAGACGACGACTGGACCTACTTGTATTCCGGGGAAAAAGGCATGAATTCGAGAGGGCTGGGCTGGGTCGATTCGTATATGTATGCCGCCAGCACGGTGATGGTCTATGATGAAACGAAATCAGGTCCGACCCCTCGGGTGCGGTGTACGGTATTCAAATGGTTGCGCGCCGGCTGGGCCGGGATCAACATGGTCCAGACCCATCACATCCTGGCAGGGATGGATCGCTATGCCAATGCCTTTCGTCAGGTGGTGGAATCCAATCAATTGCCGCCCACCGAAGAAATGGCCCGTGTTTTTCGCCAAATCCGCTCGATGAGAGAGTCTGAACTTCGGGAAACCATTCAACAGGTTGCGGCTCGGTTCAAGGAGCAGGCCAAAGCGGCTGGAAGCTCGGCTGCCGGATTTTATGCGAAACATTTCGGGCCCGATGGACAGGGCTTTGTTAAAATGAATGCCGAACAGATGCGGTCCCTGATCGTACTGGAAACCCTCAAGTCGTGGATGGGAAAGTTCGGTGCATCGGACATCCAGGAGCAAGAATCGAGAATCGGAAGTCAGGGGTCGGAAAACAGAAATCCGCAGAAAAACGGATAATTGCTGTTTCTTCACTTCTTGCGATCTCGCAATATGCCGCGTCATCCGCAGCAAGGGTTCCTATCGAACCAGGTCTCACCAACCATCCGAGTACGGACATGAAACGACAGACTCAGGAAAAACTCAATCGATTCTTGGCCTGTTTCGATTCTGAAGATCGCGTTCTGATCGTCATCAACGCCGACCCGGATGCCATTGCTTCGGCTATGGCGGTCAAGCGGCTGTTGTGGCGGAAGGTTGCCTCCGTTCAGATCGCCCATGTCAACCGAATCGAAAGGCCCGACAACCTGACGATGATCCAAAAACTGGGTGTGAAGCTGCTGCCGTTTGACAGCATCGATGTGGCGGCATTTTCAAAGGCCGTCATGGTCGACTCACAACCCAATCACCACGAAGCCTTCCAGCGGATCGAACGCTATTGTGCAGTCATCGATCACCATCCGAAAACCGATTTCGATGCGGATTATGTCGATATCCGGCCGGAATACGGAGCCACGGCATCCATCCTGACGGAATATCTTCAGGCAGGCGGACTTGCGCTATCCGCCAAACTGGCCGCCGGTCTTCTCTATGCGATCAAGACGGATACACGCAATTTCGAACGTCAGGCCATCGAAGCGGACCTGCGGGCTTTTCAGTTGTTGTATAAGCGAGCCAACCTGCCGCTCGTCCGAAAGATCGAATCTTCGGAAATCCGTCCTGAATTTTTACGCTACTTCCGCTATGCCCTTCAGACCTATCGGATTCGACATGGCAAGGTCTTCATTCACCTCGCCGATGTCACACATGCCGACATCTGTGTCTTGGTGGCCGATTTCTTCATGAAGGTACAGACCGTTTCCTGGACGATCGTCTCCGGCCTGTGTCAGGATCGACTGACCGTGATTTTTCGAAACGACGGTATCCGAAAGAATGCCGGAAGCCTGGCCCAAAAGGCATTCGGGGCCTTCGGATCGGCAGGCGGTCACAAGAGCATGGCCCGAGCCGAAATTCCTTTGAAACAACTGGAGCAATTGATCGAGCGCCCCACCGATACCCGCATCATCCGATGGATCATGGAACGGGTGGACGGAAAGGCAGGCGGAAAGACGGCAGCAGGAAAGCATCCACTGGAAGAGCACCCCTCATGAGCATGAAACTGACCATTCTCGGCTCGGGAACGTGTGTGCCGCGCATTGACCGGAATGCCGCATCGGCACTGGTTCAAATCGACGGTCGCTGTATCCTCGTCGATATCGGACCAGGGACGCTGCGTCGGCTGGTCGAAGCCGGATTCGGCATTTCGGATATCGATCTGTTGTGCCTCACCCACGTTCATCCGGATCATGTTTCAGACCTGGTTCCCCTGATCTTCGCCATGAAGTATCCGGCAAACCGGAGGCGGAATAGGCCGTTTCACATTCTGGCCGGAGAAGGGTTCCGACGCTTTTGGGACGGATTGCGACAGGTCTTCGGCGGATGGATCGAATTGAACGAAGGCATGCTCCGCATTCACGAGATGTCGGTCACCGGAAGGGATACCATCGAAGTAGAGGGAATCCGCTTCGATACGGCCCCTGCCTGCCACAATCCGGAGAGTGTCGCCTTTCGGCTGAGCGATGCCTCCGGAACCCGTATCGTTTTTTCCGGAGATACGGACGAATGCCCCACTGTCGTCGATCTGGCTCAGGATGCCGATATGCTGGTTCTGGAGTGTGCCCTTCCGGATGGAATGAAAGTGGACGGACATCTCACCCCTACGTTGGCTGGACGCATGGCTGCAAAGGCCCGCGCCAAGGCCCTCGTTCTGACGCATTTCTATCCGGAATGCGACGGGGCCGATATCGCCGAACCATGCCGTAACAGCTACGGAGGTAAGCTTCTGTTGGCGCGTGATTTCATGACGGTTCAGGTGCCCCTATGAGCTATTATCCGGTTTTGCTCTATTTGGTCGATCAGCCATGTGTTGTGGTCGGTGGCGGAGAAGTGGCCACCCGGAAGGTCGAAGGACTGCTGAACTGCAGGGCCCGGGTGAGCGTCGTTTCTCCGGAGGTCACCGCAAGGCTTCGCCGAAACATCGACCAAGGTGCCGTTTGCTGGATCAATCAGCCATACGATGCCGAAAGCCTTCGAGGGGCCCGCCTTGTCATCGGCGCCACAGACGATGAAGCGGTGAACCGTCGGATTTATGAAGACTGCAGGAAGCTCGGTATCTGGTGCAACATCGCAGACAGACCCGAATGCTGCGATTTCATTCTGCCGTCCGTGATTCGAAGGGGGGATTTGATCGTCGCCGTCTCGACTTCCGGAAAGAGTCCGGCCTTTGCCAAAACCCTGCGAAAACAGTTGGAAGGAATGTTCGGACCGGAATATGCGGTGTTCCTGGACTTGATGGGACGAATCCGAAAACGGCTGCTTGCCGAAGACCACGCCCCCGAAGCCCACAAGCATCTTTTCGAAACCCTGATCACCGGGGGGCTTCTGGAGGCGATCCGCCTCTCGGACGAGCGTCGGATCGATGCGCTGCTCGAGCAGACACTCGGGCCGGGGTTTGGGTTTCAGGAGCTGATGGAGGGAGGGCTGTCGAGCATCGAATCGCTGGCTCAAAGGGAGGAAGACTCATGCACGCGTTGTTGACGGCTGCAGCGATCGCCTATGTCCTTTCTTCCGCAGGAGCCATCGCCCACCTGTACCTGCGCCGGGATGTCTTTCTGAAGGCTTCCACAGTGCTGCTGCCGATCGGCATCCTGCTGCAGCTCGTATGGATCGGGGAAGCCTGGATGCGTCTGGGACATTTTCCGGTGTACAATCTTCCGGAAACGGTCACCGTTCTTTCGTGTATTTTGGCCGGTGTCTATCTTGGATTCGGCTTTTATATCCGAATGCCGGTCTTGGGCGTGTTTTCGACGACGCTGACAGCCGTATTCAGCCTCGTGGCCGCAATACGCCCGACGGCGCCCGCTGCAGACGTCAAGGTGTTCAAGAGCTTTTGGGTGTTCTTTCACGTGGTGAGCGTTTTCGTCGGAGAAGCCTTTTTTGCCTTGGCTTGCGGCATCGGGATCATGTACCTCATTCAGGAATCGGGGATCAAAAACAAGCGGCGGGGATTTTTCTTCACCCGAATGCCCTCCCTCGAAGCCCTCGACTCCGCTGGATACGCATGCATCGTCGTCGGATTCACCCTGTTGACGGTTGGCTTGGTGACGGGTTTTGTCTATGCCAAGATCACGTGGGGGCATTTCCTGAGTTGGGATCCGAAAGAGGTTTGGTCCGTCATCACCTGGATCCTCTATGCCGTCCTGATTCACGAGCGGTTGGCCGTCGGCTGGCGGGGAAGAAAGTCCGCCATCATGGCCATCGTTGGGTTTGGCGTGGTTCTCTTTACCTTCCTGGGGGTGAACTTTCTCCTTGAAGGGCATCATGGCGGTTTCACCCGCTTTTAAGCCTGATGGTCTCGCAAAAAGTCAGTGAGTCTCCAATGAGCCGCAAGGAGGCGGGCACACCTTTTTCGCTGCATCGGAAAAACTCAGCCGCCCGAGCTCGTAAGGGCCGGGCATGTAGCCAGACGCTCCAGGAGAGAGCATCTCATTGAAATGGCAAGCTTTTCAAACACAAGCCGAAGCGTTTTGCATGCCCGGCCCAACGATCTCCGGCGGCTTCAAACAAGTTTCCGCTGCAGCATCAAAAGGCGTGCCCGCCTCCTTGCTCAGGCCCGGAAAACCCCGAAAATCGGGGGTAGATCGACTTTTTGCGAGTCCATCAAGCCTGACGAACTCGCAAAAAGTCCATCAAGCAAAAATGCATCACCGAAAATGGATCACAGATGATCGATATTGTCGTTCTTGGCTTGAATCATAAAACAGCGGATATCGCCATCCGGGAATGTCTGGCCTTTTCAGCCGTCCAGACCGAAGACGCCCTGGATCGGTTCCGCAGCGTTGCCGTCATCGATGAAGTGGTGATGCTTTCGACTTGCAACCGGGTGGAACTGATTCTGGCAAGCCACGATCCGGCCGCCGCCACAGAGACGGCAAGACGGTGTCTTTCCGAATGGAAGGCCGTCGAAATCGAGCGCTTTGCCCCTGCACTCTACAACTACCGCAACGATGACGCCGTTCGGCATGTGTTTCGGGTGGCTTCGAGTCTCGATTCGATGGTCGTCGGAGAGCCCCAGATTCTGGGGCAGCTCAAGAACGCCTACCGCTTGGCAACCGAAAGAAAGACCTCGGGTGTTGTGCTCAACCGTCTCATGCACCGGGCGTTTTCGGTGGCCAAGCGGGTTCGGACCGAAACCGGCATCGGGGATCATGCCGTATCCATCTCCTATGCCGCAATCGAGCTGGCCAAAAAGATTTTCGGCTCCCTCGAGGGCAAGAACGTGTTGTTGATCGGTGCCGGTGAAATGGCCGAATTGGCGGTCGAACACCTGATCCGCAACCGCTGCGGCGAAATCCGGGTGGCCAACCGAACCCTCAAGCGGGCCATGGAACTGGCACAGCGTTTCCGAGGGCAGGCCGTCGGGCTCGAAGAAATATCCGAAAGTCTCGTCCGGGCGGATATCGTCATCAGTTCCACGGGCGCAAGCGGACTGGTCATCACCCGGGATCAGGTCCGAGCCGTCATGCGGCCGAGACGCAACAAACCCATCTTCTTCATCGACATCGCCGTCCCCCGAGACATCGATCCCGAAATCCATAAGCTGCCGAATGCCTACGTTTACGACATCGACGACCTTCAGGGCGTCGTTGACGAGAACATCCAGGACCGACAGAAAGAAGCCCAAAAGGCCGAACGTATCATCGATGAGGCGGTCATTCAGTTCCGAAGCTGGATGGAAAGCCTCGATGCCGTTCCGACGATCGTGTCCATTCGGCAGAAGATCGAAGCCATTGCCGAGACCGAAATGCAGAAGACCTTTCACCAGCAACAACATTGGACGGAAGAGGATCGGCAGGCCGTTCAACGAATGACCCAAGCTCTGATCAACAAGATTTTGCACGATCCGACCCAATACCTGCGCCGGAACGGGGCTATGGGGAATCTTCCGGCGCAGCTCGATATCGTCCGAAAACTGTTTCATCTCGATCCGGAATGATCCGGCACGACCTGCTCCATCAACAGCGACTTCAAGGACATCTATGGAAGAAATCACTCCCAAACGAATGGCTTTTCTCTTTCCCGGCCAGGGCTCTCAGGTGGTCGGCATGGGAAAGGATATCTATGACGAATCATCCACCGTACGTGAAATCTTCGACATGGTGGACGAGATCACGCGGTGTTCCATTTCGAGGCTTTGTTTCGAAGGCCCGATGGAACGCTTGACGGAAACCGTTCACCTGCAGCCTGCCGTTACAGCCGTCAACTTGGCCTTTTTGAGTCTTCTTATGGAAAACGGGGTCCGCCCCTACGTGTCCGCAGGACACAGCCTCGGCGAATACGCCGCCCTCTGTGCGGCAGGCGTGCTGAGCAAGGAAGATACCGTTCGGCTCGTGTTCGAACGGGGGAAGCTGATGCATCGGGAATCCCTTCGAAACCCCGGCGCCATGGCCGCTGTCATCGGGCTATCGCTTGCCGAAGTGGAGAGCCTCACCGCCACCGTCCGCCAACAGGGAGGCATCGTATCCGTTGCCAACTACAACACGGAATTCCAGATCGTCGTCACCGGAACACCGGAGGCGGTTACGGCCGTCAACAAGCTGGCTCAGGAACAGGGAGCAAGAGCCATCGCCCTCAAAGTGAGCGGCGCCTGGCACAGCGAGCTCATTCGGGGAGCCGAAGCCGAATTTGCGGACATTATCGATGGAGTGGATTTTCGAAGGCCTGATTCCAAGATTGTGTTGAACGTCACGGGAACCACGGAAGACGACCCGACAGCCCTCCGGGAGATCATGAAACGGCAGTTGTGCAGCCCGGTCCGATGGTACCCGTCCATGCAGACCATACTTTCCCAAAGCGTTGATGTCCTGATCGAAGTCGGCCCGGGGAGAGTGCTGGCCAACATGGCGAAGCAGATGCTGCCGAAGGATAGCACCGTTCAGGTGTTGACGACCGGCAGTCTCAAGAAACTGGATGAGGTGTTTCGGTTGTTGTAAAAAGGCCCCTGCCGGAAAAATGATGGTCTCCAAAAAAGGATGTCTTCAATGATCCCCAATAGTGACATTGCTTCCGCCATGACGATCCGGCTGGATGCTCTCTTCGATCGACTTCCGAAGCAGCCTGCTTTCGAGCCGGGAATTCGAAGAGCCCCCAGCCGACATTTCAACCTATCCCCCAAAGACACCGAACTGGCCTTGGCCAACGCCCTTCGTTACATTCCGGAACAATGGCACGAGGAATTGGCCCCGGAATTTCTGCAAGAGCTTACCACCATGGGGCGTATTTACGGCTATCGGTTCCGTCCCGCCGGGAGAATCCGAGGTTTGCCCATCGACAGCTACAAGGGACGGTGCATCGAAGGCCGGGCTTTTCAGGTCATGATCGACAACAACCTCGATTTCGACGTGGCCCTCTACCCTTACGAGCTCGTCACGTACGGTGAAACGGGCCAGGTCTGCCAGAACTGGATGCAATACCGGCTGATCAAAGCTTACCTGGAGAAGCTCGAGGCGGATCAGACCCTCGCCGTCGCATCCGGCCACCCTCTGGGCATTTTTTCATCCGCCCCCGAATCTCCCCGGGTCATCATCACCAATGCCCTGATGGTCGGCTGTTTCGACGATCCCGAGAACTGGCATCGAGCGGCTGCCATTGGAGTGGCCAACTACGGTCAGATGACAGCCGGCGGATGGATGTACATCGGCCCCCAGGGAATCGTTCACGGCACCTACAACACCCTGCTGAATGCGGCACGAATCACCTTCGGCCTTGCGGCCGATCAGGACCTCTCCGGTATCCTCTTTGTATCTTCTGGCCTGGGGGGCATGAGCGGCGCCCAGGGAAAGGCCGTCCGAATCGCCAATGGCGTGGGTATTCTGGCTGAAGTCGATCCCTCCCGAATCCAGACGCGGCTCGATCAGGGCTGGATCGACCGTGTCGTCGATACACCGGAAGAAGCTTTCCGACTGGCCCGACAATTTCAGAAAGAAAAGCAGGCACAGGCGATCGCCTTCTACGGCAATGTCGTCGATCTGCTGGCCTATGCGGTCGATCACGGGGAGCGGATCGATCTGTTGTCGGATCAGACTTCCTGCCATGCCGTCGACGAAGGCGGATATTGTCCGCAGGGACTTCGATTCGAAGAACTGCGGGAGCTCATCCGAACGGACCACGCTCGATTTCGGTCCATGGTCGATGCGTCCCTTCGGACCCATTTCGATCTGATCCGAAAACTGTCGGCTTCAGGAGCTTTTTTCTTCGATTACGGCAACAGCTTTCTCAAGGCCGTTTTCGACGCCGGTGTGCTCGATGTCTGCAAAAACGGCAAAGACACGCTCGACGGCTTCGTCTTCCCCTCCTATGTGGAAGACATCATGGGCCCCCTGCTGTTCGATTACGGATATGGCCCTTTTCGTTGGGTATGTCTGAGCGGAAAAGACGAGGATCTCGAAAAGACGGATCGGGCGGCCATGAGCTGCATCGACCCGAACCGCAGATTTCAGGATCGGGACAATTACGTCTGGATACGGGATGCCCAGAAAAACAGACTCGTCGTCGGGACCAAGGCCCGAATCCTCTACCAGGATGCGGAAGGAAGGACGGCCATCGCCTTGAAATTCAACGAAATGATCCGAAACGGCGAGATCGGTCCGGTCATGCTCGGCAGGGATCACCACGACACCGGCGGAACGGACTCCCCCTTCCGGGAAACCGCCAACATCAAGGACGGAAGCGCCATCATGGCCGACATGGCCACCCATTGTTTCGCCGGAAACGCCGCCCGGGGCATGAGCCTGGTGGCGCTGCACAACGGCGGCGGAGTGGGCATCGGCAAAGCCATCAATGGAGGCTTCGGTCTGGTGCTCGACGGCAGCGAGCGGATCGACCGCATCATCCGACGGGCCATGCCCTGGGATGTCATGTGCGGTGTCGCCCGACGGGCATGGGCCAGAAACGACGGCGCCATCGAAACCGGTATCGCTTACAATGTCCGCCATACCGGCAAAGACCAGATCACCCTGCCCTATCGTGTCGATACCGAGCGTATTGCGGCACTCGTTCGAACCCATTTCACATCAGGTTCCCATGCAACCCATCGTTGAAACCGTACCCAATTTCAGTGAAGGCCGAAACCGAGAGGTGATCGAGGCGATCGTCGAACCCTTTCGATCGATCGACGGGGTCAAGCTTCTCGATTATTCCAACGATCCCAACCACAACCGTCTCGTGGTGACTGCAGCAGGCAAACCGGCTGCCGTCAAGACGGCGTTGCTCGAAGCCATGAGCAGAGCCGTCGAGCGTATCGACCTGCGTACCCATCGGGGTCAGCATCCCCGCATGGGTGCCGTGGATGTCGTACCGTTCATTCCGGTAAAGGACATGACCATGGCGGATGCCGTGGCGTTGTCCAAGGAATTGGCGGCCGAAGCCTCCGAACGACTCTCTCTACCCGTGTTTCTCTATGAAGAATCCGCATCGGCCCCTTATCGACGGAATCTGGCAGACATTCGAAAGGGCCAATTCGAGGGCATGACGGAAAAGCTTTCCCTTCCCGAATGGCACCCCGACTACGGCCCCGCAAGCCCGCATCCGACCGCTGGAGTGACGGCCGTCGGCGCCCGGATGCCGCTCATCGCCTATAACATCAATCTCGGTACGAATCGACTCGAGATCGCCGAGTCCATTGCCCGCGCCGTCCGCCATATCAACGGCGGGCTTCGGTTCTGCAAGGCTATGGGCGTGCGACTGGAAGAGCGGAATATCGTTCAGGTATCCATGAACCTGACCGACTTCAGCCGAACGGCCGTCTACCGGGCATTCGAACTGGTGCGGATGGAGGCCAAACGCTGGGGGGTTCCCGTGGTCGGGAGCGAAATCGTCGGTCTGGTGCCCCTTGCGGCACTGGTGGATGCCGCGAGGTATTATCTCCGGCTCGAGGACTTTTCCGAAAGCCAGATCTTGGAAACCCGACTGTGGGAATGAGGATGAATCCATACGCCCTTTGATCTACCATTGGAACATGATGGATTCGTAAAAAGTCCAAAAGTCTCGTCCGAGTCGCATGGGAGGAGACACGCCTTTTTCGTTGCATCGGATCAACTCAGCCGCCCGAACTCGTAAGGGTCGGGCATGCGCCCAGACTTTAACGATGGCTCATTGAAACGCAACATCTTGTTATTCAAACAGATATGACTTGATTGAGCCTGCCCCGCTCAACGATCTCCAGCGGCTTCAAACAAGCATCCGATGCAGCATCAAAAGGCGGTTCTCCTCCCATGCTCAGGCCCGGAAATACCCCAACATCGGGGGGACAGCGACTTTTTTCGAAGTCGTCCAATTGCAGGACGTTGTACAAAGCTTCCAACATATCGATTTCGGAGCCCGACATGCACCGTTTTCATCTGCCCCGATGGATGAACCGTCGAGAGGAACGCCAACGATTGATGCAACACCTTCAGGATAATCGCCTGACCACCTATGGATTCGCCCAGGTTCCGGAGGAGGAAAAAACGGCCTATGTCCGGCGACATTTCGACTCCGTAGCGCATCGCTACGATCTGATGAATACCATCCTCAGCCTCGGCATTCACTATCTCTGGAAACGGTATGTGGTCAACCGAATGGGACTGAAACCGGGGGATCGGGTGCTGGACGTCTGTGGGGGAACCGGGGATTTGGCGATTCTGGCGGATCGAAAGGTCTCACCATGCGGGCAGGTGATCCTGTATGATATCAACCGGGAAATGATTCTGGCTGGGAAAAACAAGCCTACCAACGCCCGGCATCGACAGCGGATCGCCTATGTGCAGGGCGATATCGAAGCCATGTCCTTTGCAGACAACACCATGGATGCGGCCATGGTCGGTTTCGGCATCCGAAACGTCACCCACATGGAGCGGGGCTTTGCCGAAATGTTTCGGGTCCTCAAGCCCGGCGGCACCTTCATGTGCCTGGAATTTTCACAGCCTGTCTGGAAATGGTTCCGGTTGCTCTACGATATGTACTCTTTCTATGTCATGCCTTGGCTGGGCGAGAGGATCGCCGGAAGCCGAAAGGCTTACGTTCATCTGCCGGAAACGATCCGCCTTTTCCCGCTGCCGGATGAGCTTTCCGAAACCCTGAGCCACATCGGTTTCACTTCGATTGAATACAGGCGGCTGACCAATGGCATCTCCGTCGTTCATCTCGCTCGAAAACCCCTGTGATCCGAAGGAAACCTGTCAACCGTAGATCAAGGCCGGAAGCCACAGGGTAATCGCCGGAATCAGGCAGATGAGCGCCAGACCGATGATGGCGGCGGCAACGAAGGGAACGATCTGCTTCGATATTTCCCCGAGCGGGACGTTGGCGATACTGCAGCTCACAAACAGACAAATGCCGAGGGGCGGTGTCAGCATACCGATCGCCAGATTGACCACCACCAACACACCGAATTGAATGGGATCGACTCCCATCTGGCCGACCAATCCCGCCAGCACCGGCACCAGCAGGATGAGCGCTGCCGTCGTTTCCATCACACAGCCGACGACCAACAACCCCACCATCACAAGCGTCAGAAGTCCCCACCCGGGAAGCCCCATCTGAGAGATGGCCGCTCCGATCATCGGGCCTGTCTGTTTCATTGCGACCAACCAGGTAAAGACCTTGGCCATGGCGATGATGAAGAGGATGGTGGCTGCGGTGATCTGACTGCGGATGATGAGGTTCGGCAAGTCTTTCCAGACGAGTTCCCTGTTGATGACCATGCTGACGAAAAGCGCATAAAACACGGCGAGCGCCGCGGCTTCAGTCACCGTGACGACGCCGAACAGAATCCCTCCCAGAACCAGAACCGGAGCCCCCAGCGCCCATGCGGCGTTTCGAAACGATGAGATCAGCTTCGAAAGGGAAAAGGGGTGGCGAGTCCCATACCCCTTTTGGACCGAAATCCCCACAATGACCAACATAAACAGAACGGCAAGGAGCACCCCCACGAGCATGCCCCCTGCAAAGAGCTTGGCAATGGAATCGTTGGTCAAAAAGCCGTAAATCACCATCGGAATGGACGGCGGAATGATCACGCCGATGGATCCGCCCGCTGCGACGACAGCTCCTGCCAGAGCAGGTGGATAGCCCTGCCGGATCATGGCCGGTATGACCACGGCTCCGATAGCTGCCGCATCGGCGGCTGCAGAACCCGATATCCCCGCAAAGAACATCGATGCCACAATACAGGCGCATGCCAACCCTCCGGGTACCCATCCCACGAGACTGTCCGAAAAATCGATGATCTGACGCGAAATCCCCCCGCTTTCCATGATGAGCCCGGCCATCATGAACAGCGGAACGGCCAAGAGATCGAAGGAATCCACTCCGGCAAACAGCAGTTGCACGATCGTCTGTCCGAGGGCAGTGATCTGTACACCTGCAGGAAACACCCCGGGCGTCAACAGAATGCCGATGGCCGGAACACCGATGGCAAGGGCAATGGGCATCCCGAGAGCGATCAGCAGAAAAAGCAAACCGAACAAGACAGCAACGGTCATGGGTTCACGCCCCCCTTGCGGATATCGGCCAGGACGTGCACGACCAAAATAATCGCGGATAAGGGAATGACCGCAAACGGAATGGCCATGGGTATCTGAAGCGCTGTGCTGGAGTGCTCCCATGCCTTCACGACATACCGAAGCCCGAACCATGCGATCAGACCGAAACACAGAAGCGTAAGCCCCTGAAGCACAAGAAGCACGAACCGCCTGCCGAACGCCCCCATCCGATACCCGATTCCCTTCAGGCCGATAAAACCCGCCTTCTTATAGGCTGAGCTGCCCCCCAGGAAGGTGATAGCGATCAGCAAATGGCGGCTGACTTCCTCGCTCCATCCGAGGCTGTGTCCCAGGTAACGAAACAGCACTTGAAGGAACAGGATACAGCCGATGGCGATACCTAACAGAAGCAGGACCGTTTCTACGACTCGATCCAACCGAAGACTCAGCCGTTCGATCATCGATTGGGTTTGCGGAATATCCGATGGTTCATTCATGTACACGCTACTCCCTCTACTCTCCAACCATCCTCATTGCCCAACCGCCTGGCGAATCTCCTGGACGAGCTTCTTGACTTCACCGGATGTTCCGTCAATGACCGGAGCCGTGACCTTCTGAAAAGCCTGCAGATCAGGCTTTTCTTCCACGATCATGCCGGCAGTCTTCAATTGCGCCAGCTGGGATGCCTCGTTGTCGCGGATGAAGACCCTTCCTCTCAGGCTGGCTGCCTGGGCAGCTTCGAAGAACGCTTTTCGATCGCTTTCCGGCAAGCCATCGATGAACGCCTTGTTGGCGACGACCACAAGAGCCGAATAGACGTGACGCGTCAGCGTCAGGTATTGCTGACCGGCTTCGATCAGCTTCGCCGCATAAATGACGGCGATCGGATTCTCCTGGCCATCGATAACCCCCTGCTGAAGAGCGGTGAAAATGGGCCATGCCATGGGCGTGGGATTGGCTCCGATGGCCCGCCAAATGGCCAAATGTGTCGGGGATTCCATCGTGCGGATTTTCAACCCCTTGGCATCCTCGGGGGTTTTGACGGGACGTTTCGCATTGGTCAAATTGCGAAAGCCGTTATCCAGGAAATGCAGGGCCACGAATCCGGCTTTTTCGAATTTCTTGGCGAGTTCCTTGCCGATAGCTCCATCCAAAACCTTGTCCGCTGCTTCATAGGAGGGAAACACAAAAGGCATTTCGAGGGCCTTGATCTCCGGAACGAACGCTTCGACCGGTCCCGTCGTGCAGACCGACATCTGGGTCGTCCCCAACTGGATCTGCTGCAGCACCTGGGTTTCACTACCGAGGGCACCCGAATGGTGAACGACAACATCGTATTTTCCGGGAATCCGTTTGTTCAACTCCTCTCCGAACCAATTGGCGGCTTTTACATGAACAAAATCCGGGTTGGTTACGGCTGCAACATTGACTTGCGTTCCTGCAAGCGCCAAAGAAGCCGAGCATAAAAGCACCACGACTGCACCGATCCATCCGAAAGACTTTCCGATTTTCATGATCTGTCTCCTCTTGCTTAGGGGTAATGAGACCCGATGCAGGGATTTGGACATAGACCATTCCAGAATGGCCGCTTCTCATTTTGAGGAAACAGGCCGATCGGGACGCCCGAAACCCATTTGGAAATGTCCCTTCCAAACCACGCATCTCGATAAAAAGATGCCTTACGGAGTCGTTCTCCGTCCTTGCTCTACAGCCTTCAATGGCTCCATGTCAAGCAGGAAGGAAAGAAGGCATTCCTTCATTATGACCGATTTCTGATACGAAGTCACCGACGAGAGAAACGGGAACCGCAACGAGCCTCCCCGTACCTCTGAGAGGTTGAGACGGAGCTATCGGCGAACACTGTGAACTCTTCTTGTATTTATCGAAGGCATTGGATAAGAGGAAGGACGGATGGACTCGCAAAAAGTCTGATGCTCTTGTTTAACCCGCAGGAGAGCGGGTGCATTTTGCTTGCGCAGCGGAAAAACTCAGCAGCCCGATCTCGTAGGATCGGGCGGATGGCCAAGATAGAAACGAAGGTTTTCTGAAAGGCAACCTACTGTTTTTCAGCCGAAAATGGATGAAGCGCGTCCGCCCGATCCAACGATATCCGGCTGCTTCAAACACGTTTCCGCTGCTTCGCAAAACAGCACCCGCCCTCCTGCTGGAAGCCCGGCATTGAAAGAAAATCGGTAAGAGGAGACTTTTTGCGAGTCCATCATGAGTGATGGTTCTTTGGGATGATGACGTCGTTTGTTCGTCTTGGAAAAGCATTTCAGAATCGCCATATCTCCGTTCAATTGCAACAAGAGGAAGTCATTCATGTCTGTCGAATCTACCCAAAATAGGAATACAGGATCGAGCACCGAGGAGCGAACGGTGTTCCTCGTCGACGGAACGGCTTACATTTACAGGGCCTACCACGCCATTCGGGGATTGACGACTACGAAGGGATTTCCGACGAATGCCATCTATGGGTACACCCAGATGCTCGTCAAACTGCTCTCGACCAAACAACCGGTTTGGGCGGCTGTCTGTTTCGACAGCAGAGAACCGACTTTCCGACACCGACGCTATGAGGCATACAAGGCCAACCGCCCGCCCATGCCCGAAGACCTGTCGCTTCAGATCGAACCGATCCTGGAAATCACCCGTGCGTTTCATCTTCCCGTGCTGACGCTTCCCGGCTACGAGGCCGACGATGTGATCGGTACACTGGCCATGCGAGCCGCCCGGGATGGATACGATGTCGTCATCGTGAGCGGGGACAAGGACTTTTCGCAGCTCGTTTCCGAACGGATCCGCATCTGGGATCCCATGAAGGACACGGTGATCGATCTGGAGACGGTTCGCAACAATTACGGGGTCGAACCCCGGCAGATCGTCGATATCATGGGCTTGAGCGGCGATACCTCCGACAATGTGCCTGGTGTTCCGGGAATCGGACCCAAAACGGCCTCGACGCTGATCTCCCGATTCGGCAGCATCGAAGCCTTGTACGAACACATCGATACCATCCCATCCAAGAATCAACGGGAAAAGCTGCTGGCCCATCGGGAAAGTGCTTTCCTGAGTCGGGAGCTGGTCACCATCTGTACGGAAGCGCCGATCGACGGAAGGTTGGAGGATTTCCGGGTCGGAGAACCGATCCGAGAGCGGTTGATGGATCTGTTCGGCACATTTGAATTCCGACAACTGCAGCAAACCTATGCCGTTCAAAAACCGATCACATCGCATCCGCCCGAAAGCTACCACGCCGTACAATCCAAAAACGCCCTGGTCCAGCTTGCCGATCGCTTGCGTGAAAGCGGCCGCTTCGCCATCGACACCGAAACCACATCCGAACACCCGATGCTTGCCGGTCTGGTAGGCATATCCGTTTCCGATGCACCCGGTCATGCCTGGTATGTTCCGATCGGCCATAGCAACGTAGCCGAACAGTTGACGCTTGCGGATGTCGTGGATGTCCTCGGGCCCATCCTCTCCGATCCCCGATACCGTAAGATCGGCCAAAACATCAAGTACGACTGGATCGTTCTCGAACGCCACGGCTTTCGGCTGGACGGCGTCCATTCCGACACGATGATCGCCTCCTACCTGCTCAACCCATCGAAACGGTCCCACAGCCTCGATCAGATCGCGCTCGATTACCTGAACCGCAAGGCCATCGGATTCGACACGGTCACTCAGAAGGGAAAGATCAAGGTGTTTTCCCACGTTCCCCTTGACGAAGCCACGCGATATGCCTGCCAGGATGCCGATTTCACCTTGCAGGCCGATAAGGCGCTTCTGCCCTTGCTCAAACGGGAAGGCCTCGTCAATCTGTTTGAAACCGTGGAAATGCCGCTGGTCCATGTCTTGAAGAAGATGGAAATGGAGGGGGTCTGTGTCGATCGGGAGCGGTTGCGGCGGCTTTCGAACAGCTTTCAGCAGGAGATGGATCATCTGGAAGAAGCCGTTTACGAAAAAGCCGGAGAACGGTTCAACCTTCAGTCGCATCAACAACTCGGTCGCATTCTTTTCGAAAAGCTGAAACTGCCGACGCAGAAAAAGACGAAGAAACGGTCCGGCTACTCGACGGACGTCGATGTCCTGACCGAACTGGCCTTGCATCACGAATTACCCAATCTCGTGCTGCGACACCGAACGATTGCCAAGCTCAAATCCACCTATACCGATTCCCTGATCGATATGGTGCATCCCAAGACCGGCAGGATCCATACATCCTACAATCAGACGGTGACGGCAACCGGAAGGCTCAGCAGCTCGGATCCGAATTTGCAAAATATCCCTGTCCGAACCGAGGAAGGCCGGATGATCCGGGAGGCTTTCGTTCCAAGACCCGGATGGAAGATGGTATCGGCGGATTATTCTCAGATCGAGCTGCGCATTCTGGCCCATTGCTCTGAAGATCCTCTTTTCGTGAGCGCCTTTCTGGAAGACAAGGACATCCACACCCGAACGGCATCCGAAGTGTTTCAAGTTCCGGAGGATGCCGTGACACCGGAATTGCGAAGACAAGCCAAAACAGTCAATTTCGGCATTCTCTACGGCATGGGCGCCTATAGCCTATCGAAAGACCTGGGGATATCCGTGAAAATGGCCAAATCGATCATCGATGCCTATTTCGACAGGTATCACGGTGTAAAAACCTTCATCGACGGCACGATCGCATCGGCAAGAGCTACCGGAAAGACCGAAACACTTCTGGGACGAATTCGGTTGCTGCCGGAAATCACCAGCAGCAATGCCGTGGTCCGGCAGTTTGCCGAAAGGGTGGCCGTCAACACACCTGTTCAGGGTACGGCCGCGGATTTCATCAAACTGGCCATGATTCGCATGGATGAAGCCCTTCTCAAAACCGGGATGCATTCGGTCATGTTGATGACGGTTCATGATGAACTGGTATTTGAAGCCCCGAAAGAGGAGGTGGAGCAACTGATCGATATGGTACGTCAGATCATGGAAGGCATTTGGTCGCTTCGCGTACCCCTGAAGGTGAATGTCGCCGTTGGGGACAACTGGGCGCAGGCGCATTCCTGACGACATCGCAAAAAGGCCGGATGCTGTGTCATGCTGCATCCCTCGTCGCTGCGGCGTACGTATACGTACGCCTCACAGACGGGATTTGCACTCCTTGCCTGCGGCCTTTTTTCGAAGTCGTCCATATCTTGGACTTTTCGCGAGCCCATCCTTCCTCTGATGCTGCTTCACGGACAAATGCTTCACGGACACATTGACGGCTGCATCGTTTTGGGATATAGGGAACCAATAGTTGATTGCTTCCCTGCAGCCATTTCACATCCCATTGAACGCGGTTCACCCGAATTCTCGTCCCCTGTCACCGGTTCACTTCCCAACCAAACCTTTCCTTTCCGTCCTATCTGTAGGCCTGTTCCGGAAATGGGTTCCGGAACCCATCGAATCCCTAACGTTTCCTTGGAAAGGAGGATCTATGGCTGAGAGCGTGTACAAGGTCATCGAATTGGTAGGAACCAGCGAGACATCTTGGGAAGATGCCGCCAAGAAAGCCGTCGAAACGGCTTCAAAGTCCCTGCGTGAGCTTCGGATCGCCGAAGTAACCATGCAGGACATGAAGCTGGAGGATGGGAAAGTCGTCGCCTATCGGACTCGGGTGAAACTGTCCTTCAAGTACGAAGCGTAGAAACAACCGAAGCCGGTCGTATCCGACCGGCTTCAGCCCAGGAGGAAAAGCAGGAAAGTTTTCGGAATCGTTGCGAAGGAGGCGCCTGCCGTATTCGCCGTCAGGAACCTTTCTTCTTACAGATGAATCATTGGGCCTTCGGGGCGGCTGCCGGAGCAGCAGCAGGAGGGCCCATCATTCCCATGCCCATCATATGCCCACCGTGCATCATGCCCATTCCTTTGCCCGCTCCCATCGTGGGGCAAATCTTTTTCATCTCGATCATATGAACCACCTGTTTCTGATCCATCTCGGCTTGTAGGGCGGACAATTCCTTCTGGATCGCTTGCGCTTTGGTAACATCCGGAGTGGCCTTGGTCATTTCCAGATTCAGCTCCGCCCGCTTTTCTGCAATCTGCTGGCGAAGATTCTGGGTATCGTTATAAAATTTTTGCCGAAGCTCGGTAAATTGTTTCTGCTGATCTGCGGTCAGGTTCGCAAAACACGGCGGATTACCAGGCCCCATTCCAGGTCCGAAGCCTCTGTTCTTTCCGGCAAACGCCGATCCCGTCCATATCAGCAATCCAACCAACATGACACCCATACCTGTTCTGATCCATTTGCTTCTGTTCATACAAACCTCCTTGTGTTGATGAAGATGATTTGAAGTGCGGGGCATTCCCGTTTTCCGATGTAACTCATTGCAAGAGCGATGCCAAGCAACCCTCATTGACCATGAAGCCCGATAGGGTCTGGATTTGGAGAGCGCGGTAGAGAAGGAGAACACTTCAAAGAATTGAACCACTGGATAATTGTGACACATATCAACTTCGGAAGTGTATCGTTATGATCCAGTCGTCGGGTGGGAGACCGATAGAAGGAGTCAGAAGGTAGCAATCGGTTTAACAGTTCAGGGGGTATAGGAACGTTTGGGTTGTGTAGGGGGCGGCCCTTGTGGCCGCCCTCTCGGAAGCAAGGATCGTATGGTCATCCATCGAGATGGCGATCCTTGCCATATGAATTTGGGATGGTCCTGAAAAAAGTCGTCCTCAGGATGGCTTCAAAAAAAGGCCGCAGACAAGGCGGGCAAATCCCGCCGAAGGATGCGTACTGAGACGTAGGTAACGGCGAGAGGTAAAGTACGATCCAACGATTCTCGGGATATACGGCCTTTTTTACAAAGCCATCACTGCATGACCCGTTTCAAGTCCTCCCGAAACGATTCGAGGGAGGTAGCCTTCAGAGCGATTCGATGCAGGTTTTTCAGAACGAAGACGCTGTCGATGTGATCGATATCCTGAGCAAGAGAAGCGGGTATGATATCAAACCGTTCTGTAAGAACTTCGATTAACGCTTCTCTCGAGGCAGACAATCGGCCTTGATGGATGCCCTTCTGGATGCCCTTCTGAATGCCCTTTTGAATGCCTTCTTGAAGACCGTCTTGTTTGATGATGTCATATGCGGCTGATTCGATCATAATGTCCCTCCTGCGGGATAGAATGTCCAATGGCAGTCTATCGGACACCAAACCGGCCAAAATGGCCATGGATGTAAGCATGTCGGCCTTGGTAAGCCTTGGCATGGGTTCTTCATAGATCATCCGTTCAACCTGGGGTGTCAATTCCGGCCCATGTTTGAGCAAGGGGATAAATGGCAGTAAGCAGCATGGCCATTGTTCAACGGCTACTTGAGCATCCATTTCTGAAAACCGGATCAGTCGATATCGAAAGGAGACCTCCTGATCTTCATAACAGTCGGTCGAACGTGCGTCCGGTTTCAGCAGTAGAACAGCGCTTATGACGGGGATGCTTTTCGAGATGAGGTGCCGGATACGGTAATCCAGAAGATGCAAGGGAACATTCGGATGCCACTGTGTTTGGATTTCCAGAATGACGATGGTTTGCTGGCCCTTGGAATCGGTAACCAGCATCGGGAAATCGCTTCGCTTGACGCTGACGGTTTCCTGAGGCAACCCTTCGATCAGCGTCGATTCATCGACATCCAGGTGAAGGAGGCAACGGAGAATTTGATCGCGACAGGTATCGATGAGGACCTTCGTTGCAACGTCATAATGGTGCATGGCGCCTCCCCAGCATTGGGTTTCCCTTCCCGATCTCTTCTGTGATGAAACATATCATGATGGACTCGCAAAAAGTCGATCTACCCCCGATTTTCGGGTAGTTCCGGACCTGAGCATGGGGGTGGGCATGCCTTTTGATGCTGCAGCGGAAACTTGTTTGAAGCCGCCGGAGCTCGTTGGGCCGGGCATGCAAAACGCTTCGGCTTTTGTTTGAAAAATATGCTATTTCAATGAGATGCTCTCTCATGGAGCGTCTGGCTACATGCCCGGCCCTTACGAGCTCGGGCGGCTGAGTTTTTCCGATGCAGCGAAAAAGGTGTGCCTGCCCCCATGCGGCTCGCTGGAGACTCACTGACTTTTTGCGAGGCCCGAGTCCATCAGACTTCAAATGTTCCCTTTTCGCAAAAATGTCCGTTCAGGTCATTTCTTCCGTCGAAACCAGACCGTTTGTCATGAAATTTCCAGCGCGGCCAGGAAACCTCCGTGAATGGCGTCGTTGAGTTTCCCCGGTTTGATGCAGTCCCCGACGACCCGATAGGGGATTCCCCAGGTAGCTGCTTGCTCGGAAAGCGTTTTCACCGATCGGGAACCCGATGCCACGATGATGGAATCGAAGGTTTCCTCTCCTGTGTTGCCTTCGAATTCATAGGTGATCTTCCCGGCATCGATCGCAACCACCTTGGTGGATGTGCGCACCTTTACCCCATAGCGTTTGAGGTTGTCGTTCAAGATCCACTTCGTAGACTTACCCACATCCGCCCCGGCCTTGGGCATCATCTCGAACACCGTCACCGTGCAGGAACCCTTGAACATGAGCTCTTTCAACCGTTCGGGCGGCTCTGCATCGTAGGTAAACAGAAAATAGAGAATTTCCGGGTTGATCACCCCCTTTGCCGCAACGAAGAGTGCCGTCTCGAGCCCCACGGCTCCTCCGCCGATGATGGCTACTTTCTTCCCGAGAAAAGGATTGTCCCGCAGCACCGTCCATGCCGACAACACCGACGGATGGTCGATTCCCGGAATCGGTGGAATGAGCGGCTCGGCCCCTTCGGCAACAATGACGAAATCGGGCCGGTTGATCTCGACAAGGTGGCTGTCGACGGTCGTGTTCAGGTGAACCGGTATATTGTATTTTCGGATCATCGCTTGGTAATACCGGATATATTCCAGAATCTCCCGTTTGTGAGGCGGAGCCCCTGCCATCCAGATCTGGCCTCCGATGTCCGACCCTTTCTCGAACAGATCGACCCGATGCCCGACCTGGGCAGCCGTGACGGCAGCCTCGAGCCCACCGGGGCCGGCCCCGATCACCATGACCTTTTTCGGAGAGTCGGTTTTTTGAACGATCCGCTCCCCTTCGAAGCCTGCCCTCGGGTTGCCGATGCAGAAAACCGGTTTTCCACTGAAGACCTGATCCGTGCATCCCTGGGAGCAGGCGACACAGGGTCGGATTTCCTGAGCCCTTCCCTCATAGGCCTTCTTCGGCCATTCGGGATCGGCGATGAGCACCCGACCCAGGTTGACCATGTCGGCATAGCCGTCCTTGAGCAACCGTTCGGCCGTATCGGGATCGGCGATGCGGTTGGATGCCATGACCGGCACATTCACCGCCTGTTTGATGTTGAGCGCCAGATAGGCGTAAGCCGATCGCGGAAGCTCCATCGGCAATTGCGGCACACGGGACTCGTGCCATCCACCCGTGATGTTGATGGCATCCACTCCGGCGGCTTCATAGACTTTGGCGATCTGCGGGGTTTCCCTGTCGGTGGTGCTCCCGGGAACGAAGTCGTTTCCTGCCATGCGGATCGTGATCGGATAATCGGGACCCACGGCTGCCCGCATCTGTTCGATCAGCTCCCGGGCAAAGCGGATCCGGTTCTCGAATGGACCGCCGTATTCATCCGTGCGCAGGTTCTTGATGGGCGAAAGGAATTGGGTAATGAGGTACCCGGCGGATGCAATGATTTCGACGCCGTCGAATCCGGCTTCCTTGGCACGCAAGGCGGCTTTCACGAAACTGTCCTGAACGGTATGGATGTCTTCGAGGGTCATCTCCCGGGGGGTGACACGCGAATAGGCACAGAATACGGCCGACGGCGCGATCGGCGTTTCGTTGTTGATGAGCATGGGATGCGAGTAGGCCCCCGCATGAAAAAGCTGGACCCACGCCCTGGCGCCTTCGCTCTGGATGATGCCTGCCAGTTTTCGAAAATCCGGTATGGCTTCGTCTTTGGCCAGCGAAAGCGCCAGAAGACCCGATCCGAGAAAATCCACGCCGACCGGGCCCACCGTGATGAGGCCCGTTCCTCCCTGGGCCTTTTCCCGGAAATAGTGGTAATACCGGTCATTGAGCTTGCTGTCGTAGGAATAGAGCAACCCGAGCGCCGGATAGGCGATGCGGTTCTTGATTTCGACCCGATTGATCTTGATGGGACTGAACAGATAACGATACATGGTTCTCCTTCACCCTCACAACCCCATGAACTTGGCTGCGATTCCTTTCATGATTTCATTGGTTCCGGCAAAAATCGCCATGACGCGGACATCCCGAAAAGCCCTGGCAATCGGGCAGGCTTCCAGCATGGCGAAATCACCGATCACATCCATCGAACGGTCGGCGATCCGCCGGGCCAGATCGGTGGTCCAGTATTTGGCCATCGATGTCTCGATCACCACGTTCTCGCGGGCGATGTGGGACATCACGAGCCGATCGACGAACGTCCGCCCAATTTTGACCTCGGTTGCCATCTCCACCAGGGCAAACTGGATGGCCTGACGCTTCGAAAGGGCTTTTCCGTTCGCTTTCGTCGTTCGGCAGTATTCCATTGTATACGCCAAAATGGATTCGGCTGCAACGATGGCACCCACCGCGCAGGCAAGCCGCTCCTGCTGCAGCTTTTCCATGAGCATCAGAAACCCCATCCCTTTTTCGCCAAGCCGGTAGGCGGCGGGTATCCGGCAATTGGTGAAAAAGAGCTCGGCCGTATCCTGGCTGTGCCATCCCATTTTTTCAAGCCGTCTGCCCCGTTTGAAACCAAGGGTGCCATCCGGTAGCAGATAAAGCGATATGGCCTGATACGGATTTTCGACCTTGGGATCTCGTGCCGCAAGCACGATGAGATCGGCATTGATTCCGTTGGATATGAAGGTTTTCGATCCGTTCAGAATCACCCAGTCACCGTCTTCTTCCGCTGTCGTCTGCATCCCGGCCAGATCGCTTCCCGCACCCGGCTCGGTCATCGCGACGGCCGTGATGATGCGGCCATCGACACACCCCGGGAGAAACTGCCGTTTGATGGCATCGCTTCCGTAGGATTCGATATACGGAACCACCACATCGGAGTGTAGGGTTGCGGCAAGCCCCGTGTGTCGCGTCTTGGCCATTTCTTCGGCAACGATGACGCTGTATAGAAAATCTCCCCCCAATCCGCCGTATTCCGGCGAGACCATGGGGCATAGAAACCCGTTTTGCCCCATCTTGCGCCAGATGGATTTGGGCGTAATGTGATCGGCTTCCCATTGATCGACACAGGGGATGACTTCGGCAGCCAAAAAGGCCTGAAGCCTCTGACGGAAGCGGCGATGGGCCTCGGTATATTGAAGAAGTTCCATAATTCCTCGTTTCCAACATGAAAAAATAGCGTTTTTCGGGAGTGGTTCCTTGTGATAAGATGATGATCATCTTGAAGAAGCAGATATGGCACGCCCGGGGAGGCATCATGCACCATTACGACGTTGCTGCCAAGGTCCTCATCGATACCTGCAGGGATCACATTCTACGCTGCTTCCTGCACCTGGATGTCGATGAATCGACGTTGATGGACTCGCAAAAAGTCGCTCCTATGGACGACTTCGCAAAAAGGCCGCAGGCAAGGAGTGCAAGTCCTGAGGAGTGAGGCGTACTTAGACGTACGCCGCAACGACGAAGGATGCAGCACGACACAGCATCCGGCCTTTTTGCGAAGTCGTCGACGTTGATCGAAAATTTGCCCCAGGAAACCGTCAGCGTAAAGCGGAGCGATTTCCCGATGCTGGTCACCGATTCCACCGGTCAGCAACTGATCGTCATCCTCGAAATCCAGACCCAATGGCATCCGCATGTGCCCCTGCATCTTCTGGATTACCGTATCCGACACCTCATCTCGAAAAATCTCCCTGTCATCAGTGCCATCTTACTGCTAAAACCGGATGCCCGTGCCACTGACTGTTATGAGGACAAGGAAGTTTCTTTTCGATATCGCCTGGTTCGTTTCTCGGAAATGGATGCTCGAGTAGCCGTCGAACAGTGGCCTCGCTGTTTGCTTCCCTTTGTCCCTTTGCTCAAACACGGGCCGGAATTGACACCACAGGTCGAACGGATGATCTATGATGAACCCATTCCAAGACCTACCAAGGCGGACATGCTCACATCCATGACAATTTTGGCCGGTCTGGTTTCCGACAGATTGCCATTGGAAATCTTATCTCGAAGGAGGGATATCATGGTTGAGTCTGCTGCATACGACATCATCAAACAAGAAGGGTTTCAGCAAGGCATGCAGCAAGGTATTCAGCAGGGCATGCAGCAAGGTATTCAACAAGGTATTCAGCAAGGAATCCAGCAAGGAATCCAGCAAGGCTTACTGACTGCATCGAAAGAAGCCTTGATCGATATCCTTGTACAACGGTTCGATGAGGTTCCTGTTTCTTTTCTCAAGGATATCGATCGCATCGACAACGTGTTCGTTCTGAAAACCTTGCATCGGATTGCCCTGAAGACCCCCTCCCTCGAATCGTTTCGACAGGACTTGGACCGTGCTTTGCAATAATCGACAACAGGGCGACTTCGCAAGAAGTCGTTTTCCCTCCGATGTTCGTTCTTGCAGCGCCTAAGTAGGGGGGAAGAGCTGTCTCTCCCCCCTTGCATCCCACTGGCTTTGTGCGAGAGTCCATGAAAAAAAGTCCAGGATGCGTCGTGCATCCCAAGCACACCGCCTCGATCCATTCCACCGGCGCGAGCCGGGATTCAGAACCTACCGGAGCACTATGATGGAAGATCCGCGCCCGGTTTCTTCGTCAGCATTCATACCGACCGATGATGGCGATGCTGCAGACATTCTGGAAGGGAAAACCGCCCAGGTTGTGCGTCAGGCCGAATCTCGGATTGGGCAATTGCCGCTTTTCCGCCCTGCCCAGAAGCTGCAGATACATTTCGTACAGCATCCGAATTCCGGATGCCCCGATCGGATGACCGAAGCATTTGAGTCCGCCGTCCACCTGGCAGGGCACTTTTCCATCCCTATCGTAAAATCCGTCCAGAATATCGAACACCGCCCTGCCCCGCTCCGAAATGTGCAAATCCTCCATGGTCACCAGTTCCGTGATGGAAAAGCAGTCATGCACTTCCATCATGCTGATCTCCTCCCGGGGATTGGTGATGCCCGCCTCGGCATAGGCTTTAATGCTGCAGCGGGAAGTCGTCATGAAATGGTCGCCGTCCCACTGGTTGAATCCCATTTCCTCACCGCTGCTCAAGGCAAGCTGCAGGGCTTTGACGGAGACGATGTCCTTCTTTCCGAAACGTTTGGCGATCTCCGGGGTGGTCACGATGGCGCATGCCGCTCCGTCGCTGACGCCGCAGCAATCGTAGAGTCCGAGAGGAGAGGCGATCATCGGACAGGAAATGCATTGATCTTCGGTGATGGGTTTGCGCAGATGGGCCTTGGGGTTGAGCGCGCCGTTGGCATGGCTCTTTACGGAAACATGCGCCATAGCTCGCTTCAGGTCCTGATCTTTGATCCGATGCTTGGCCGCATAGGCCGAAGCCAACTGAGCAAAGGAGCCGGGCGCTGTCAGGTTCGGCCACCACTGCCAGTTGAGGGTTCCGGCATTGGACCCGAAATTGGGAAGCCCCCCGTAACCGGTGTCTTTCAGTTTTTCGACACCGATGGCAAGGGCTATATCGCACGCCCCTGCGGCAACGGCATAACAGGCTCCCCGAAACGCTTCCGTACCGGTAGCGCAAAAATTTTCCACCCGGGTGATCGGAATAAACGGCAGTTTCAGCGCTGCGGCCGGTCCGATGGCACTCTTTCCGATACCGATCTCCTCCATGCAGGTCCCGAACCAGGCCGCCTGGATGTCGTTTCGTTCGATGCCGGCATCCGTCAGGCATTCCTGAAAGGCTTCGATCATCAATTCTTCTACACCCATGTCCCAACGCTCGCCGAAGCGGGTGCATCCCATACCCAAAATCGCCACTTTATCGCGTATGCCAGAAGCCATTGCTTGTTCTCCTTGAGAAATCAGAAGTCAGGAGTCAGAAATCAGGAGTCAGGAGTCAGGAGCCAGAAGTCAGAAGGATACATTTCCATGGCGAAGGGCTTTCGCCACCCCCGTAGGTGAAATTCCGGTGTTCCTTCATGAACGTCATTAAAGTGACGGGCCATACTGCCCACCGCCCACTGTTCACTGCCGACTCTTTTCCGGTTCACGCCTGCATCATCGCCATCAACGCCTCGGTCAGGCTGCCCGCCTCCTTAGCGCCTTCCAGGCTATCGATTTCATCCCAATGCTCGAGGATCGTTTCGGGTTCCACCGGCTCCCCGTCCCGTGTCAGGGCGATTCCCTTTCCGGTGACGACAGCCGCCCGGCTGTAATGTCCCATGCCGGCTGTAAAGATGCGGCCGTTTTCCGCACATGCATCGCTGACGAGATAGGTGACGAGGGAAGCGACATATTCGGGTTTGGAGCGTTCGAGAATGTCGGGAGGCATGACGTCTTCCGTCAGACGCGAGGCTGCGATCGGAACGACCGTGTTGACCTGAATGCCGTATTTCATGCCTTCGAGTTTGAGGGCGTTCATCAAACCCACCAGGGCCATCTTGGGGGATGAATAGTTCGTCTGTCCGAAGTTTCCATAGAGTCCGGCAGAGGATGTCGTCAGAATGATCCGACCGAAACCCTGCTCTTTCATGGCCGCAAATGCCGGGCGCACCACATGATAGGCACCGTTCAGATGAACATCTTGAACGGCGTACCAGTTCTCGGGTTCCATGTTGACGAAGGACTTGTCTCTCAGGATTCCTGCATTGGCGATTAGAATATCCACACGGCCGAAGGCATCGATGGCGGCCTGCACGATGTTCTGTCCCCCTTCCGGGGTAGTGACCGAATCGGTGTTCGCGACGGCCTCCCCTCCCAATGCCCGAATCTCATCGACCACCCGCTGGGCGGCAGAATTGCTTTCGACGCCGGACCCATCCCGGGTACATCCGAGATCGTTCACCACGATTTTGGCGCCTCGACGGGCGAGCTCGAGCGCATAGGCCCTCCCAAGCCCGGCACCGGCTCCGGTGATGACGGCCACCCGTCCGGCAAAGGAAATGCGGTTCATCCTCTCGGCTGCACCGGGGGCCGGCATGGCCTTCCAGAAATAGTTCACGAACCCTCGGGTCTTGTCCTCGCTTCTTTTGCGGAAGGTCATCACCATCGGCAGACCGACCTGAAGCTCCTCGAGCTCACAATCCGTAAAATCGGCCATGAACCGTCCACCGCCTTCGAACTGGATCATGCCGTATTTGGCGGGCGGATCGACCGACACCGCCAACAGGTCGCCGGTAAACGTCTTGATGGTTGCCGGAACATCGGCGAATTCATAATCTTCCTGGGTATGCACGGCCCGGCATTCGGGATTGACGCAGACGTCCATTTTCGGGAACTGCGGCGTTCCACACTCCCGGCATTTTCCGCCCACAAGGCCGAGAATCATGTCGTTTTTCCGATACAGGGTCGTCATGGCCGTTTGGGTCGGCGCCTCTGCCCGGATTCCCATCTCGGTCTGAATGAGGTTGCGGAATTTCAGAAACTTCAGGTAGTTGTCTGTGGTCTTCTTCTGAGCAAGCGATCCACTCACCCCGTTTCTTCGAGGCAGCTTCGTGATGGCTTCCGTCACCTGAAAGTATAGGGCATCGCATCCCTGCCCGAAACCGGCAACCAGGATCCGGTCACCGGGCTTGGCGTTTTCCAGGGCCGATACCAGCATCATCAGGCTATGGGCGCAGCCGGTTTCTCCGCAGACATCGAAGAGGGTGTCGACCACTTTTTCGGGGGATGCCCCCAGCATTTTGGCGATGTTCCGATGCTCCGCCTTAAACAGACACGGAAAGGCCAGCTTGTCCACATCGTTCATCGTAATGCCGAGCTTCTGCATCAGACCGTTCACCGCCTCCGGAATGATCTTGGCATAACCTTCGTCCCTGGCCCATCGTTCTTCCCAGGTATAATCGTACGGATTGAGGGCACCCCGGTAGTGATCCACAAAATCCCGGGAAACGGAATAGGACCCCTTATATTCCGCGATGACGTTCTCATCGCCGACACAAACGGCTGCGGCTCCGTCTCCGAACCACAGTTCGTAAAAATAGGCGGCCTTCGTCTCCCGCTTGTCCGAGGCGGCAACGAGAACGGCGTGCTTCGATCCCCCCTGAACCGCATCCAGAGCCGTAATCAGCGCTGTCGTCGCAGCCCGCTGGCAGGAGGTGATATCGGCCGTCAGAACTCGGGGACCCAGATGCAGGGCTGCAGCCACGACACCCGCGTTCTGACGGTCTGCAAACGGCAGGGTGGTGGATGCCAGATAGACGGCATCCAGGCCCTTCTTATCGATGCCTTTCAAGCAGTCTCGGCTGGCTGCCACAGCCATCGTCAGACTGTCTTCGTCCCAGTTGCACATGGAGCGCTCGCCCTGAGCCGCCAGGGCAAGCGCCGGTGCAAACCATCCCATGGCCTGATAGACGGCCATGCGGTT
>CAZJXF010000016.1:0-44511 GCA_964549995.1 uncultured Desulfatirhabdium sp. | reverse complement strand
TTTCCGCTGCTTCGCAAAACACCACCCGCCCTCCTGCTGGAAGTCCGGCATTGGAAGGAAATCGGTAAGTGGCGACTTTTTGCGAGTCCATCAAGCATGATGGACTCGCAAAAAGTCGATCTACCCCTGTTTTTTGGGTATCGTCGCGCCTGTGGGGTCACCTTCGATCAAGCCCTGGCGGCTGGGCCCGAAACAAAGCCCGACCGTCCGATCCACGAAAAAACCGGATGCATCATCCGCTCTTACGCATCGATGGATGAACGCCACAAAGGCGATGTGTGAAGGAAACTTGGAGCAACCTTATGGACAACCCGTTCCGCCATCGCATCGTTTCGGATCCGTTCAGCGGATCGGAGCCGACCGTCGACGATATCCATCGGGATGCTTTCCTGCAATGCCTGCATCTCATCGATGTCGTACGACGGGAGAAACGCAGTGCTTCCATGCTGATTGCGGGCGCTCCCGGTTCCGGGAAAACACATCTTCTGCACCGTCTTCATCAGGCACTCCTCCACAGCGGACAGTATCACGCGTTCATCGCCGTTCGCCTGCACACCAGCTCCAAACGGTTCTGGCGTCATTTGCGGGAATCCTGCATCGACAGTCTCCAGCGTTCCACCGGTTGCCCCGGTTCTTCCAGAGCACAGCTCGAGCGGCTCTTTCTTCGACGGATCTATCGAAAGGCCAACCAACAAGCGATCGGAATTCACACGTTTCGGCAGATCACCGACATGTTGCGACTGGAATCGGATCTGAGCGGGCCCTTCGTCAAGGCCATCACCCATCTGGTCCGGGGGATGGACCGGGTGAATGTTCTGGCGTGGCTGAAGGGACATTCCCTCGAAGAAGAACGTCTCAAGGCCTTGGGCCTCGAAAACCCCTCCGAGGACGACGTCAGCGCCGAGGATCAAGCCAGGAACTTTGTGAAGGAAATGTTTCGCATGATCGGCCCTGAGGTCCCGGTCGTGTTGTGCTTCGATCAGATCGAGGCGCTTCAGCGGCATGAAGGAGACAAGGAGGGGATCTTCACCTTCGGGCAGGCCGTCCGAACGCTTTACAACGAATGCCAAAACCTGCTGTTGCTTTCCTGCATCCAGATTCTCTTTTACGGCCACCTGAAAGAAGCCGTATGCGATCCCGATTTCGATGGATTGACCGAGCATCAGATTTCCTTGACAGCCATCCAGTTGGAGCAGGCCGCTCGACTGATCCAGCTTCGCCTCAAGGGCTCCGAAGGAGGCTCGAACCTGGGACCTCGAATCATGGCCGGTCTGAAAAAACGATGGCCTTCCTCCAGACAAACCGCCCGGGAAGCCCTCACCATTGCAGCAGAGCTCTATGACGAAATTCGTTATGGCAGGAAAACAGCCGACTCTCCACCGAAGACTCCCGACCCCGGCTCGGATAACGATTTTCTGGAAGGCGAATTCGAGCAGCGCTTCGAGAAAATCCGCCACTCGATGCATCCGGATGATCTCGATGCCATCCTTCATTCGGCCATTCCAGTCATCTGCCCCCTGCACGACGGCACCTGCACGGAAATGGACGCTCCTTCCCTTCCAGACATCGACATGATGCTTCGCCACAAGAACCGTACCATTCCCGTCAGCTTCTGCAACCAGGCGAATCTGACCACACTGGCCGCCCGGCTGAAAAGGCTTCTGAATCTGATGGACACCCGGAAGCTCCAAAATCTTGTCCTGATCCGGCACCCCAGGCGCGCTTTTCCCAAAGCAGAAAGCAAGGCCCACACCTATCTGAATGCCCTCCGTCGAAAGGGAGCCAAGTGGGTCGTTCCTTCCGAAGAGGCGGTTGCAGCACTTGCCGCATTGCGGGACGTGCTGGCGGATGCCCAGAGCGGCGATCTATCGAATGGCGGTACACCCATTGGACCGAAGACCGTTCGGGAATGGATTCAAATGACCTGCGACGCTGCAGCCTCATCCTTGATCAATGACATCCTGCAACCTGCAGAAACCCATATGCCCTTCTCCCCAGAAACGGAAGCCGCTATCCGGGACATTCTTCAGGAATCACGCGTTCTGTATGTATCCGAGTTGGCCGATCGCCTGAAGATGGATGCCGGACAGCTTGAAACGGGCCTTCGGTCGAAACCCGGATGGATCGGATTCATGGAAGGGCCGCCGCCGCTGCTCTTCGATTCGGTGGTTGCGGGGAATGGGGGCTGAAGACAGGAGGCAGGAGACAGAAGTCAGGAGACAGGAGTCAGAAGTCAGGAGACAGGAGTCAGAAGACAGGAGTCAGGAGACAGGAGACAGAAGTTAGGAGAGAGAAGTTTGGAGTTAGGAGAGAATAGGAGATCCCGGCATGCAAGCCCTTGAATCGCCTCCCGTCCCGATCCTTATTGTGGACGATCAACCCGCCAATTTGCTGGCTCTCGAAAGCCTGCTGGAGCGTCCGGACATTCAGGTGCTCAAGGCCGGCTCCGGGAACGAGGCTCTCGGCATCATGCTCGAAACGGATGTCGCCCTTGTCCTCATGGACGTGCAGATGCCCGAAATGGACGGCTTCGAGACTGCGGAGCTGATGCGCCAGAGCACGAGAACCCGCCATATCCCGATCATTTTCGTGACAGCCATCAGCAAGGAGCAACAACATGTTTTCAGGGGATACGAATCGGGTGCCGTCGATTACCTCTTTAAACCCATCGATCCACACATTCTGCTCAGCAAGGTCAACGTATTTCTGGATCTCCGCAAGAAACAGCTCGCCCTGGAACAAACCACCCGGGAGCTGAACGACATGATTGACGGACTTCGGAGCGCAAACCGCAAGATCATCGAACAGCAAAGCGCTCTGATCGAAGAAGAACGACTCAAGGTGCTGCTGCAGATGGCAGGAGCCACAGCCCACGAATTGAACCAACCGCTGACCGGCCTTCTGGGAACCATCGAGCTGATCCGATTGGATCGAAACGATCCGGACAAACTCGATCGCCACCTGACGCGCATCGAAGAGGCCGGAAACCGCATCTCCGCCATCGTCAAGCGGATGCAGGGCATCCAGGTCTTCGATACGGTCGATCTTGCGCCCTCATCCGAAATCGGTATCGCCGATCCGGATCACATGAGGCTGCTTTGGATCGAGGACATTCACCGGAAAGATCACCCGGCGGAAGTGTCGATCATCCGTCGGATGTATCCGAACATCACCCCTGCATCCTCGCTTCGGGAGGCGATGGATCGGCTCGAATCGGGCGAATTCGACCTGATCCTTGCACGGTTCCGATGGGCCGATGGAACAGCCCTTGATCTGTTGAACTGGATGATGCAGAAAAAAATCGATACGCCGCTCATCGTCATCGCTGCGAAGGGGGACGAGCGAATCGCCACCCAAGTGCTCCAGGCAGGGGCATACGACTATGTGAGCTTGATCCATCTCAGCCGGAAGGAATGGATCGAACGCGTCAACAAGGTTCTCGGCAGGGCACGGGTCAAGAAGGAAGCCCGGAAGGCCATCCAGAAGATGGCGGAACTGTCCACCCGAGACGGACTTACGGGATTGTACAACAGACGCTATTTTACCGAAGCTCTCGAACGGGAAGTCGCCCGGGCCATCCGCAGGCAGTCGGACCTCATCCTGTGCATGTTCGACATTGACCATTTCAAACGCATCAACGACACCCTCGGCCATCAGGCCGGAGACATGGTGTTGTCCACCTTCGGTCGGCTTCTGACGGAATGGCTGCGTATGACGGACATTCCCTGCCGGTATGGAGGAGAGGAATTCGCCGTTATTCTGGCCGACACCAACAAAGAACAAACGCTTACCGTCTGTGAACGCTTTCGGAACGCCCTCTCGGACCATGTCTTTCAATATGCAGAGCAGATGTTCCACATCACGGTCAGCGCAGGTGTCGCCTCCATCCTGGATGTCTTCCCTCGAACCCCCGATTCCTTGATCGCTGCAGCAGATCAGGCCCTATACACCGCCAAGAATTCCGGGCGAAACCGAGTCATCCTGTTCGAGCCCACAGAAAATGAGAAAGCCGATGCCTTACGATGAACCCGTCGGAAGACGTTTCGTGCTCAAAACCATGGTCGGCATGCTGGCTACCGCCCCCTGTGCCTCTCTCCTATCGTCGGCATGGGCGGAGGCGCCGTCCAAAAAGACCTTGATCGATGCCGCAGGACCCGAAACCGGATGTGATATCGGGATACTGACCCGCAAACTGGTGGAAGCAGCCGGTGGGATGGGCCGATACGTCTCGCGAGGAGATGTCGTCGTCATCAAACCCAACATCTCCTGGGCAAGGGCCCCTCAGTTCGGTGCTACCACCCATCCCGAGGTTCTGCAGGCCGTGATTCGCTTGTGCTTCGATGCCGGGGCCAAAACCGTCCGCATCGTCGATCACACCATCCACGACGCCCGGCAGTGTTTCCTCGCCACCGGGGTCGCACAGGTCGCCAAGGATACAGGGGCCGAGCTCGTTTATCCGACATCGAGCCTGATGCGGGAGATGCATCTTCACGGTCATCGGTTGGAGATGTGGCCCGTGTTCGCTCCCATCGTCGAGGCAGACAAACGGATCAACATCCCGGTCGCGAAAGTCCACAGCATCAGCCGACTCACCCTCGGTATGAAGAACTGGATCGGCGGGGTCGGCGGCAGACGAAACGCCCTACATCAGGACATTCACCAGAGCATTGTCGATTTGGCACAGTTCTTCAAACCCGATCTCACGATCATCGATGCGACCCGGGTCATGATCGACAATGGACCATCCGGCGGCAGTCTGTCGGATGTCGTCGTTCGCAACCGGCTCATCCTGAGCGACGACCCTGTTGCTGCGGATGCGCATGCGGCAAACCAACTCTTTCAGATGGCACCACAGGAAATCGGTTATATTCGGCTTGCGGAAAAATGGGGATTGGGTACGACAGACACCTCTCGGCTAACGGTCCGGCAGGTGCGTATTTAGGCAAGACGGCTTCGCAAAAAGTTGCTCCACCCCCATGCGGCTCACGGAAGACGTATCGCAACACTCCTTAGCACGTGCATCCCTTTTCTGCCGGCTCGACGGCATCGTCGAAGTCCATGATGATGGTGACATCGCTTCCGCCGGTCATGAGCACCCGGGCATGGGGGTAGCGCTTCTTGAACACGTGGATCATGGCCGTGTTTTCCTTCAGTACCGACGCGACGAATCCCTTGTACTTGTTTTCCTTGGCGATTCCCTCCAAAATCTTCAGCAGGATCGTGCACACCCCAAGTCCCTGGAAATCCTCCCGAACCACGAAGGCCACCTCGGCCCGCTGTTCCTGCTCTTCGGCATAGGAGCCGATGGCCATGATCTCCCGACTGCCTCCCCGCTGGGTCAACCCGATGATCGACATGTTCTTGCGGTAATCGACGCTGGCCCACTGCTTCTGCACCATCTCGTGGGAGAAGATCTTGATCTTGTAGAAGAACCGGCGATAGATGGTCTCTTCCTGAAGGGAATAGAAGAAATTGCGGTAGGAAAATTCGTCCGAGGGCAAGAGCGGCCGAAATTCGATGGTTTTGCCGTTGCGCAGCGTGACGGTGCTGCGGTAGCCTTCGAGGAACAACAAGTCCTCCTGCACCGGAGGCAGCTGATCCTGGAAAATGTAATGGCGGGACTTGGCGATGTCGATCAGCTCTTCCCGAAATTTCGGGTGTGCGATCTGGGCCAGTTCCATGACCCGCTGGTAAATGCTCTTTCCCTTGAGCTCTGCGATCCCGTATTCGGTGACGATGAAATTGACGTCCCCGCGGGTGGTGGCGACACCGGCACCTTCGCTCAGATGTGGAACGATCCGGCTGACCGTCCCTCCCCTTGCCGTAGACGGCAAGGCGATAATCGAAAACCCTCCCTTCGACATGGCCGAGCCCCGAAGGAAATCCACCTGATCCCCGATGCCACTGTAGAAGAGGTATCCCATCGAATCGGTACTGACCTGTCCGGTCAAATCCACTTCGAGGGCCGAGCTGATGGAGACGAGGTTGTCGTTTCGGGCGATGACCGTCGGGTCGTTGACGAATTCCGACGAGCGGAAATAAAATACGGGGTTGTTGTCGACGAAGCGGTAGATGGCTTCGGTTCCCATGCACAAGGAGGCGACCACCCGCCCCGGCAGCAGACTTTTCTTGCGGTTGGTGATGACTTTCTTTTCGAAGAGGGGAAGCATCCCGTCGGTGATGACCTGGGTATGGATGCCCAGGTCTTTTTTTCCGTCCAGATACGGCAGAATGGCATTTGGCAGGTTTCCAAAACCGATTTGCAAGGTGACGCCGTCATCGACGAGCTGAGAGACGAAATGTCCGATGCGCCGAATGAGCTCGGGATCGTACTCACGGTTGGCCATTTCCACGATCGGCTCATCATAGTAGACCAGATAGTCGATGTCGTCGATATGGACGAAACTGTCCCCCCAAGTTCGGGGCATCCGGGGATTGATCTGGGCGATGACGAGCTTGGCGTTTTCCATGCCGGCTCGGGTGATGTCCACCGATACGCCGAGGCTGCAATAGCCGTATTTGTCCGGCGGGCTTACCTGAATGAGCGCCACGTCGAGACCGATGCGGTGGCTTGAAAAAAGCCTCGGAATTTGACTGAGATACGCCGGAATGTAGTCGATCCAGCCCTTGAAGGCCGCCTCCCGCATCTGGCGGCTGATGAAGAAGAGTTTCAGCGAAAAACGATTCCGAAACTGGTCATCCTCGATGTAATCCGCCAGGGTAAAGGACATCATCTGATAGACCATGATGTCCTGCAGGTTGATGTCGCTCACCATCGTTCGAATCAGATGCTGCGGCTCGCCGCATCCCGTGCCGATGAACACCCGGCTTCCTTTGCGGATGCGGCTGATCGCCTCCTCGGCACTGACCAATTTGTGTTGACCTTGTTCAAGCGATTGCATGGGATTTCCTTTCGGCATCCACGATCAGATCCCAGAACCGACACAGGTGAATGCCGTTGGTTTCCAATTCGGAGCGTAGCTTCGGGGACGCAAGGGTCATCAACTCTCCTTCATGCCGATAATGCCATTGTCTGTATTCGGGCTCCGTCGGTGCAAAGCCCGGATGGCACATCAATTCGTAGGTTTCTCCCGGCTTCGTGGATGTCAGAATACGCTTCAGCCCTTCCGAATCGAGCCTTCCACCGAAGAAGAATCCGAGAAAATGCGGTATCAACCCGTTTCCCTGTAAAGCACTCTCCCGCGGGACCATCAGGCAGAAGGTTTTCAACGCCACTTCTCCCATCAAACGGCGGATGTTGCGCAGATCCTGCAGCATGTAGCCTTGGAAAGTCTCGGAAGGTATTCGTATGAAGGGGATCTTGTATCGGTCAGCCAACTCCCGGGCCACTTCGGCAATGCCGGGCAGAACATGCACATGTTGATGGCTGTCCATATGGGTGACGGAAATTCCCCTATCGAGGGCTTTTTCGATCTGAGCGATCCATTCCCTGCGAATGTCTTCAAGTCGGATGCCTCGTGTCAGATAGGCCATCAGAAACGCGCCGATGTCTTTGGGAAAGCGGTTTCCGCCGTTGATCAATGTCGTGTTTCTTCGAATGAGCGGCTCTTCTGCAACGAGGGTCAGGTGAACACCGATATCAAGGTAGGGCACATCGGTAAGGCGTTCTACGGCATGATCGAAGGCCTTGCCGACCGTCATGATCGATGCGCTGGTGACCAGGCCCCTCCGGTGGGCCAGAAAGATCCCTTCGTTGATCGGCTCGGACAACCCCAAATCGTCTGCATTGACGATGAGGCGGACGGGAGGGCGATGGCGAGAGGGGGCGGTACGGCAACCGGTCTGCCGGTTGCGGATCGGAATTGTCTGCATGGGGTCAACCATTCGGATGACGCGGGAAACCTCTTTTTTCCATGACGATGAATCGGGGTCGGTTTCGAACCTCGATCACGATACGGCCGATATACTCGCCGAGAATGCCGAGATAGACGAACAACAGGGAAAACAGTAGGGATGTTCCCATGACGATCGACGCCCACCCAGGAACGACCTCCCCCTGAATCCATTTCCCATAGAGGGCATACAGAATGCCGAGGATCGACAACACCGTTCCAGCAATACCGAAGAGCATGCCGATACGAAGCGGCAGAATCGAAAACGAGCTGATGCCGTGCCAGGCCAGTTTCAGCATTTTTCGGACACTGTATTGGCTGGTGCCCTTCAAACGATCGGCAGCCTGGTAGGGGAGCTCGCAGGCATGGAACCCGACCCATTCGACCAGCCCCCGCAAGAACAGCCCTTCTTCCCGAAACCGCTTGAGCTCTTCCAGAACCTGGCGATCGATGAGGCGGAAGTCGGCAAGACCAGGCCGCATCGGAACGTCGCTGAGCCACGTGAAAAGGTTATAGTATAATCGGGATGTCCATTTTTTCAAGAGCCCCGTATGCGGCGCATCCTGCCGGACCATCTTGACGATTTGATGTCCTGCCTTCCAGGCTGCGATCATCTGCGGCAGCATTTCCACCGGATGCTGCAGATCGCAGTCCATCGTCACGACAGCATCCCCTGCTGCATGCTCCAGACCGGCCATAAGCGCATACTGATGCCCGAAGTTGCGGGAAAGGCGGATTCCACGAACGTTGGCATGGCGTTCGCAAAGCTCTCCGATGGTTTTCCAGGTATTGTCCCGGCTGCCGTCGTCCACGAAAACCAGCTCCCAGCGACAGCAAAGGCCGTTTTCGAAAACCGCCCGAAGCCGCTCGTACAGCACGGGGATGTTTTCCGTTTCGTTGAAGGCCGGCACGACAATGCTGACGAGCGGATCCGGCTGCGGAGCCTGTCCGTCAGTGGGGGGCGACAGATGGGGGGGCGCATCGATGGGATTCATGAGCGGTTCCGAATGGCGGCGATCATCCCGCCCAGTAGGTATTGATGAACAGGAGGGTATTCAGCGCCAAAAACATCGTGGATGTCAGGATCCAAGCGCTTTTTACAGGAACCGACTCGATGGATGCAGCCAGCAGATAGGTCGGAAAAAGCACCATACAATAGCGGCCGATGCCGAAGGTTCCTCCGCTTGCGAACGCGATGGCCATCGAGACGAGCATATAGATTCCATAGGAGCGGCGCAGCTTCCATAGAACGGCGATGGCCGCCGCGAATCCGAAAATCGTGAATCCCCATTCGATGATCCAGTTGGTGATCCCGCTGTGGGTGACGATTTGATCCAGATCGTCGATGTCTCCGGAAAAATCCCGTCCCCACCACCGTTCGACCTTCAGATAGAGCAAAAAGTCCCCGAACTTGACGTAGTGGTACAGAAAGAAGGCCAATACCCCCGCCGGAGCGATACCGAGCGGAAGAACCGATCGGGAAAACAAGGCCCGCCAGCCATTTGCCTGGAGAAACTCGACCAGGAGCGGAAAGCACAGGAAAACCCCAGCCATGCGGGTGGCGGATGCCAAAGCCGCACAGAAGGCAGCCATCCAGAAACGTCTCTGGAAGGCGAAGTAAAACATGGCGATGGAAAACATCAGGAACATCGCCTCGGAATACACGGCATTGAGGAAAAAGGCCGTCGGAAAAATCAGCAGGAAGATGATCGGCCACATGGGATCGATGTCGGGATGAAACCGTTGCACCAGGCGGGTCAGCAGCACGACACTCGCCAGAAGACATAAACTGCTCACGATCCATCCGGCCAGAATGAGGTTGCCTCCGGTGAGATACCCCACCAGTCGGACACACAGCGGATACAGGGGAAAGAAGACGACGTTGGCGAATTCGTTTTCCCCGCGCATGTAATAGCCGTTCTTGGCGACATCGAGAAACCAGTACGAATCCCACTTCGCGTGCAGCTTGATCAGATTCCACTTGTGTTCTGTCTTGAATATCTTCGGGTTGATCCACGGAAAAGCATTGTCCGGCGTGACATTCAGCCGGTTCAAGGCAAGCAGGGCATACCCGTTCACGACGATGAGCCAGATGCCTACCAGGACGATGTTGCGTAGAATCTGCTGCTTTTCTGACGAATGAAGCATGAATGATTGTTCCCGAGAAACCATCGATTCCGAACCGTTCGGAATGATCGGAATAAAGCGGAAATTGCGGACGATGTCAACCAGGAAATGGGCATCCGTGCCCGAAAACGGCGATGTCGGAGCCGATGAGGACTATTCTTTCGAGGGAGTGGTGGCCTTCAGCCCGTACCGGGCGATCTTGGCCCGGAGTGTGGGAAGGCTGATCCCCAACAGCCGCGCGGCCTTCGATCGGTTCCATCCGGTATGGATCAGGGTATTTCGAATCTGTTCGCGCTCGACCGATTCCAGCCGAAAGGATGCTGCATTCCCCGTACAGGGAGCACTCGAATGCAGTTCCCGTTCAATGTCCTCCAGCAAAACGATGCTGCCTCTCGATCGCAGCGCAGCAGCCAAAATCACGTGTTTGAGTTCCCGAACGTTTCCGTACCAGGGATGTTCACACAACCGTTCGAGGATCCCGTCCTCGAATTGCCGCACTTCGACGCCGAGGGTCGCTGCCGCCTTCTTCAAAAAATAGCGGGCAAGTTCGGGAATGTCGGATCGTCTCTCTCGAAGCGGTGGCACCCGAATGGTCACCACCTTCAATCTGTAGTAGAGGTCTTCTCGAAAGCTCCCCTGTCGGACCCGTTCCTCGATATTGCGGTTGGTTGCTGAAATGATACGACAAAGCGATTGGTGAACGGACGTTCCGCCGACACGCATGAATTCTCTGCGCTCGAGAACCCCGAGAAATTTTGACTGAACCGAAAGCGGCATTTCGGTGACCTCGTCGAGAAAGAGGGTTCCTCTTCCGGCCAACTCGATCTTTCCGGGTTTCGTATCGATGGCTCCGGTAAAGGCCCCTCTCCGATGGCCGAAGAGCTCGCTCTCCAGAAGAGGCTCCACGATGGCCGAGCAATCGAGCGTGATCATCGGCTGATCGCTGCACGGACTGTTCTGATGGATGATCCGGGCGATGAGTTCCTTGCCGGTTCCGGTTTCCCCCTGAATCAGAACGGTGGCCTGGTTGCGGCACAACATGCCGATGGTCTTGAAGATTTCCCGCATGGCCGGATGCTTTCCGATCAGAACATCCCGGGAAGTCGTCCATCCTTCGGGTGAAGGCGCATCATCGATGCGCTCGACGAGGCTCAATCGCACCGCCCGTTCCACCGAACGCTCGACTTCGTCGATATCGAGGGGTTTGCTCAGATAATCGTAGGCCCCGGATTTCATGGCTTCGATGGTCGTCTCCATGTCCTGAAAGGCCGTCATCATGATGACCTTGGGAGAATGAGGCGTGTTCAGAATGGTCTTGAGGGTTTCGATGCCGTTTTGGTCCGGAAGACGAATGTCGAGCAGCACGACATGGGGGCGGCTCTTCGAACAGGCTGCGGCACCCTCCGCCGCAGTGGCTGCGGTCACAACGACATGCCCTTTTTCGCTCAGAAACATGTCGAGGGATTCGAGGATCGGTGTTTCGTCGTCAATGACCAGAATTGTTGCCATGCCCATCCCTCTGAGGAAGAATGACGGTAAAGACGGTACCGCCGTTCTGACCGTCGCTCACTTCAACGCTTCCTTCGTGCGCTTCCACCAGCCTGCGCACGACACTCAGTCCAAGTCCGACCCCCTTGCTTTTGGTGGTGAAGAAGGGGTGGAACAACTTCTCCCGAATATCCGACGGAATCCCGCTGCCCTCGTTTTCGATCCGGAAGCAAACGGAAGGACTTCCGGAATCCGGCTCCCATCGGGTGCCGATGCAAATGCTCGTACCGTTCGGTGCTGCCTCGATGGCGTTGAGCAAAAGGTTGATGGCGATCTGCTCGATCTTCTCGGGATCGAGCGGAACGGCAGGCATGGTTTCATCAAAGTGCAGATGCATGTGCAGCCCTTTTTCCAGAAATTTGGGTTCCAGCAATTCGACGGTCTGCCGAAGCACCTGATTCAGATCGCAGATGCACTTGTGGAGGACCACGGGCTTGGTGAAATCGATGACTTCCTTGAGGATCCGCTCCAGACGATGCATTTCCTGAACGGCAATATCGATCCGTCGTTTGTCGTTGCCGACGAGATCCGGATGTCGCTGCAAAATCTGGAGGTTCATCTTGATAGCGGACAGCGGATTGCGGATTTCATGGGAAAGGGACGTGGCCACGTGGGCGATGTGGGCGAGGCGCTCCGCCTCCCGCATGCGCTGTTCCAGCTCCACCCGCTCGGTAATGTCTCGACACAAGCCGATCAGGCACTCCCGGTTTTCGTATACCGTCCGCTTGATTTGGATTTCCGTGGAAAAGGATCGGCCGGATCGGGTTTGACGTCGATATTCGAATGGCGCGATCCCGGATGAACCGGTAGATGCTTCAAGAAGCAGTTCCCGCATGGCGCTTCGGTCCATCGGAAGGACAAATTCCATGAACATCCTGCCGTTCAGAACCTCTTCCGCCCGGTCGTGCAGAACGGCAAAGGCTCGGTTATGAAAAACGATCCGATCCTCTTGAAGAACTACGTATCCGTCCGTGATTTCTTCGACGAGGGTTTTGTATTTTCGTTCGGATTCGCTGAGCTGTGCGGTCTTCTTGTGGACCTCTTCCCGGAGCCTGTCGGCATATTCGACGAGATGTCTTCGATGCAGGTTCTGGAAATGATCGCTGAAGAAATAAATCGTGTATGCGAGGCATCGATTCATTTCCTGGATCGTATCGGTGGGAATGGCGTTTCGGCATTCGGCACCCATAAGCGGTACGACGATCAGCCGAAACAAGTCGAAGGCTTTTTGGACATCGACAAGCGGAAACCCTCCTTCCAGGCGAAGCCGACAGATTTCGTCGATGAAGGCGTCGAGGGCCTCCCATCGGTTGAAACAGAGCGCCTGGAAGTTGGCTTCGAAGGCTTTCCCAACCGTATACCGAAGCTCTTCAATCGGACGACGGGCATACAAGGCACTGACGTCCCGCTTCAGCCGATCCACCCATTCTTCGAGGATCGGCTGTCGGTATCGGGTCAGAAAACTGTACCAATCAAAGGAAGGCATGGAAAGCGCCTGAACGTCTGGGAAACAGGAGTCAGGAGTCAGGAGTCAGAAGTCAGAAGTCAGAAGTCAGAAGTCAGTGAGTCTCCAGCGCGGCGCATTGGGGCGGTCCCGCCCCAATGCTCAGGCCCGAAAATGCCCCAAAGTCGATCCTATGGACGGCTTCGCAAAAAGGCCGCAGGCAAGGAGTGCAAATCCTGAGGAGTGAGGCGTACTTAGACGTACGCCGCAACGACGAAGGATGCAGCACGACACAGCATCCGGCCTTTTTGCGAAGTCGTCAGGATTCATCTCCCAAAGCCTTGCGAATGGCGGCCACCCGTCTTCGAATATGATCCGCCTGCTTCGTATTGGCCAATGTCTGCAGATCCGCTGCGGCATCCAAGGGCAGAATTCCCTGTTTCTTGAGGGAAAGCCGATACCAGACCGGCAGTTCCAGATCGTGGCAATCGCTCAATGCCGCAGCCAGCTTTCGAAGATGCTGCTGCTGCTCCGCCTTTCCGGAATAGGTCGTCACGGCAGAGAAAATACGTTTTCGTAGATTTCGAAAATGGAGGATGGGAACGAGAAAGAAACGGTAGAGCACATACCCGAAGGCACCGATGCCGAAACTGATGGTCGCTGCGATGATCAGCCGTTCCATTGAAGAGTTGCATCCTTGGATTTGCGGACCAGATAGGCGAATGCCTTCTCGATTTGACGGGACGTTTCGTCGATGGAACGGCTGTTGTCGATGACGATGGTGGCGTAGCGGCGTTTTTCCTCGATAGGCATTTGGGATCGAATACGAGCCGTGGCCTGCTCCGCATCGAATCCATCACGCCGCATCAGCCGTTCCATCTGGACAGATTCGGGGACATACACCAGGAGGACTTCCGGCAGGTGGTCATGCATTCCGCTTTCGATCAACAGCGGCACATCGAGGATGACGACGGCTGAGGGATCGGCTGCCTCGATCCGCTGGATTTCCTCGGCCATGGCCTCGAACACGAAGGGATGAACGATGGCATCGATGCGTTTCTTGGCTTCAGGATCGGCAAAGACCTTGTCTCCGAGGGCTACCCGATCGATGGTACCGTCGGGCAGCAGGACGGTTTTCCCGAAGGTGTCCACAATGCCTTGCCACGCCGGAAGCCCGGGTTCGACCACCTGCCGTGCGATGCGGTCGGCATCCACGATTCGGGCGCCCAAATCCGCAAACATCTTCGAAACCGTGGATTTTCCCGTGGCAATACCGCCGGTGAGCCCGACAACGAGCATCGTCGTTCCCCCGATCGTCAAGCCATCAACGCCTTCATCGCCCGGTAGATGCCTTCCGGATCGAGCCCCTGGTAGGGAATCTGCTCCTCAAGACCGCCCCTGCCGAGCTTACCGACACCCATCGTCCGGTATTTCGGGGAAAGTCCCCTTTCGAGAAGCCATGTGCCCAATTTCGACCCCAACCCCGTCTTGACGTTCTGGGATTCGACGACAAGAACCGCCCGCGCCGCACCGATTCGCTGAAGCATCGCTTCATCGACCACGTTGAGGGTGGCCTTGTTGATCAGACCGACCCGAACCCCTTCTTCCTTCAACCGCTCCACGGCATCGAGGCAGCGGTAGAGCATTTCCCCATAGCTCACGATGAAGGCGTCCTCGCCGTTGCGGATCACATCGTCGATGCCGCTCCTGAACCGATAGTCCGGACCGAAGAAGGGGTTCCCCGATTCGTCCAGGAGAAGGGGGACGGCCGATCGGGTCGAAAAGACGAATCGGAGGCCCGGCTCGAAGAAGACGGTCTTCAGAAGCGCCTTCAATTGGTTCGTGTCTGCAGGAAAATACAGCCGTGTCGTGTCCTTTTCCGCAATCGCGTTGTCTGCAAAAAAGACGTTGATGCCGAAATGGCAGGTATTGTCGGCCATGTCGTCGACGCCTGCATGCGAAAAATGGGCGAGTACATTCGCATGGTTGAGTCGGGCCATCGTGATTTCGGAGACGAGCATTTCCAGAAACGCCGAAAAGGTTCCGAAAATGCCCTGTCTGCCCGGTTCCGAGCCAAAGCCTGCAGCAACCGAAAAGTTGTTCCGCTCCATGATGCCGGCGTTGACATAGACGTCAGGAAACCGCTTGCGGATGTGATGCAGCCCGCAGGAACCCTCGAGATCGGAATCCACCACCAACACTTTCTGGTTGCGGTCCGGCATGTCGGCCAGGAGATCGCAGACGATTTTCCCGAAATCGTCTCGGTTCTTGGCCATTGCCTTGGAGCTTCCCCGGTAGGTCGGAGTCGATTGTTTCGGAGCCTCCGCCTGAAGCATAGAAACGGCTCGGGAATGCCCTTTTCGACTGAGATACTGAATGGCGTAATCGACGGCAATGACGTCGTGTCCCTTGGGGGATCCTTCGATGCCTTCGACACCCGGGGCCATCCGGCGACGGTTGATCAGCGCAATGGGACCCGGGGCCGCCAGGGCCAGACGAATCCGTTCATACAGCGCTTCGAATGATTCACCGTCTCCGACATCGACCCGAACCCCGTGCCCCGCAAGAGTTGCGGCGACATCGTAGCCTTTCATATATTGGCTGGGGTGACCGGCGATGGTGACATCGTTGTCATCGATCAACAGCTTGACGTTGAGGTTCCTCGCAACGGCATATCGGGCCGCCTCGGCATCGTTTCCTTCCTGCTGGGAGCCGTCACTCCCGAAAAGAACGAGGCAACGGTCGGGATGGGCTTCTGCCAGGCCATTGACATGGCTCCAGAGATGACCGAGTCTTCCCGAGCTGAATCCGATGCCGCGGGCGTCATCTCGTTCGGGATGGCCGTAGAGGCCGAAACCGAATTCCCGATAATGCAGCAGATCCTCGAAGGACATGTGCCCGTTCAATGCAGCCAGCATGTATTGCGCAGCCACCCGATGGCCCGCCTCGTCGAAGGGAACCGGATAGATCGGAACACCGCTGTGAACGAATCCATCTACGATGAGAAGCTCGGGAACGATGTCGTAGGCACCACCCGTATGCCCACCGAGGCCTTTTTTGTTGGCGTAGGCCGTGAAAAAAACGATGCTGTCCCGGACAAGCTCGATGTTTTTCAGGAGCTGGGCCTTTTCTTCAGGTGAAAGCGGCGCGGTCAAGGAGCAGCGAATGGGTCGATAGGTCGATAGGTCGATCGGAAATGTCATGTTGAGCCTTTGGTCGGATCCGGTTCAATGAAACTGAACCAGATCGATTTCGAAAAATTCCTTGTTTCCGTTGCCGTCGATACGGCAATATTTCAATTTCTGAGAATCCTTCGGTTGCACGTCTGCAGATGTCTCCTCCGAGGTCTTCGGAGGGAGAACCGATTCCTCCGGAATGGACCTGGCCAGGTCGTATACCCGCTGGACAATGTCGTGTTCGACGTGCTCGATAATCGTTTGCCTCAGGGCGGCCGGCGGATGAAGCGCTTCAGAGCCAATTCCGGCACAAGCTTGTGGGCCTGCCTTGTTGTCTTCCGTCGAGCGAGCCACTTGTTTGCCGAATGCATCCAGAACGTTTTGAATGCGATGGACCGGTATCTTCATACCCGATGCAGCCTTTCCAAATTCCAAGCATCTTCGATGAAACGGACATGGTTGTCGAAGGCGATTTCCGGAAGCGCGGCATGATCGAAAAATCCGATTTCGGATGCGTCGTCTCCAGGGACAGGGATCCCCTCATAGCGGGTCACGAGGTACCCCACCAACAAAACGGTATGGTAAAGCCTGCTGGGATTGGATCGAACGCCGAGGAGACGATCGATGTGCCCCCGCAATCCGGTTTCCTCTTGAAGCTCGCGAAGAGCGGCTTCTTCGGGCTGCTCCCCCAGTTCAATGAACCCTCCCGGAAGGCACCATTTGCCGATATGCGGTTCGACACTGCGTCGGACCAACAGAATGCGCCGCTTGTCATCGAGAACGACCAGGCAGGTGGCCGGAATCGGGTTCTCGTAGAGCACTGTTTGGCAACTGGCGCAACGCAGTCGGAGCCGGTGTTCCAGTTCGATCCGGTTCAACGGCCCGCCGCATAAGGGGCAAAAGGATTTTTCGACCATCAGGAGTTCGAGAAAACCTCGTATTGGGTAGGAGAACCCGTCAAGGCATCGATCTGGGCCTGAATCTCGCTGCGTTCAGGGCTTCGAAGCCAGGCATTCCAGCTTGCCAAGTCCTTCCAGGTGCTCAGGACGATGTAGGTTCCGGGTTGATCGACGCTTCTGAGCGTCTCGCCGGAAATGTATCCGGGTTGGTCCAGCGCGAGCGCACGAAGCTTTTTCATCAATGGGGCAAGGATCTGGGCTTTTTCAGACGATACCGATCGGCGGATCAAGATTTTGACGGCCATGGCAACCCTCCCCGTGTGAAAGATGATCAAAGATCGAACCTACTGGCACTATAGGAAATGGATGGTTTCGGTGTCAAGAAAAATGGGGAAAAGCCTTCTTTGGAAAAGGGTTTGCAATATCTCAAGCCTTTGGCTATATACGTCGACAAAGACGACATCGCTTATAAGGTACGTTCGATTTTTTTCGATATTCTTTACCAACTCTTTCAATATGCTGGATCACATGCCGGCTGAGGCATCGAATTCATCGGTTCCTACGACATGGTATAGAACCCACTGCTCCCGGATGGATCATGGGGGATGCACCCTGGATGTCGCCGTTTCTTCGGGACGTATTGTCGATATTCGACCCGTATCCGAGGGCATTCTCAGCCGGGGGCATTTCTGCAGCAAAGGAAAGGCCTCGATCGAAAAACTCACTTCTCCTCACCGGCTTCGCACTCCGTTGCAGCGTGTCGGAAAACGGGGCAAAGGAGGCTGGAAACCGATTTCCTGGCCTGAAGCCCTCGATATCATCGCTTTTTCCCTCAAACGGATCCGGCACGAACATGGCGCCCGATCCGTTGTTTTTTGCCAGGGCATGCCCAAAGGGCTCGAGCATTTTCTATTGATCCGCCTGGCCCATGCGTTCGGTTCTCCAAACATTGCCGCCGTTCAAGATGTCTGTCATGCCCCCCGGGAAGTCTGCGGTCTGCATACCTGCGGCTTTTTTCCGGTGGTCGATCTTCGCCATCCCAGCAAGACCATTCTGATCTGGGGTGCCAATCCCTTCGCCACCAACGAAGAAGGCGTCTTTTCCAGCCTGCTGCGGGAACAGATCCGAAACGGCTGCCGCATTGTCGTCGTCGATCCCTGTCGGACGAAGGCGGCCGAACGGTCGGATCTCTTCCTGCAGATCCGCCCTGGAACCGATGCCGCACTGGCTCTGGCTCTTCTCCATGTCGTTTTGACCGAAACCCTCTATGACGAAATCTTTGTTCGAGATTGGACCATCGGCTTCGAAGACCTCCGCAAGCAGTGTGAACCGTATACACCCGAACGGGTCGCCCCCCACTGCGGCATCGATGCCGATGCGATCCGAAGCTGCGCGCGGCTGTATGCCACCGCCAAACCATCGGCCCTCCTGTGGGGAAACGCAATCGAACAGCATCCAGATGCCTGGCACACCATCCGGGCCCTGATCTGCTTGATGGCCGTCTGCGGAAACCTCGATGTCGCCGGCGGCAATGTGCATACCATCGATCCCCCGGTACTCGGAATGGGGCAATTCGTTCGGGCCGATCTTGTTCCCGATAAGGTTCGGCAGATGCTCCATGCCCATCATGGCACCATTCCCCGGATGATGACCGTGCCATCCGCCTATTGGCGCAAGGCGGTTCTCGAGAGCGTTCCCTATCCGGTTCGAGGGGCCTATATCCAGTGTGCCAACCCCGTCATCGGATATGCCGACAGCGAGATGACCCGAAAGGCCCTGATGGCTCTCGACTTTCTGGCGGTTTCGGATGTCGTGATGACGCCGACGGCCGCCCTTGCCGATATCGTTCTTCCAGCCGCCACGCAGTTCGAATTCGACGACATCGGTCATTATGGACTGGGGCACGGCATTGTTCTGGCAAGACCCAAACTCGTCGATCCTCCCGAAGCCTGTAAACCTGACCTATGGATCCTCAACGAAATCGGAAAACGGGTCAGCTCTCCCGATCTTTGGTTCGACGATATCCGAGACATACTCGATACGGTTCTGGAGCCGTCCGGGTTGCGTTTCGCCGAATTCGCGAATCAGGGATTCCTGGAAGGCAACTGGTCCGAGCGGAAATATCGCACCGAGGGTTTCCGTACCCGATCGAAAAAGGTGGAGCTCCGACTCGACAGCGCCCTCAAATGGGGGCTGGATCCACTGCCTCGGGCAAGGATCGCAGAGGAAGGACAACCGAGTACCCCTTCACAGAAAGGGGCACTGCTGCTGACCAGCGCCAAGAGCCCCCATTACCTGCACAGCTCCTATCGCTGGATCGATGGTCTTCGGAACCTGGAAGGGCTTCCGGTCTGTCGGATACATCCCGATACGGCCAAGGCAGCCGGGATTTCCCAAGGAGATCGGGTTCGGATCACGACGGCATCGGGTTCCTTCATCCAATGGGTGGAGTTGACCGACACTCTTCGATCCGATGTCGTTCAAGCAGCCTCTGGTTGGTGGATGATCCAGGACGGTCATATGGATCTGTCCGCCAATTACAACCAGGCCACATCCGCCCTTCCGGTCGCAAGGGCCTTCGGAACTCCCATACTGAAGGGGATTCCTTGTTCTATCGAAAGGATACCCGACGAACCAGATGCAGAGATGCAATGATACCGGCTGGATCGAAAGTCATCCGTTGTTCTTCCGACTTCCGACTCCTGTTCTCAGGTGCAAGGACGCATTCAAGGGAAAAGGCATCATGGAGCAAGACCTGTTTCGACTGATGATCGAAAGCCTCGATGCAGCTGCATACGTTACGGATGCGGAAACGAACCAGGTGTTGTATGCAAACGAAGCGCTAAAGAAGCGGATGCGTGTCGATCCGGTGGGACAGGTTTGCTGGAAAGCACTCCATCCTGGGGCGACCGGGCCGTGTTCCTTCTGTCCGGCTTCAACACCACCCGATTCGAAGCGCATCCCCGAACGCGCCTCCATTTTGGATCGTCTCGACGTCCAAGACGATCGATGGTACCGCCACATCCATCAGGTTCTGAAAATGCCCGACGGTCGGTTGGTCCGGTTCGGGATCGCCTTCGATATTCACGACAAGGTTTACGGAGAGTTGAAACTCCGGGAACAGATGGCGTTCTACGATCAATTGATCGAAAACTCGCCCGTCGCCATCGTCATCTCCGGACTCGACGGAAACATCGTCCGAATCAATCAGGAGTTTACGAGGCTCTTCGGCTATACCCTGGAGGAGGTTCGCGGAAAGAACGTCAGCGCGCTGCTGGCTCCGGAAGGTCTCGAAAAGGAAGCCCACACCCTTCGGAGCCGTATCGCCGAGGGACAGCGGATTCATGTCGAAACCAAGCGAAAGAACAAATTCGGCCGATCGATCGATGTCGCTGTCACGGGTTCCCCGCTGATGTCGGGCAATCGGCTGGTGGGCATCCAGGCTGTCTATATGGACATCTCCAGTCGAAAAGAAGCCGAGATGGAAAAGGCCCGACTGGAGATGCAGTTGATTCAGGCCCAGAAGATGGAGGCCTTGGGGGTCTTGGCCGGAGGGATCGCTCATGATTTCAACAATATCCTCGGTGCGATCATGGGGTTCGGGCAAATGGCTTTGCTGGACGCTCAGAAAGGCATCGCTAAACCTCATGACATTACCCAAATTCTCAAATCTGCCGAAAGGGCGAAACAACTCGTCAAACAGATTCTGATGTTCAGCAGGAGGGTCAGTCCGGAGCTTCGGTTGATTCAGTTAAACGATGTCATCCGGCAAAGCCTCGTTCTCCTCGAACGAACCCTTCCCAAAATGGTGACGATCGAAAAACGGCTTCAACCGGATTTGGGCCTGATCCACGCCGACCCGACCCAAATCGACCAGATCATCATGAACCTGGGAACCAACGCCGCCGATGCCATGCCGAACGGGGGGATGTTGCGCTATGAAACCCGAATGGAGCAGGTGGAAGAGAACCGACAATTCAATGGCTTGAAAATGGATCCCGGTTCCTATGTGGTTCTTCGGGTATCCGATACGGGTTGCGGCATGGACGAGAAGACGGTTCGCCACATTTTCGATCCCTTTTTCACAACCAAAGGAATCGGGAAAGGCACCGGCTTGGGATTGTCCACCGTTTTCGGGATCGTGAAAGGGCATTCCGGCTATATTCAGTGCATCAGCAAACCGGGACAAGGAACGATCTTCGATCTGTATTTTCCGGCACAATCCGGCCGGGAAGAAGTGTGCGACATCGTTGTCGAACCCGTACTCGTGAGCGAAAAAGATCACCGAACGATCCTCGTGGTCGATGACGACCCGTTCATCCGGGAATTCTGTCAGGAAATCCTCGATCGACTCGGCTACAAGGTTCTTCTCTCCGAAAGTGGAGAAGAGGCCATCCAGCTCTACCGCTCCAAACAGGAGCCGATCGATCTGGTGATTCTGGACTTGGGAATGCCGGGGATGGGCGGATATGCCTGCCTTCAGCAGCTGCTGAAGATCGATCCGAAGGTCAAGGTGCTGATCGCCAGCGGATATGGCCCCATCGGACATTCGGACCGCGCCATCGAAGCAGGCGCCAAAGGATATATCGCCAAGCCCTATCGCATGGAAGAGTTGAATAAGGCCATTCAGAAGATTTTGGTGTAAAAATGAGTCGTTAGGAAAGAGGAAAGAGGAAAGAGGAAAGAGGGGTGGATGGGGACGTTTTGATATTGTAGGGACGAACCGCTGGGTCGCCCCTACGAGGTCAAGTGTATGCCAACGTTCTGAATTCCTGCGACGTCGGGGAAGATAGGTCGCAGATTCATCCCGGGGGACAAAAGCCCTCGTCCTAGACAGTTACGGTGAACTGGGAAATGAATGTGGAAGAAAAGGCCCTTTTTCGAAAGGGCGTATCGGATATCGAGGGAGAGGTGACGATCCAGCTGACGCGAAGCGATCATCCGGCATCGAAGGATTTCGATGCGTTCGTAGAAAGCCTGAGCGATCTGGGGGCGAAGGTACGCATCACGATCGATCGGGAAGAAGGCGACGTCCCACCCGTCATCCGCATCCATCCGCGCATCCGTTACCGAATGATCCCTGAGGGGCAAGAACTCCCTCCTTTCTTGGAGGCCCTTGGATGGATCGCTGGCGGCAGCGCTCCCGCACTCGATTCGGTATCGGCTTCCCACATCGGATCTCTTGAAATTCCGGCCCTGTTTCGGCTTTTTGTGGCAAGCGCCTGTCCCCATTGTCCCAAGGCCGTCCGGCAAATGATCTTGCTGTGCCTGAATGCCGAAACGGTCTACCTCGACATTGTCGATGCTTTCCGGTTTGCCACAGCAGAGGATCGGATCCAATCGGTCCCGACACTGGTTCTGGAAGGCGGATTTCGGTGGAGCGGCGCCATCGATCTGCAGGAAGTGATCGATACCGCCGCTCACCGAGATCCCATGGGCATCGGGCTCCAAAGCCTCGAAAACCTCGTATCGGATGGTCAGGCCGACCGAATTGCCGATTTGATGAGGACCCACCGGGCCATCCCCCACGCCTTTGTCGATCTGCTGGTGCATCCCCAATGGCAGATTCGGCTGGGGGCCATGGTCGCTGTCGAAACCCTGGCAGCCGATATGCCCGAGCTCGCCCGAACACTTGCCGATCCGCTTTGGTCGCGGTTTTCAGATGCAGACGACCGAGTCAAAGGCGATCTTTTGTATGTGATGGGAGAGATCGGTGCCAGGACCTATCGCGACCGTATCCGCGATGTCCTCAAAAACGTTACAAACCCTGAAGTGATCGAGGCCGCTCAAGAAGCCTTGGAAAAGATCGGGGAATAGCGAAAAGCCGTCTCATCTTCAGCGATGGTTCCTGACGGACTTCGGGAAAGGGGGCCGCCTTCCGATGTTGCATCGGAACCTTGTCCGAAGCCGTCATTCCTTTTTTTGACGTATGTCCTCGATGACCTGCCGCAAAATTTCGTCCAGATCCGTCTTCGGCGTGTACCCGATCAACCGGTGAATTTTTTCGATACTGGGTACGCGGCGCTGCATGTCCTCGAAATCTCTTCCGAATGCCTTTTCATAGGGAATGCAGGTGATCGTCGAAGACGATCCGGTCATCGCGACAATCCGCCGGGCAAGCTCCCCGATGGAAATTTCCTGGGTTCCGCCGACATTAAACACCTGCCCAACAGCCTCTTCCCGTTCCATTAAACCGACCAGCGCACCCGCTACGTCCTTGACATAGGTGAAGGTTCGGGTTTGCTTTCCGTCTCCATAAACGGTGATGGGCTCGTTGTGAAGCGCCTGGGTGACGAAACGCGGAATCACCATGCCGTAGGCCCCTGTCTGCCGGGGTCCGACCGTGTTGAACAAGCGGGTGATGACGACCTTCAGGTCGTGTGTTCTGTGATACGCCAGGGCCGTGAATTCGTCCATGAGCTTTGAGGCGGCATAGCTCCAGCGGAATTTGCTCGACGGGCCGTAGATGATGTTGTCGGTCTCAACGAGAGGCGCATGCAGGTGTTTGCCGTAAACTTCCGACGTCGATGCGATGAGCACCTTCTTCTTGAATTTGTTGCAGAGTTCGAGAACCTTTTCCGTTCCCTGAATGTTGATGCGGATGGACTCGAGCGGCTTCTCGAGGATGAGACGCACACCGACCGCCGCAGCCAGATGAAACACCCAATCGCAGGTTCCGATCAGTTCCAACAGGACATCGTGGTTGAGAATGGTATCGATGGTGACGAAAAGCCGGTTTCGATACCGTGCGTCTTCCATGAGAAACCGGATGTTGTCCATGGAACCCGTCGACAGGTCATCGATGATGTACACCTCATCGCCTCGTTCGAGGCACAGCTCGGTCAGATGGGAACCGATGAAACCGGCCCCACCGGTGATCAGAATTTTCATGAATCAATCCTTGTTGCAGCCACGAAAAAACATGTATGTTCCCTATTCCCGCTTTTTGACGATCATCCGCCCAAAAACACGCCGTTCTCGTAAATCGGAAGCGTTCGTCCCCCTTTGAGCTTGGCGGTCACGCGTTTGGCTTCCGTATTGACGAGGTCCCAGTGCAGGGCCGAGTCGTTGAATCCCAACGCCTTTTTCAGTTTTGGTGTCAGATCCGCCTGATTGCCGCTATACGTGTCGGCATAGGAGGAGCCGAGGGCGATATGGCAATTTCCGTATTGACCACCGAAATTTTCGTCGAAGAGGGTGTTCGCCATGAAGCGATCGATCCGAGAAAAGCGTTTGTCCGTCAGCGAAAATTCCCCCACCTTGCAAGCACCGCTGTCGATGCTGATCTGCTTTCGCAGGAAATCTTCACCGACTTCCGCTGATGCATAGACTACTTGCCCCTTTCGGAATTCCAGCCGAACACCCCGGACAATGTTGCCGCTCCGGTAAGAAGGCTGATCGGCATAATAGACGCCTTCGGTTCCGCGCCAGTCTGGAGACAGGAAGAGCTCGAAGCTCGGAATGTTGTGTCCTGTAACTCCGATCCATCGCCTCCCCTTTCCCGGCTTGATGGTAAGATCCATGGAATCGGATTCGATCCGATAGGATTCGACATCCAGATTGTTCAGCCATTGTTTCAGTGCGACCGCTCTTCGGTACACCCGCTTCCATTCGACAATCGGATCGGGCTGGTCCAGAAAACAAGCTTTCACGATCTGATCCGCATAGGTCTCGATGTCGATGCCGGCCTGATCGGCCTGCTCCTGTGTCGGATAGGCGCACAGGGTCCACCCGAAAAGCCCCTGTTGTTCCCGTTCCGTACTGATATCTCGAAGCCGTTTCCGAGCCAGCAGGCTTTTTCCTATACGGGACGGCTCGACGTGTTTCAGGTGGGTGATGGATTCCGGAGCCAGAAGGGCGATCGAACCGTTGAGTTTGCGATACAGCTCTTCATCTCCGGGAGCGATGAAGGTCAGCTGCCGTGCTCCAGCACGGGTATAGAAAGAGGTTTCCATCTTCGGGGTCGACAGCATCCGGGTGACGGGATGAAAGCCTTCTGCAAGAAGCATGTCGAAGAGGATTTCCATCAAGCCGATGGCCGGTCGATCGTAACGGATCAAAATGATATCATTCTTTCGAAAGGGGGCCGTTCTGGCGGTCTTCAGTCCCCAGATCAGGATGTGCGCATAGCGCTGCAATTGTTCTTCGGAAAACATGGATTTCTCTCCGACTCGGAATACGGATCATGAAAGGTTATAGGCGACCGGCTGCAGGACGACCGGCGTCCGGATGATGATGGGTCTGATCTTTAAGAAAAAGGCTGTGGTATTCGTCTTCACTCAGATGGGCCTTCAGGATGCGATTGACAACCTCGAAAATCTCCTCGAGTTCTTCGTTGGTCATCTTCCGGACCAAATGCTGCATCAGAGCGTCGTCGGAAAACTTCTGCAGATAATAGATAACGGTGTTCTCGTCGGTTTCCCGGTCCAGCCCGAAACCGACAAGACCGGTATAGGTTTCGACAAAACGATGGGAATGCAGATCGTTCATATGGGTTCCTATGGAATCGAATGTCAGAAATCAGAAGTCAGGAACCAGTAGTCAGTAGTCAGAAGTCAGAAGAACAATGGTTGATGGACTCGCAAAAAGTCGCTGTCCCCCCGATAGTGACGTATTTCCGGGCCTGAGCATGGGGCGGGTACGCCTTTTGATGCTGCAGCGGAAACTTGTTTGAAGCCGCCGGACCTCGTTGGGCCGGGCATGCGCATCCAATCCATATCTGTTCAAAATAACAACCTGTTGAATCCCAATGACCTTTCGCTGAAGTCTGGCCACATGCCCGGCCCTTACGAGCTCCGGCGGCTGAGTTTTTCCGATGCAGCGAAAAAGGCGTATCCGCCTCCATGCGACTCACCAGGGATTTGCCGACTTTTTGCGAGACCATCCCGGTTGCCCCTGTCGAAAGCCCCGCCATGCTATCCCAAACAGTTGGTGGAATCAATGCCATAAGCGATCCACTCCATGCATCAGCGGACCGTTTCCCATCGAAACACAGGACTGCCGACCTGAACGGCAACCGAAGTCAGGTGCTCCTCACGACGTTCCTGATAGATCGTAAACACCTCGTGATCCACCCGCAGATGGAGGCAATCCGACGATCGGGTGACGAGACGGCATCGCGACAGTGCCTTCAATCCGGTGCCTACGACCTTGAGCGTCGCTTCCTTGGCCGTCCAGAGGCGGAAGAACCGCTCGAACCTTTCGATTTTCGAAAGCATTTCCCATTCGTCGTCATATCCAATCATCCGGAACATGCCGTCAGCCACCGGGCGGATGCGCTCGATGTCGATGCCGACAGGATGGGTATGAACGATGCCTGCAACCGCATGGGGCTTATGGGAAACGGACCAGTAACATCCGCGGTCCGCAAGCGGAACACCGTCTTCGGTCTTGGGGAAGGTCAAATCGTCGACCCCGAGATGCCTTGCGGATATCCGTGCGGCATCCCGGGCCATGCGGCTGAGGTAGGTGTTTTGCTCTCTCCCTCGCCGAAGGGTCGAAGGCATCTGCAGCATCCAAACGACGGCGAGGGGGGAAAGCGGTGGGGTCTCATGGGTTTCAGGCATGGACCGGCTCAAGCCTGAAGCAGAATGCGACAGTCGGCCACCGTGGCTCCGTTGCCTTCTGCATGAGCGAGCAGGGGATTGATATCGATTTCTCGAATTTCCGGATGATTCACGACCAGATCCGAAAAGGAGACGACGAGCCGTTCGAGCTCGATCAAGTCGGTTTTCGGTCTTCCGCGAACCCCTTCGAGCAATTTGTACCCACGGATGCTGCGGATCATACGCCGGGCTTCATTGCGCTGCACAGGAGCCAGGCGGAAGACGACATCCTGAAACACCTCGACAAAGATGCCGCCGATCCCGAACATGATGAGCGGCCCGAAGGTGGGATATCGGTTCATGCCGAGAATGATCTCTTCCCCTTTCGGCGCCATTTTCTGAACCAGAACACCGCGGATTTCGGCTTTGGGATCGTAGGCCCGGGCATTGCTGAGAATGGTGTCGAAGGACTCTCGCACCTCGGCTTCATTCTGCAGATTCACCCGAACCCCTCCTGCATCGCTCTTATGAAGAATCTGAGGTGATACGATCTTCATCACGACGGGATATCCCATCTCGGATGCAAGAGCCGCCGCCTCGTCTGCGCTGGTCGCAAGACGGGTCGGCAGGGTGGTGAAGCCATAGCAGGAGAGCAGCTCAAGGCCGTCCAGCTCTCCCAAAGTCGTGTTTCCCCGGTGTACATGGTCGGCAAGAATGGCCTTCGCCCGCTCGACATCGTGTTTCAGGGTAAATTGGGCGAGAAACTGTCGGTTCAGCCATTTCGAATACCGATAGAGTGCCCCCATGGCCTTGGCGGCGCTTTCGGGGAACTTGAAGACGGGAATCCCGTTTTCCTGAAGGTGGCGGACACCTGCCGATACATCCACGATGCCCATAAAGCAGCACAGAATGGGTTTTGCCGTCTGGCGTGCAATGCCGGAGATGGCTTTTGCCGTTCCGAGAGCATCGGTCATGGACTGGGGCGTCAGGATCACGAGCGCACCGTCGACGCCCTCATCCCGGATGACAGCCTTCAAGGCGTTTTCATACCGTTCCTGGGATGCATCCCCGATAACATCGACCGGATTGTGGATGTTGGCCGTTTCCGGTAGATGAGAGGCCAGCACCTCGGTGGTTTCCGGCTGAAATTTGGCCAGCTGCAGCCCGGAGTTGACCGTCATGTCCGTGGCGACAATACCGGGCCCGCCCGCATTCGTGATGATGGCCACCCGGTTCCCCTCCGGAATCTTCTTGCGAAGCTTTCCGAGATTGCTCAGGTTCTTGTAGGCGAATGCCGTAGCAAAATCGAAGAGTTCATCGATGGATTCAACCCGAATGATCCCGCACTGCTTGAAGATGGCGTCGTAAACGGCCTCGGTTCCCGCCAAGGCGCCGGTGTGGGAAGCTGCGGCCATGGCGCCGGCCCGGGTGCGGCCGCTCTTGATGACAAGGATCGGCGTGGGACGGTCGCCTGATGTGATGGCCTTGACCGTATCGATGAATTCTCGACCCCGACGAAGCTCTTCGAGGTAGATCATGATGACTTCGGTATCCGTGTCGCGATGCAGGTACCGAAGCAGGTCGAGCTCGTCGATATCGGCCTTGTTCCCGATGGAGATGAATTTGGAGAAGCCGAAGTCCCTGTCTGCCGCAAAATCCAGAACGGCCGTGCACAAAGCTCCGCTTTGGGAGATGAAGGAAACGTTTCCGGCCTTGGGCATGCGCGCCGAAAAACTGGCGTTCAACTGAACGGCCGAAAGCGGATTGATCACACCGAGGCAGTTGGGGCCGATCACCCGGATGCCTGCGGCCCTGCAGGTTTCGACGATCGTCGCTTCGATCTTCGCCCCTTCCGGACCTACTTCCCGAAAACCGGCGGAAACGATCACCATCCCTTTCACGCCTTTCTGAATGGCCTGATCGACGGCTTCCAGACAGCGTTTGGGCGGCAGGATAAGCATGGCCAGATCGACACTGTCGGGAATGTCGAGAATGGAGGGATAGGCCCGGACACAGCGGATGGACTTCGTGTTGGGATTGACGGGATAGAGGGTTCCGGTGAATCCTCCCTTCAAAATGTTCTGAAAAATATCGTGGCCCACTTTGCCGGGCGTATTCGATGCGCCGATGACGGCAACGGATTTGGGCGAAAAAATGGCATCCAACGATGAATACAGCGTTTCCTGTTCAGGCTCCAATACATCGGTGTTCAAAGCATACTCCTTCACTTCGGTTTCGGTTGGTTCACTGTCTCAATGCTTTCCAGGTCCTTCTTTCCAAAAAACTTCCGGGAACATGGGCTTCCATTTCCAGAAAGCGCTCGTAGGGAACGGCTACGGTCATCAGTCCCCGTTCGAGCTGGCGGGCGACATTTTCCCGTGCGGAGATGTCGGTCATACCGAGAACGGCCCGTCCCAAACCATTCTGCGCCTCTCGGTAGGCGAAGATTCCGATGGTCTGGCATCCTGCGCCATAGGGTACAATGACGTTTTCGACCCCTTTTCGATCGTAATTGGCCAGAATCACCAGTGCGGCAAGCTGATCGGCATCCACCAGAAAGATGACGACCTGCGGTTTGTCCGCTTCCGGATCGACATCCCCAAGCGGGGAAAAGACGACATAGGGTGACGGAACCTCCATGATCGGCAACTGTTCGAGGAAATCCCGAACCAGATCGGGGTCGCGCACATACCCTTCGCCGTGAAGAAAATCTTCCAGAAAGGTCTCCGTCACGTAGGGCTTGATGTTTTCGGCAACCGCCCTCCCCGCTTCGCAACAGGCATTTCCCGAGGAAAGAAAGCGACAGAAACCATCGATGCCCCCCGGAAAATCGACGTAGACATTCCCGAATCCAAGCCCAACACCTCCTCCCCAGCACCCGTAGGTCTGCTTGCTGAACACAGCCTTCTGTCCTTTTGCAGCAGCAGCAAGCATCCACATGATGCAGCCCCATTTTCCGGGCTTGAATTCCCGGGCGCCTTCCGGTTTTTCATCCTTCCACAGAATGGCCACGGGAGAATACCGACATCCGATCGCCGATGCAATACGACTTTCCATAGCGCCTCCTTTCCGAGTCCATCATCGCTGCCCGATCGCCCGTTTTAGATCGGCCTCCGCCAGAAACACCCCGACGATCGCTCGGTCGTCGTCGAGTTCGGCCCGACTCAGATAGCTTCGGGCATCGAGCACATCCGTCGAGGTAGCCGCACCCTGCTGAAAGCGCAGGTTGGTGATCCGAAAGTTTTCGACGGCCTGAATCCGGGCTTCCCTTGCCGTGTTGCAATTTTCTTGGGCGGCCCGCCAAGTTTCCCAGGCTTGAACGACTTCCAAGGCCACGCTGTCCTTCACCCCCTGCCATTGCCGTTCGACGGCAGCCTGCTCATGCGCGGCCTTGCGGACCTCATCTCGGGTTTTCCCCCACTCGAAAAAGGTCCATCTGGCCTGAAGAGAGAGGCTCAGGTTGTTGTCGTTTCCGAATTCGTTGTGATCGGCTGCGGCATTGTCCCCCAATCGTTCGTAACGACCGATCATGGAAAGCTCGGGGTAGGCCGGGGCTTTTGCCGCCTGAACGGCAAGCCCCGCCTTTTCGAAGGAAAGTCGCATGGCCTTGAGTTCCGGCCGTTGGACCTGTGCCAGATCGAGAAGTGCACCGAGCTCAGGAAGTTCGGGCGGCGTGTCGGGCAGACCGGCTACGCGCACAGGCTGGTCGACAGGTCGTCCGATCGCCGTGTTGAGATAGGCTGCCGCAACGTTTCGCTCGGCCTGAACCTGAACCAAACCCTGCCTGGCGTGGGCCAGGCCGACTCTGGCCTTCAGCAGATCGTTGTAGGAGATGACCCCCTGGTCGAAGAAACGCTGGGCATCCTGCACGTGGGCATCCAGTTGGACCACTTCCTCCTGAGCGACGGCAACGGCACGCTCTGCCAGAACCAACCGATACCAGGCCACCCGGGCCTGATGGGCCACATCGAGATGGGCCTGCTCGGTGCGAACCTTCTGAAGATCGACGTCGAGAGCTGCCATCTTTTTTCGAGTGCTCAAGGCAAACCCTGTAAACAACGGCTGAACGGCCGAGACATCCCAGGAGAAGCGGTCTTGTTTGCCGATCGGGACGTGGTTCATCCCAAACACCGCATAGGGCGCATCCTTGAAGCGGCTGTAGGCATAGGATGCCGACAATCTGGGCAGCAGAGCGGCCCCTGCGGCCTTATCCCCTTCGACGGCGGCCTTTTCCAGCTCCACCGCTGCCGCTATGGCGGATTGATTCGATAACGCCTCTGAAACGGCGCTCTCCACGTCGAGGAGCGCTGTCTCCGAGCCATGAACCTGACCGATCCACCAGAACACCATGCCCGAAACGATAACCGTCAGGATCGTGAATCGAATTTTCATTTTCAAATGCCAGGCATGCTGATAGGATTCCGATCAAAATGCGTTCGGCCATTCATTCGGCGCTGCCGCAGGGATCACGAACCGGGGAAGTGCACACTCTCGCACGATGCACGACGCATCTTGCATGTTGCCGATATCCCCCACGCAACCGTGCTTATACTTCGATGAATGAACGCCCCAGGGGCGAGCCTAACAAAACAGGGTTCTTCCGTTTTCTTCTGACTCCTGACTCCTGACTCCTGACTTCTGACTCCTGACTCCTGATATTCGCCTTGCACAGGAACAACGATACCCATAACGATATCTCTGACGCTGTCTCTAAAGACCAACCATTGCCATGAGCTCATCCAAACCTTCCCGACCCTCTCACGCCGGAAGATCCATACGCTATCTTCCGTGGTTTCTCCTGTTTTTGGCCGTTCTTTCGGTGGTCGGCTTTCGGCACCTGTTGCTGTATCGGGTGGCCGAATGGTTCGTCGTAAGTCATCCGCTCGAAAAAGCCGATGTCCTGTATCTGCTGAATGGGGAACACGCCACCCGACCGTTTTACGCAGCCGATCTCTACCGCAGGGGGCTGGCTTCCCAGGTCTGGATCGCACAAACCGAAAAGGATCCCACCGTGCAGTTGGGACTGTATCCCTGCGATACGGACGTGAACAAAAGGGTGTTGATCCGATGCGGCGTTCCGGAAGACCGGATCACCATTGTTCCCTACCCCAACGGCGTGTCGAGCACCTGGGAGGAGGCGCTTGCCATTCGCCGCTACATCGATCGGCATCCGGTTCAATCCATTCTCGTGGTCACCTCATCCCTGCACACCCGGCGCACCTATTGGACCTTCAAAAAGGTATTCGCCGAAACATCCGTACGGATCCGGGTCGCCGAGGCGCCGCATTGGGGATTCGATCTCACCAATTGGTGGCGAACCGAACACGGTGCATTGACGATGGCAAGCGAATGGATCAAGATGAGCTACTACATACTGAATCATCGAGAAAACGGATGAATCCGATCTGCGACCGTCGGAAACGCACTGCAGGAATCATCGATGACGGCTTCGTAAAAAGGCGCTCCTTCCCTAATTGTTAGGTATTACCGGGCCTGAGCATGGGAGCGGGTACGCCTTTTGATGCTGCAGCGAAAACTGTTTGAAGCCGCCGGAGATCGTTTAGCCGGGCATGCCCATCCATTCCATATCTGTTTGAATACCAAGATGTTGCATTCCATTGACCCATCGTTGAAGTCCGGCCGCATGCGCGGCGCTTACGAGCTCGGGCGGTTAAGTTTATCCGATACAACCCAAAAGGCGTGCCTCCACCCATGCGGCTCGAATGAGGCTTTTAAGTTTTATAAGTCAATCATCATCGGTTCCTGCTGAGAAATGGCAGGCATCGTATCCCCTCCTTGCGTCAATCTATCGGCATTGGACCGGGAAGTCAATCACTGCGGTCCACCAGCATTCGATCTTTCTATATGGACCCGCAACATGTCCAAAAAGTTCACCCAAGTCACATAGGGAGGAGATACGCCATTTTTGTGGCATCGGATAAACTCAACCACCCCCCTACTGGAACCCCGGCATTCCAAGACAATCGGAACAGGGCCGCTCTTCTCGAACCCATCTTTTTCAACCCATTGATTCAGCTTCAGTTTTTCGAGGCGAATCTCGTATTGACTTTGTATAGCATATCAGGTATTTGCCATCTCGATCATGGTGTGTAGGTACTACCCATAGGCCGCTTATCGAAACCATTTCAACGAAAGGATGAAGACCATGAAGAAGAGCTGGAGCATTGGATTGATCGTCCTGGTGACCCTCGCTGCATTCAGCAGCGCAATGGCTGCAGAAACCAAACTGGTGTTAGCCACCGGTGGCACTGCAGGCACCTACTATCCCTTCGGCGGTGCCATGGCCAAGATCTGGAACAGCAAAATCCCTGGAATGAACGTCACGGCGCAAACAACGGGTGCTTCCGCAGAAAACATCCGCCTGATCAACAAAAAAGAAGCCGAACTCGCACTGGTTCAGAGCGACACATTGGATTTCGCCTTCAACGCCAAGGAAGCCTTCAAGGAACCCCTGAAGGAAATGGGAGCCATTGCAGTCCTGTATCCCGAAATCATTCAGGTCGTCGTTCGTGCCGACAGCCCGGCCAAGACCTTTGCTGATCTCAAGGGGATGAAGATCGGAGTGGGTGCTCCAGGCAGCGGAACCGAGGCCAATTTCCGTCAGTTGCTGGATGTCTATGGCATGACCAAAGATGATATCAAGGGTCAGTACCTCTCCTTTTCCGAGAGTGCGGAGCAGTTCAAGGACCGTCACATCGACGCCTTCATCGTTGTAGCCGGTATCCCCAATTCGGCCATCGTCGATATCGCGACCCAACACGATATCCGCATTCTCAACATCAGCGGTGATGCAGCCAAGAAGCTTTCCGAAAAATATCCCTTCCTCGCTGCAGCCAAGATTCCGGCCAACACTTACAAGAACCAGAGCCAGGATGTAGAAACCGTTGCGGTCAATGCCGTGCTGATCGCCGGTAAGGATCTTCCTGCAGATGTCGTATACAACCTGACCAAGGCCCTCTTCGAAAACCAGACCGATTTGGCTTCCGCTCATGCCAAAGGCAAAGAATTGAATCTCCAGACCGCCGTCAAAGGCGTTTCCATCCCCTTCCATGCCGGTGCAGAAAAATACTACAAAGAAAAAGGCGTCCTGAAATAACCGAAAAGCAAGAAGCGGAGAAATTCTGCGGCTTTCGTCCACACGAAGGCCGCAGAACATTATATGAAACAGACGTACCTCTGGATCATCCTCGGGATTGGTCTTTCTGTCGGTATCCTGTTGTTCTATCCTTTCCTGAGCGTATTGTGCTTCGTATCCTTTCCAGCCAATACCCCACTCGGACATATCCGAGTTTCCCGCGGTGATACCTTCACGTTGGGATTCATTCACTCCGTCAACCGAAGACCGGTATTGGACACCATCCGGATTGCAGAAAAGGGCTTCGTCATTGTGAGCTCCCGTTTTGACGCTTTTGGAGCCGGAATGCCCGAAACGTCGAATGCGGAGGGTAGCCTCCAGACACTTCCAGACGGGACCCTTCTCTGGACGGTTCATCGACCGGTTCCGGAAATCACTATCCGTGTCGGCTGGACGGCGGATCACACGCTAAACATTCATGGCGGGACAATCCGGCTTGCAGATCTGCTCGAGCCAGGGAAGGCTCTGACCTTGAGCCTCTCATCGATCTCCGTCTATCAGTATATGAAGGGAAAACGGCTTTTATGACATCGAAATTGGAGAATACCGCAAACGGCTGCGGAATTCCTGGAACCGTCGACACACAAGATGTTGTTTCCAAAAACGAAATCGACGAAATTCTGAAGAAAGTCGACAAGGAGGCCAGGGCCAGAAAACCCCAGGGGGCCGCCCGGTGGATCACCTACGGCATCGGTGTGGGATGGTCCGTTTTTCAGGTGTACACGGCTGCCTTTGGATTGCTTCCCGCCCAACTTCAGCGTTCGATTCACCTGGGTTTCGCCTTCGCATTGACCTATCTGCTCTTTCCCTTCCGCTCATCCAAAAGCTCCGACAAGATCGAATGGTATACCTGGCTCTTCGCTGCATTCGCGACTTTCGTCGGCCTTTACTTGACCATCAACTACATGCGGATCATGGAGGCGGGAGGGGATTACAGCCGCTGGGATTACATCATTGCAGGATGCGGCATTTTGCTGACCCTCGAGGCTGCAAGACGCGTTGTTGGATTGCCGATCGTTTGCCTCGCGGCATTCTTCTTGATCTATGCCTATTTCGGCAAGTATTTCCCGGGATTCATGGCTCACCGAGGCTACTCGCTGGAACGGATCGCCTCGCATCTCTACCTCACGACGGAAGGCATCATGGGTATCCCGCTCGGGGTATGCGCAACCTTCATCTATCTGTTCATCCTGTTCGGATCCTTTCGGGAAAAAACCGGTCTCGGCCAACTTTTCATCGACATATCCAATGCGATCGCCGGATGGGCATCTGGTGGCCCCGCCAAAATGGCCATTGTAACAAGCGCACTCGAGGGTACGGTATCGGGAAGCTCGGTCGCAAATACGGTGGAGTCTGGCAGTCTGACTATCCCGATGATGAAACGCCTCGGATACCGTCCCGAATTTGCGGCCGCGGTTGAAGCGTCCTCTTCGACGGGCGGACAAATCATGCCTCCCATCATGGGAGCTGCAGCCTTCATCATGGCTGAATTTCTGAACGTCCCCTATCTCGACATCGCCAAAGCCGCCGCCATTCCGGCCTGTCTGTACTTTTTCGGGGTGTTCATGGAAGTGCATTTCGAAGCGAAACGCTGCAAACTCCGAGGGCTCCGAAAAGACGAACTTCCCCGATTCGCCGATGTCATGCGGGAACGGGGACATCTCTTCATTCCCCTGTTCGCCATCATCCTCTTTTTGGGAATGGGATTTACTCCCCTCTACGCGGCCCTGATGGGGCTTGGAACCTGTATCGTCGGAAGCGCCCTGAAGAAGTCCACCCGACTGAGCCTTAAAGATATCGCGGACGCTTTCGAACTCGGCGCTCGTAACGCCATCGGGGTAGCGATCGCTTGCGCTACGGCAGGCATCATCATCGGCATCATCACCCTAACGGGCCTTGGCCTCAAGCTCGCCAACGGTCTTGTAGATCTGGCCGCCGGAAACCTGCTGCTAACCCTGTTTTTCACGATGATCACCTCCCTGGTGCTCGGCATGGGCGCGCCGACGACCGCCAATTACATCATCACCTCTACCATTGCGGCTCCGGCTCTGATCCTCTTGAAGGTGCATCCGCTGGCTGCGCACATGTTCGTTTTCTATTTCGGTATCGTGGCAGACATCACCCCCCCAGTGGCCCTCGCCGCCTATGCCGGAGCCAGCATCGCCCGATCGGATCCACTGAAAACCGGTGTCGTCTCCACCAAACTCGCCATCGGCGCTTTTTTGACACCGTTCATCTTCGTCTACAATCCATCGATGCTGCTTATCGACACGACCTGGTTCGGCCTCATTCAGACCCTGATTACGAGCTGCATCGGCATGACCGTCATCGGTGCGTCGATGATCGGTTTCTTCCTGGCCAACATGTCCTGGTGGGAAAGAGGGGTATTCTTCATCAGCGGGCTGATGCTGGTCGATCCCAGTCCGATGACCGACGTCCTCGGATTGTTGCTGGTCGCTCTTGTAGTCATCAACCAAAAGCGGAAACAGCCGAAAGAAGCTGGAAAAACGGATTAAGCGAATTCGATGTGAAGGAAGGAGAAAGCGGCCTCTCTTCCTTACAGGAACATTTCAGACAAGGAAGGCGTTAAGGCGTTGGGTGGCCCGGGATTCCCATCCAGGGCCACAATGTTCATAGGGGGCGATGTCAGTGGCGAGGGGATTCGTTAGGATTTCACCCGCTCAACATACTGACCCGTTCGCGTATCGATACGAATCGTTTCCCCTTCTTCGACAAACGGCGGTACCTGGAGAACGTAACCGGTTTCGAGGGTGGCGGGCTTGGAATCTCCCGATGCCGTATCGCCCTTCACCCACGGATCGGCCTTCACGATTTTCAAGTCCATAAAAATCGGCAGGGTCACCCCAATAGCCTTATCCTGAAAAAACAACACGTTGCACAGCGTGTTTTCCTTCAGCAGTTGTACGGCATCGCCCACCTGATCGGCCGTCAGGAATTCCTGCTCGTATGTCGTGGTATTCATGAAGCAGTACTTGTCTCCCTCCGCATAGAGGTACTCCATTTCATGCTCTTCCAGGTGGGCTTCGTTGAATTTTTCGCCGGATCGATAGGTCCTGTCGAACTGAACACCGGTGAGCATGTTCTTGAGACGGCATTTATACAGGGCCTGTCCCTTTCCGGGTTTGACGAATTCAAATTGCACGATGATATAGGGCTCACCGTCGATTTCGATTTTGAGACCCTTGCGCAGGTCACTGCTGTCGTACATGGTCCTGATCTCCTTTCATTGGGCAAAGGCCCGCTTGGCTTGTTGAACGAAGGCCTTGACTTTGGCCATATCCTTAACAAATCGAAGGGGTTTTCCGGAAGCATCGAGCGCATTGGTTCGGGTGCAGGAGTCCACACCCGCCGGGTAAACCTGCTGGATGGCTTCGGCGACGTTGTCCGGCCCAAGCCCACCTGCAAGAATCACGGGAATGTCGACGGATGCAACGATTTCTCTGGAAAGCTTCCAGTCGCACGGTTGACCGGTAATCCCGACATATCCCTGAACGGGTTGTTGTCCGAGAGCCGGCGGAATCCACGTGTCGATGAGCAGGTAGTCACTGACATCCTGGAAGGCTTTGGCCATCTGAACGATGCTGCGATGGTTTTCCTCGCTGCCGACGACCGGAACCGGAATGCTCCGGGTAATACGAAGTTCGGGATATCGATACCGTATCCGCTGCTGAAATGCGATCCAAGGATGGAGGGCGACCGGCGTTCCATCCGTATTCAGAAGCTCATCGCACAGGTGCAGCACATCAAACCCGAGCGTTTCAACCGCTCGGCAGATGTCTACCTCGTTCGTAAAAAGGGGGATGACGCTCGACTGCCCCCCGGAGCTCTGGACTGCAGCGATCGTTTCCTGAATGAGCGAACGGGTGATGTCGGACGGGGATTGAAGCACCGTACCGACATGGGTCACCCCCAGGTCCGTCACTTCTATGGCTTCCTTGGGATGCTGGATTTCGTAAATTTGGATGATCATTTGGCTTGTCTACCACAACAGGCTGGATTTCGCAATTGATTCGGAAGACGCGTCTCGCAAGACGCCTTTATCGTGGAAATCCCGATATTGTGGAAATCCCGATATTAAGGAAGAGGGAAGAGGGAAGAGGGAAGAGAGAAAAGAGAAAAGGAGTGGATGGGAACGGTTTGATTTTGTCGGGGCGGCCCTATGTGGCCGCCCTTCCAGAGTTTTCATCAATGGGGGTAGCCAAAGCCCTTTACCACGCCCATTGAAGCGAAAAAGGCTTCGTTCCACATGGAATCACGAAAAGGCCAGCATATGGACGGCTTCGTAAAAAGGCTGCAGGCAAGGAGTGCAAATCCTGTGGAGTGAGGCGTAGTTAGACGTACGCCGCAACGACGAAGGATGCAGCACGACACAGCATCCGGCCTTTTTACGAAGCTGTCAATCAACATTTCGCTTGACATTCAAAGCGGGCTTGAGGTAAAAGTACCCGTCTTTCACGGGCGGGTAGCTCAGTTGGGAGAGCATCGGCCTTACAAGCCGGGGGTCACAGGTTCAAGCCCTGTCTCGCCTACCAGCAGAAGGGCTGACATCAATGGGGGCGTAGCTCAGTTTGGTTAGAGCGCCGGCCTGTCACGCCGGAGGTCGCGAGTTCGAGCCTCGTCGTCCCCGCCACGACATGAAAAGGGTTACCCCAGATGGGCGTAACCCTTTTTTGACGAAGCACACATGGAGGAATGCAAGATGGGCAACATTACACCCCATTGCCAGGGATGTTCCAAAATCGACGAAAACGAAAACTGCACCGTATACAGCAATCCCGCTTACATGATGCGATGGGTCGACAACCGCAGCATCAAGGTCGGATGCTCCTTCAACGCTTCCAAATATATCCAGGTTGTCGTTCAGAAGGAAAAGGTGCGCGTCGGTCAGCAAAAGCAGAAGAAGAAATAACGTCTCTCGTTTCAGGCAAGTATGCAACCGGGCCGGGGAACTCCCCTTGCCCGGTTTTTTGTTCAGGGCTCCTGTAACTCAACCACCACCGCCCTCTCCCCGAGCACGATCAATGCATGATAGGTCGTATTGCCGTCGATCACCCGATACTTCCCGGATGACTGCCGCAAAACGCGCATTGGCAAGCGTTTCGGACGAATCCCCGATTTAGCCATCGCCATTTTCTCGAGAGCTCGCTCGAGTCGATCGGGATCGGCCGGCTCTCTCGCCTGAATTTCCGAAAGCGGCAGAATCCGACTCTTCTCCGTTTGTAGGAAATAGTCGTATACGCTCATGATGTGATCGTAACCCCCAGCGATTGCAGCACCTCCCAAAAATTCGGAAAGGATTTGGCCACACAATCCTCTCCTTCGATACGGATTCCTTCCGTGACGAGCCCAACAAGAGAAAAACTCATGGCCATGCGGTGATCGTCTGCGGTTTCGATCACCGCACCGTGCGGCGCCCCCCCGACAATCTCGAGATCCATTCCATCCGAGTTTGCCCGAATCCCCATTCGAGCCAGGTTTTCCATTGTCACCGCCAGGCGGTCGCTTTCCTTGATCCGCAGATGGGCGACATTCCGTACCGTGGTCTTCCCCTCGGCAACGGATGCGACAACCGCCAGGGTCGGCACCAAATCGGGCATGTCGCTCATGTCCACATCGATGCCGCAAAGTCGATCGCTGCCTTCCACGGTCACTCCCCGGTCGTCCGATGTGACCCGGCAACCCATCCGCTCGAGGATGCGAACGAAGCGGACATCGCCCTGCGCGGATGCAAGAGAAATCCCTTCGACCGTTAGACGGGATCGGGTGATGGCCGCAGCGGCCCAGAAATATCCGGCATTGGAGGCATCGGGTTCTACGGCGTAAGACGCCCTGCAGTAACGCTGCCCCCCGGGGACGACAAACCGATATCCCTCCCGTTCGAAGTCAATGCCGAAATCCTTCATGACCTCAAGGGTCATATCGATATACGGCTTCGAAACGGGATCCCCTACCACACGAATCCGCATTCCTATCGGCGTGCAGGGCGCAACAAGAAGCAAGGCCGATAGAAACTGACTGCTGCGGCTGCAATCGATCTCGACTTCACCTCCCCGCAGGGGACCTCCGGAAATGCGAACGGGCGGACAACCCGTCCCGTTCATGGAAACGGCTTGTACCCCCAGCAGATGAAGCCCATCGAGCAGGTCATCGATCGGCCGCTCTTGCATGCGGGCGTTTCCGGTGAGGATGACGGGATCCTTCGAGAGAGCCGCTACAGCGGTCAGAAGCCGCATCGACGTCCCGGAATTGCCGAGATCGATCGGATCCTCACCGGAAGAAATTCGCCCTCCCCTACCCCAAACAACGAAGGCATCCTGCAGGCGTTCGATGGGAACGCCCATACGTTCGAGGGCCTGAGCCGTCAAAAGGGTATCATGACTGAAAAGGGGATGGGAGATGGTACACCGACCTTCTCCGAGGGCCGCTGCGATCAAGGCTCGGTGGGTATAGCTCTTGGATCCGGGCACCCGGATTCGATGCTCGGAAAGTCGTGTCGGCACAATGCGGATCATCCGGAACCCTCCCCCTTTCGGTGATGCAGGCCCTCTTGCAGAGCAAGCCGCATCACCTCCATCGGCGCGACTTTCCCCGTCCAGAGGGTGAACTGGGCTGCCGCCTGATTCAGAAACATCTCCGTTCCGGCAACGATATGGCAACCCGCCCTTCGCGCTTCGCGCAGAAAACGGGTTTCTTCAGGAACATAGACGATGTCCATCGCCACCATGCCTTCTCGAAACGCGAATGCAGGCACAGGGGATGCCTCGACATGGGGCCACATGCCAACCGGTGTCGTCTGGATGACGACATCCCCCTCCCATCGATCCATCCTCTCCGAAGGCACCCACCGGGCACCGATATCCCGGCACAGCCGAAGACCCCTTTCGGCATGTCGATTCGTAACGCTGACAGAAGCACCTTCCTGCACGAGCACCGTACCGATGGCTCGGGCGGCCCCTCCTGCCCCAACCAACAGAACCGATGCCTTCGAAGGATCCACTATCGTCTTGAGGGCCTGAACGGCCCCGATACCGTCCGTGTTGTATCCGATGAGCCGCCCTTCCCGGTTTACGACGGTGTTGACGGCCCCGATACGTTTGGCCAGATCGTCGATGTCGTCCAGGCAAGCGAGGATGGTCTCCTTGTGGGGAATGGTAATGCTTACCCCGCGAATCCCGAGTGTCCGAATCGCCTCCGCACCCCGCTGGATATCGGTAACCCGAAAGGCAACGTATACCGACGCCAGTCCCGAGTGTCGGAAAGCCGCATTGAACACGACAGGGCTTAGGCTGTGCTCCACCGGATTGCCGAAAACGGCATACAGGCTTGTCGTTGCATCGATGTTCATGGCGTTTCCCGCACGGCCCTTGGATAGGAGCCCAGCCATCGGACGAACATGGTACGTTTCTTCATTTCGTTCATCACCGTCTCGATGGTGGGATCCATCCGATGCCCTTCGATATCCACGAAAAAGTGGTAGGTCCAATTGGCGGTTCGGGCAGGCCGTGACTCAAGCTTGACCATGTTGACGGAAAGGGCGTTCAGGGGTTCGAGCACCCGATAGAGGGCCCCCGGAACGTGGGCCGTCGCAAACACGAGGGACGTCTTGTCTGCGCCGCTTGGTTTGGAGGCATCCTTTCCGACGACGAGAAACCGGGTCGTATTTCTGCCGCTGTCTTCGATCTTTTGCGCCAGTCTTCCAAGCCCCTGCTTTTCGGCCGCTTCCCTGCCGGTAATGGCTGCCGCATGCTCCTGTTGGGCCGCAACGGCCGCTGCCGAAGCCGTGCTGTCACAGGCAACGAGTGCAGCCTGCGGAAGATGGGTCGAAAGCCATTTGCGACATTGGGCCAACGCCTGGGGATGGGAATAGACCGTCCGAACCTCGTCAAGGGAGCCGCACTTCGACCACAGATCGTGGGAAATATCGAGGTAGATTTCCGCCAGAATGTTCAGGCTGGTTTCGAGCAAAAGATCCAGGGTGACGTTCACCGGACCTTCCACGGAATTTTCCACCGGAACGACCCCGTAGCCGACAACCCCCTTCTCCACCCGATCGAACACATCGGCGATACTGGCCAGAGGAACCAGCTGGGCCATGTGGCCGAACTGCCGAATGGCCGCCGCATGGGTGAAGGTTCCCTCCGGGCCGAGGTATCCCACGATGACGGGTCCCTGAATTTCCCGGCAGGCGGCGATGATTTCGGTGAACACATGGTGAAGGACTTCGGTATGCAGCATCCCCTGATTGAGGGCTTTGAGTCGCTCGAAGATCCGCTTTTCCCGACTTACATCGAGGATCTTCGCCCCCATTTTCGATTTCAGATCACCGATCTCCCGAGCCAGATGCAGCCGCCGGTTGATGAGATCGAGGATTCGGGCGTCGATCTCGTCGATCTGCCCCCGCAATTCGTTCAGTCGCTCTTCTGCACTCATGTTTCGAGAATGGTCTCCGAAACGGCATGACCGAAATGTCTGCCGGCTGTTTCCACAAGGATGAGAACGGTATCCTGGGGCTGAAGTTCGACAACGGAGACGGCGCTGCCGTCGGGGCGGGTCAACCGAATGGTTTCCGCATTCTGGAGAATGGTCGTGAACGTCCGGTCCTCGACACGTGCCGTCACCATCATCAAGGGCCTTCGCTCGATCTTGAGCCTTCCGACGACGGCCGTCTCGGTGTTGCCGCAGGCATCCACCACCAGCACCACATCCCCTGCCTGGAGATCGGCCAAATAAGCGGTTTTTCCCCCCGGAAGTCGGGTATAGGCATGGACGGGGCCGGCATTCACCCGGAAGGGTCTTGGCGAAACATAGGGATTTTGGAGGGTTTCGGCATGAACGAGAAACAACCCGGCGCTGCTGTTTCCGACCAGCATCCCCTGGCCTGGATGCATCAGGGTGCAGGTGTCCACACAGACACGGTCTCCCATGCCGACGGGAAGAATGGATTCGATCCGGGCGGGTTGTAGGGATAGGGTTTCGGATGGGTTGCGAAGACGAAGGAGAATGTGTCGAAGGTTCTGAGGGGTGTCGGTTTCGATCAGCAGGTGATCGACTCCTTTTTCAAGAATGCCGCATGCCGTTTCGGCCTCCTCGATGGATGTGACGGGGACGACGACGGATGCGTTCTGGGCGATGAGGTTTTCCAGGGGGATGACGGTCCAGTCCGGACACTCGAGGACGACATGGTGGTGTTGACAGAGCCGGAGGATTTCCGGTTCATCTTCCTGGCACGTGATGGTGCAGCAGCGAACATCCTCCCCGGGTTTGAGATCCCCGTCCGGTGCAATGGTGGCGATTCTTCCAAGCGCCTTCACCCGATCGGCATATCCTTCCGGCACCCAGACGGCATCCGCCCCGGATTCGATGGCCGTGGTCACCATTTCCTGGTTCCAGGGATCGATCTTGACCCAAAGGTTGCGTTTCATGCCACCCCCGACTGCCGAAGAATGCCGTAAGCGGTATCGACATCCGCACCTTCATGAACGATGGCGGAAATGGCCCGAACCATGGCCGTCGGGTCGCTGTGCTGAAACACGTTCCGACCGATGGAAGCGCCTGCCCCACCGGCATCCATCGCCCCCTTGACCATCTCGAGCACTTCCAGATCGTTCGACATTTTCGGGCCGCCCGCAATCACTACGGGGATGGAGCATCCGGCAATGACCTGCCGGAAGGTCTCCGAGGAACCGGTGTAGGATACCTTGACGATGTCGGCACCCATTTCATCCCCTACCCGTGCGGCATGCCGAATGACTTCGACGTCGAATTCGCTCGTGATGTTCTCCCCTCTCGGGTAAATCATGGCCAGAAGCGGCATCCCCCACATGCGGGCTTCATAGCTGATCCTTCCGAAATCCTTCAACATTTCCTTCTCGTACCCGTTTCCCAGATTGACATGGATCGAGATGGCATCGGCTCCCAGCTTGATGGCTTCCTCCACGGTACATACGAGCGTTTTCGCGTTGGGGTAGAGCGACAGACAGGTAGATGCGGACATATGAATGATGAGACCGATGTCCCTGCCCTGCCCGCGGTGGCCGGCTCGAACCAGCCCCTTGTGCTCGACAATGGCGTTGGCCCCGCCTTCGGCCACCTTCTGGACGGTCGATTTCATGTCGGTTAGCCCGCGGATCGGGCCCACCGATACCCCATGATCCATCGGAACGATGACGGTGGTTCCGGTGTTGCGGTTCATGATGCGTTCCATGCGGATTTGCTTGCCCAATTCTGTCATGATCCTTTTCCTTCCCCTCTCTTGAATGATGGTTGCACCCGATGACCTTCAATTTCCCCTGAAAAACGAAAAGGCCGTCAGAGAGGATTTTCTCTCCACGGCCTTTTGAATCAAAAAGCCGTGGGCTTGGTCTGCCCACGGCTTTTGCTGCACTTTTTTGGGTTGGTTATGTCAGCGATTCCACAGGCAGACCGGTCCTGAACCAGTAATAAAAGTACCAGCTAAAATAAAAAAAACGATTTTCTGCCTGAGCTAAATACATGCGCCTATCCGCTTTTCGATCTATAAGGTTGGGCTTCCCTACCATGACCGGAAATCGGGTGTCAAGCTTTTTTTGACGGTTTGTTGATGGTTTTGTTCAGGGTTCGATGGAATGCGAAATGAAGCGGTTTAGATCTGTAGGGGCGGCCCTATGTGGCCGCCCTTCCGGAGCCATGATCGTATATCGATGATGGCCTCGCAAAAAGTCCAAAAGTCTCATCCGAGTCGCATGGGGGAAGACACGCCTTTT
>CAZJXF010000015.1:0-45038 GCA_964549995.1 uncultured Desulfatirhabdium sp. | reverse complement strand
GTGTCTCCTCCCATGCGACTCGGATGAGACTTTTGGACTTTTTGCGAGACCATCACGAATGGCTCCATCCCCTTACTGTCCCGCCTGAAGCGCAGCCATCAGATCCTCCCCGGCAATCCAGAGCATCTGGATTCTTGCAGCGATGTATTCCCGTTTGGCCCTGGCCAGGGAAGTCCTGGCGGATGTCAGGTTGAGCTGGGCGTCTTCGACTTCCAAACGGGTCTTGACGCCTGCCCGGTACCCGGTTTCGGCCATTTCGAGAAGCTTTTCCGCCTGCTCCACAGTCGCCTGCATGGCACCCAGAATGTCGATGGCTTCCGTGATACGATTGACGGCATCCCGCGCCTCCAGATAAATTCCGTCGATCAGGCGTTCCTTTTCGATACGCATGGCGGCGATGCGGCTTTCGGCCTGGAGGAGGCTTCCGCGTGTCTTCAGGCCGTCGAAGAAGGGGAAGGAGAGATAGAGCCCGGCATTCCAGGATTCTCCCGGATAATCGAACCGGGTGTTTCCATAGCTCTGCCACAACAGATTCGCCTCGAGATCGATCCGAGGCTTGTCTCCTGCAGCGGCCACTTTCTTCAGTTTCTCGAAGACATGAATCTGGGTGTCGGCATAGGCCATTTCGGGCCGAGCCGCCAACGCTCGTTCAACCAGGCTTTCGAGCGGCATCGGCGGCTCCACCCGTGAAGAGAGATCTCCCCGGACATCAAAGGCTCCGCTCTTGCCGATCATGTAGCGAAGCCGATCCAGCGCCATCCGGACGAGGTTTTCGGCCCTCGTCTGCTCCGCTCCGGCGTTGGCCAGGGCAACCCGTGCAGCCAGAACGTCGTAGTCCGTCGTAACCCCCAGTTCATTTCTCCGAACGGTTTCATCGAGATGCCGACGCTTCTGGGCAACGGTTTCGGAAGCCACCTTTTCGAGTTCCCGAGACAGAAGCACATCATAAAACCGAATGGCCGTCTCCCGCAGCGCCAATGCCCTCGCTTGGCGAAGCCGCTGCTCCGAAGCCTCCCTGTCGAGGGCGGCCGCATCGAGGGCGGCGCTCACCTGCCCCCATGTGAAAACGGCCTGTTTGAGGGTGACACCGGCCTGGTAAATATCGGTTTCCGGTTCCAGACCGGGGGCCAGAGCCATCGATTGGTCCCGTGCCCGAAGGAGCCCGGAATTTGCGCTGAGCCGAGGCAGTGCGGCCGATCGCTCCTGAATGTAGAGCCCTTCCGATTGCCGGATGCCCTCTTTGGCGGAAAGCATGTCCCGACTGTAGCTCAAGGTCATCTCGAGACAATCCGCAAGGGTCAGGGCCGGGACGACCTCTTCGGCCTTCACCGGGGGAATATCTATAGCCAATGCCCCGATCCACCAACAGACGAACCACAGGGTATATCGCAGACGACGCCTCATCCCTCGGCCCTCCCTTCCTGCCGAAGCGCCCAGCGCGCCCTGCGTTCCCGGATCCAGTCCGCCCCGTCCAACAGCAAGGTGTACACGACCGGCACCATCACCAGCGTCAGCAAGGTGGAGGTGATCAGGCCACCGATCACCCCCCGCGCCATCGGAGCCCGCATCTCGGCCCCGGGCCCCAGAGCGAGCGCCAGAGGCAGCATGCCGAAAATCATGGCAAGCGTCGTCATCAGAATGGGCCGAAGTCTGGTCTTTCCGGCTTCCACAAGCGATGCCGCCCGATCGAACCCTCTTCCCTGAAGTGTCTGGGCATAATCCACGAGCAGAATGGCGTTCTTGGTCACGAGCCCCATCAGCATGATCAATCCGATCAGGGACATGATGTTCATCGTGTCATGGGTCAGGTAGAGCAGCCCCACGACACCGATAAGCGACAGAGGAAGCGACACCATGATGGACAGGGGTGCGATGAAGCTTTCGAACTGGGCGGCCAGGATCAGGTAGATCAGAATGACGGCCAGTGCAAGAGCCTCGAAAATGTACTTGAAGGTTTCGGCCATGTCCTCGGCCTCCCCGCTCCAGGAGAGAACGTAGCCGGGTGGCAGCGGAATCGATGCCGTCTGTCGCTGAATCTGCTGCACCGCATCCCCGAGGGAGACACCGATGTTCTTCGCCTGAACGGCCACTTGTCGCCTCAAATCGAGGCGCTGGATCTTCGCCGGAGAGATATCCTGCCGCATGTCGACGATATCCGCCAGCGGAACGGCCACCCGAGAGCCGTCCGGCCGCATGGAGACAAGGCTGAGCTTGCGGATCTGGCTCATGTCCCTGCGGGCTTCATCCGGAAGCCGGACCCGCACGTTGTAGGCATCTCCATCGGAATCTTCCCATGTGGAGGCGATCGTCCCTCCCAGAAACGCCCCCAGTCCGGCCCGTACCTGATCCGTCGCAATGCCGACGCTCATCGCCCTTGCCCGATCCACCCGAATCTGGATTTCGGTCTTGTCCTGATCGAGCGTGCTCGTGATGTCGACGATCCCCGGAATCTTGGTCATTTCGCGCTTGAATTGCTCCGATAGCGCCTTCAGGGTATCCAGATCCTCGCCGCGAATGTTGAGGTTGATGGGCGATGCCCCGTGAAAATTGCCGACTTCGCCGATCTTGGGGATGATCCCGGAGATCTGGAACAGGCCCTGTCGGATCTGTTCCTCGATTTCCTGCTGGGAGAGGCGTCCTGAGGATTTCGGCAAAAGCTTCACGAAAATGGAACCGTCCCGAACGGTTCCTGTCGATCCGGCCCCGATGGTGGCGTAGGTGAGCTCGATACCGGGCGTTCGCTTCAACAGGTTCAGGATTTCCAGGGTTCTTCCCCGACTTTCCTGAAGGCTTGCGTCCGGTGATGTCGTGAAATCGATCTGGAACTCCCCCCGGTCATAGGTCGTAAAAAACGAGCTGCCCAGATGGGGCGTCAGCAGCAATGCGGCAGCGAAGGAAAGCACGCCGATACCGACCACAGTGAACCGGTGTCGCAACGCCCAGGTGATGAGGTGTTGATAGCGCTCCGCCAACGACTCGAACCATCGGTTGAAGCCCTCCAGCAGGCGATAGAGCAGGTTCTTTCGCCGCTTGCCCGAATCCCCCTCCGATTCGATGTCCGGATCCACCCAGATGGACGAGAGCATCGGATCGAGGGTGAAAGAAACGAAGAGTGAGACCAGAACGGCGAAGGTGACCGTGATCCCGAACTGGTAGAAGAACCTGCCGACGATCCCTTTCATGTAGGCCACGGGAATGAAGACGGCCACGATGCTGAAGGTGGTGGCCATGACGGCGAGCCCGATTTCGCTCGTGCCTTCGAGGGAGGCCGTTCGGTGGTCCTTGCCCTGCTGCAGATGCCGGACGATGTTCTCCCGAACGACGATGGCATCATCGATGAGCAGTCCGATCGCAAGCGAGAGCCCCATCAAGGTCATCACGTTGAGGGTGAAGCCCAAGGCCATCATGACGATGAAGGAAGAAATGACGCTGATCGGAAGGGTCAGGCCCGTGATGACCGTCGATCGCCAGGAGTTGAGAAAGCAGAACACGATGAGCACCGTCAGGATTCCCCCGATCACCATCGTCGACTCCACATCCTCGACCGATTCCCGGATGAAGACCGATCCGTCCCGAACGACATCGAGGGTGACATCCGCCGGAAGCTCTTTCCGAAGGGTTTCGGCCACCCGCTTCACCCCTTCTGCGACTGCGACCGTGTTCGCTCCGGATTGTTTCAGAACGTTCAGGGCAACGGCCGGTTGACCGTTTACCAGGGCAAGGGTCCGCGGCTCTTCGATGCCGTCTTCGATCCGTGCGATGTCCCGAAGTCGAATGGGAAGACCTTGACGGTAGGCCACGATCATGCCTTCATATTCCATCACCTCTCTGGGTTTTCCGGAAATGCGCACCGGCATTTCCACCTCACCGCGGTTGATGCGGCCCAGCGGACTGTTGACGTTTTCTCCCCGAATTCCGGCGATGATTTCGTTGATTCCAAGCCCCATCGCCTCGATTCGATGCGGATCGAGCCACACGTTGACCTCTCGTTTCCGGTCTCCGACGAGATCGACCCGCCCGACTCCCGACACATTTTCAATTCTCCGCTTGACCCGCTTTTCGACGAGTGTCGTCAACTCCCGATCCGAACGGGTATCGCTGCGCACGGCCAGAGATACAATGGGGGCGGCCGAAAAATCGAGCTTCTGGATGACCGGATCCTGGATGGCTTCCGGCAGATCCGAGCGAATGGCATTGATCTTGGCGCGACCTTCCTGAACCGCATCGTTCAGCTTCGTTTCCAGAGTGAATTCCACCACCACGCTGGATATGCCTTCCTGCGAGGTGGAGTGGATATGCTTGACTCCCTGAATGGTGTTGATGGCTTCCTCGATCCGCCGGGAGACTTCCCGCTCCACGGTTTCCGGAGGGGCGCCTTCATACACGGTGGTGATGCTCATCACCGGAATTTCGACGTCCGGATATTCATCGATGGTGAGATGCCGGTAGGCGAAGGCGCCTAAGGTCACCAGGGCCAGCATCATGACCGTTGCGAACACCGGCCGTTTGATGGAAAGGGCCGAAAGTACCATCAGCCGTTCTCCTTTCCCTCTGCGCCCGTCTGAGCATTGTCCGACACCTGAACTCGATCCCCCGGCTTGACGGTGAATCCCCCCCGGAGCACCACTCGATCGGAAGGAGCCAACCCCTCACGGATTTCGACCCAGTTTCCCTCGCGCATGCCGGTCTGCAGGGTACGGGTTTCGATGGTATCCGAAGCATTGACGATCAACACCGTGGCCGACTGCCGCTGGAGGTCCCACTGAGCGAAACTGTTCTTGGGAAGAACGGGAACCTGATCCAGCCGCTTGACGACGATCCGGCCCCGGACGAAAAGTCCCCCGCGCAACGCCTCGCCGGGATTGGGAACTTCGGCCACGATCTTGCCGGATCGATCGGCCGCATCCACAACCGGGTTGATCCGCTTGATGGTTCCCTCGAAGAGCCGGTCCCCGAATCCATCCACCGAAAACTGAATGGGTTGTCCCTCCCGAACCGATACCAGATCGACTGCAGAAACGGTGGCCGTTAGATCCAGAATGCGGTTGTCCACGATGGTGAACAGCGGTGCCCCCTTATCCACGAAAATACCGATGTCGACATACCGCTGGGATACGGTTCCCGATATCGGAGATTGAACCGTCGTTTTCTGGAGGCTGCGCTGGACTTCGGCCAACCGAGCCGCTGCCTGAGATACCTGGGCTGCCGCCAGATCGAGCCTCGCTCGGGCGGCATCGAGAGCACTCCGCCGCTCATCGCATTCCTGGGCGGTGATGAGCCCTCCCTGCTTCAGTCGCAATCCCCTGTCCCATTCCCTCTGGGCACGATCCAGATCGACCCTGGCCTGGCTTTCCTGAGCTCTGGCCATCTGAAGGGCTGCCTGGCTCTGCTGCACGGCAAGATGCACATCCGTGGGATCGAGCTGCAGCAGCGGGTCTCCGATCCTGACCCGATCCCATTCCTTGACCCGCACACTCTGGACGGTTCCGGGAATTTCGGCCCGAACCTGGGTTGAAACTTTTGGTGAAAGCGATCCATAGATGTCGACCGTGTGTTGAAGCGTTCGGTGTTCCAAACGGATCGTATCGACACGGACGACCATGGCTTCGGGAGCCGGCTCCGGCACTGCAGCCTGACGCTTCACCACCCCCCAGGCCAGACCCGCTGCAAGCAACAGCATTCCTCCAAACAGAACGAATTTTTTCATTCACTTTCTCCTTGATGAACTCGCAAAAAGTCGCCACTTACCGATTTCCTTCCAATGCCGGGCTTCCAGCAGGAGGACGGGCATACTACCCTATTATCCTTCAAAACGACGTCCGGATGCAACCGCTTTTCAGCTTGACCCACACCGGGTTTTTCTCTAATGAATCAGAAGCGCTCTTCGCCCCCGCCTCTCTTTCAAAAGCCTTGAAAGTTCCTTCAAAGGAGTTGCCATGAAGCGATCTACACTCCTTGTCTCGCTGACGGTGCTTGCGCTTCTGCTCGTTCAGATGGCCAGCCTCTGGGCTTCGGGTACGGCTCCGGATGCCGTCTCTCTCGGCGAAACGTTGCCGCTGTGGTCCTGCCTGCCCTTCGCGGGGATGCTTCTGTCCATCGCCTTGTTTCCGTTGCTCGCCCCCGGTTTCTGGCACCACCATTTCGTGAAGGTTTCTTTTGGATGGGCGGCAGCAATGGCCGTTCCCTTCGCCCTGTCCTACGGCATGACGGCGGTTCACGAAATCGTTCACATTCTTCTGGCGGACTATGTCCCGTTTATCATTCTGCTGTGGTCGCTCTACACGGTATCCGGCGGAATTCTGCTCAAAGGCTCTCTGACCGGAACACCATTGGTCAACGTGAGCATGCTCCTTTTGGGCACGTTTCTGGCCTCCATCATGGGAACCACGGGTGCGGCCATGCTGATGATCCGGCCCTTTCTGCGCGCCAACAGCCACCGGAAGAACCGCAGCTTCATGGTCGTCTTCTTCATCTTTCTGGTAGCCAACATCGGCGGTGCCCTGACTCCCCTGGGGGACCCACCCCTGTTCCTGGGCTTCCTGCATGGTGTCCCCTTTTTCTGGACGCTGCATCTGGTGCCGCACCTTCTGGTTGCAGCAGGCGTTTTGCTGGCTGTCTATTTCCTGCTCGATTGGTTGGCCTGGCGGAAGGAATTCCCCGAAGGCCCCAAACCCGTGTCCGGAGAACGGGAGCGGCTGCGACTTCTGGGCGCCCACAACTTCCTGTTTCTGGTGGGCATCCTGGGCGCCGTCCTCATGAGCGGCATGATTCATCTGGGAGAAGTGAACGTTCTGGGGGTTCATCGCGGCATTCAGGACTGGCTGCGGGACGGGGTTCTCATCCTGATGGGCATCCTCTCGCTCGCAACGACATCCATCACGATCCGTGAAGACAACCAGTTTACCTGGTTTCCGATTTTGGAGGTGGCCTATCTCTTCATCGGCATCTTCATCACCATGATTCCTTGTTTGGCCATTTTGAAAGCCGGGCCGAAGGGTCATCTAGCGTTTCTGATCAATGCGGTTCGGGAACCGGCCCATTATTTCTGGGCTGCCGGAACGCTTTCCGGATTTCTCGACAACGCACCGACCTATCTGACGTTTTTCAGCACGGCGCTGGGCAGTTTCTATCCCGGAATGTCGGAAGCGCAGGCCGTGCCGAAGCTCATCGCCGAATCTGCGATCTATCTCAAAGCGGTATCGGCCGGTTCCGTATTTTTCGGGGCTTGCAGCTACATCGGCAATGCCCCGAACTTCATGGTCCGATCCATCGCCGAGGAATCCGGAACGCCCATGCCGAGCTTTTTCGGGTATATCCTGCGTTATACCCTCGTGTTTCTCGTTCCGAGCTTTATCGTGGTCACCTTCGTATTCTTTTGAACCGGCACGTCGGCCGGAGGCAGGACATGCATTCTCGACCCTTCATCTTGAACGGAGAAGCCGAACCGGGAATCGAGCGATTGATCGAGCGAATCGGGGCCGAAATCCGCCGATTCGTTGCTGATTCCCACAGGAAGACCCTCCGCCTGGTAGAGATCGGTACGGCCTTGACGGCGGAGCGGCATACAGGGCGGCTTCTGGAGCGGATCGTCGAGGAAGCCTGCGAATTGACGGGTTCCGACGGAGGAACCCTCTATCTGGTCGATTGCGCCAAAACCCACTTGTCTTTCGCCATCGTACAGAACCGCACCTTGGGCATCCGGATGGGCGGAAGTACCGGGAAGATTCCCTGGTCCGCCGTTCCGCTCCGAGATGTCGACGGAACTCCCAACCGCCGCAATGTCAGCGCCTATGCCGCCCTCCAAGAAGAGGTTATCAACATTGCGGATGTTTACGAAGCCGAAGGGTTCGACTTCGAAGGGACTCGGAACTATGATCGGCAGGCCGGATACCGGTCGAAGTCCATGCTGGTCGTTCCCTTGCACGATCATGAGGGAGAGCTGATCGGGGTGCTGCAGCTGGTCAACGCCACCGATCCGACGACAGGAGAGGTCATCCCGTTTTCGATCGAAAACCAGAAAATCTGTGAATCCCTCGCCTCCCTTGCCGGCACGGCCCTCATCCAAACCCGACTCATCAACGACCTCGATCGCCTGCTGCAAGCCTTCATCCGCAGCATCGGTATGGCCATCGACGAAAAATCGACCGTCACCGCAGGGCATGTCAAGCGGGTGACGGAGCTGACGATGCGGATTGCCGAAGCCCTTCACAACGAATCGGAGGGCCCTTTCGGATCGGTTCGGTTCAACCCCGACGAAATGAAGGAACTTCAGCTGGCGGCGTGGTTGCACGATCTGGGGAAGATCACCACTCCCAATCACATCATGGACAAATCGACCCGTCTCGAAGGGGTATACGATCGGATCGATCTTGTCCGCGCTCGCTTTGAAATCCTCAAGCGGGATGCAGAGATCGCCTGTTGCAAGGAGCTCGCAGCAATCCCGGACGAGACCCATCGGGTCCAGGTCCTGGAGAAGCGCAATGAAACCCTGCGACAGCTTTCTTCCGAGCTGGATTTTCTGACCGAATGCAACCGGAAGGACCGATTGACCGACACCGACATCGAAACCATTCAGGCCATCGCCCGACGATCCTACCAGGTGGATCATGTCCGAAAGCCGGTGATCGAGCCAGCGGAACTCGAGAATCTCACGATCCGCTTCGGTACCCTCAATCCCACGGAACGCACCATCATGAACCACCATTCGGAAATGACCTACAAAATGCTCTCCGAGCTTCCATTTCCGAAAAAACTTAAGCAGATCCCGATTTTTGCGGCCTACCACCACGAGCGGATCGACGGCAAGGGGTATCCCAAAGGCGTGAAAGGAGAAGAGATTCCGCTTCAGGCGCGCATCATCGCAGTCGCGGACATCTTCGAAGCCCTGACCGCCCGGGATCGCCCCTACAAACGAGCCTTGACGACATCGGAAGCCGTCGAAATCCTGATCCAGCTCGGCAAGAGCGGACATCTCGATCCGGATTTGGTCGCCTTTTTCGTCGAACACCGGCTGTATGAAACGGAAACGGGAGAACAAGGGGGGGATAGGCGATAGGTGATGGGCGATAGGCGATAGGCGATGGGCGATGGGAGAGAATTTATCCGGTCTGATGGCCTCGCAGAAAGTCGCTTTGCCCTTGACTCTTGGGTGTTTCCGGGTCTGAGCATGGAGGCGGGTATGCTTTTTGATGTTGCATCGGACACTTAGTTGAAGCCGCTGGAGATCGTTGAGCTGGCCATGTAGCCTGTCATGCACCAACAGACGGGAACAAGAGCCTCGCTGGCGCCTTGCTTCCGAGGGGATTCGGGCTTCCCTGCCCACTGCCGACTGACGACTGCCGACTATATGCGCTTTTCCGATCGAGACCTATCGTCCATCAATCCTATCAGCAAAGGAGGGCCCCAATGGCAAACCAATCCACAAAAACCATCCGAAAAATCCTGTTCCATACCCGATTCCGGGAACACGCATTTCAGGCTCTTCAAACCCTCCTGCAGCTTCAACGTGTCGGCCTCGAGGAAGTGGTACTCACCCACATCGTTCCGACGGAGGATGTCTCCTTCGTTCCATATGGCGGATACCTCAAGGAGCAAGCCGATCGGTTCGTGACCGAAGCGCGCATCCGATTCGAAGACTGGATCCGCCAGCTCTCCGGAACCGGCATTCGGTTCACTTGCCGCATCGACATCGGGCAGCCGAATGCCCGGATTCTCGCCATCGCGCAGGAAGAAAACGTCGATTGGATCGTCACCGGCAGGAAAAAACGCACCCTTCTGGAAATGGTCTATGTCGGCTCTCACCTGCTCGATATCCTGAGAAGAAGCGACCGGCCCGTTCTGATGCACAAATTCATGGTGGAGTGCGAAGATACCTGTGAAACCCATTTTCGGGTTAACGACCGGATCTTTGCCAGACCGCTCATCGCAACCGACTGGTCCGAGCCCTGCCTTCATGCCCGCGAAGAGCTGATCCGATTTGCCGGGTTGATCGAAGTGGTTCATGTCGTGACAATCCTGGACGAGAAACAGACCGAAGGACGGAACGGCCAAAACCTCGAACAGATGCAAGCCGAACAACAGGCATCCCTCGAGGACTGGCGCAAATGGTTCGAGGCCCAAGGGTTGAAGGCCGAAGGGCATCTGAGCGCAGGAAAGCCGGTATACGAGATTCTGCGGCTTTCTCGAGACTACGATGCAACGCTCATCGTCTTGGGGCGAACCGGAAAGGACTGGTTTGAACAGTACTGGCTGGGGGGGGTATCGCATCGCGTAGCGGAAAAATCCGAAATTCCGGTGCTCATCGTGCCATGATGGTCAATCCCCTCGAAAACAAGACGATTGCCTTCGTCGGTGCCGGACGGTTCTTCCAGCGGTTTTTCGATCTGCTGACACGACCCTATTTCCGGAAAAAAGGCATCCAGATCCGCTGGATCGTGGAAATGGATCCGAATGCCCCGGGGCTGGCTTTGGCCAAGCGCTTCGACATACCGGTGCTGACGCATTACGAAGACGTCTTTACGGATGACGAAACCGATGTCCTGATCGAGCTGACCCGAGACCCGATGCTTGCAGACGAGATTCGTGCCGCCAAACCCGAGCGACTGCACTTGATCGATCATTTCGAGGCCATGCGGCTTTGGGATCGTCTGCGGATGCTTCAGGCGCTGGATGCTTTCAGCGAAGCCGCCTCCCGAGACGGCCGGCTGATGGATGCCGGCATCCATCAGGCACTTCAGCGATTTTCAGACGATGTCGAGGCCATTGTGGACGAGCGGTGCGCGTATTCCCACCATATCGAAAGCGAACTCATCGCTCACCAGCAGAAGATTTCCCAAATCATCGCCGGAAGCACCATCCCCACTTTCGTCATCGATCAAGACCACGTCATCACCCATTGGAACCGAGCGATGGAACGGCTGACCGGTTACGCTGGGGCCGAAATGGTCGGAACCAAACGTCAGTGGGAGCCTTTCTGGGAGCACCCTCGGCCGTCCATGGCCGACGTCATTCTCGACCAAACCGATCGGAACGAGATCGAACGTCTGTATGGAGGCAAGTGGCGACCGTCGGCATTGATCGACGGCGCCTATGAAGCCGAGGTGTTTTTCCCGAAACTCGGAGCCGGGGGAAAATGGTGTTTTTTCACCGCAGCTCCGATTCGGGCAGCGGACGGCCGATACATCGGTGCCATCGAAACCCTGTGGGATACGACGGAACAAAAGAAGGCCGAAGAAGAGCGAGCGGCCCATACCCGGGAACTGAGCGTTCTGTGTGCCGTTTATTCCGAGCTGAGTGCCGCTGAACCGATCCAAATTCGGGTCCAGCGGTCGATCGAACTGGTCCGGGACTTTTTGGGGGTCCATTGCATCGGTCTTTTTCTCTACGAACCCGCCCAAGGATTCGTTCCGAAATACCTGGCATTGTCGGGGGAAAATCCCTGCGCGAAGCCGCTGTTGGAGGAGTGGAAAAGGGTGTTGCAGAAGGCGGTGGAAACGTCCACCGTTCGGACGTTGTCTGTCGTCAACGAACTCACCACGGAAAACAGTCCTTCTCCTGAACAGACTTCTCTGAAGACGATTCGATTCATTCCCATCAGCACCAAAGCGCATAAGACCATGGGGGCGATGGTCATCGGAGAGACACGCCAAAGGCTCTGGACCGTCCACGAACAAAACATTCTGGAGTTGATCGGAAACCGGATCGGTGTAGCCGTCGAAAACGTCGAACTTCAGGAACAACTCCTTGAATCCGAGGAGAAATACCGCTCTCTGTTCAACAACGATCCCCATCCGATATTCCTGCTGGATACATCCGATTACCGCATTCGCGATATCAACCACCGGGTCACCGAAGTGTACGGATACCCCCACGATGAAATCGTCGGAAAACCTTTCGCAGATTTGGGAGACGAAACCGAACGGGATGTCATGGAACGCATCGAAGGGCTCGAAGTGAATCGATCGCTTCTGTTAAGCAAGAAACGTCACTTCCGAAAGGACGGCCGGCCGTTCTTCGTCAATATCAATGTCCGCAGGGCAGGAGATTTGCATGAAGACATTTTGATCGTGACCACCACCGACATCACCGAAGTGGTCGAGAAGGAAACCCAGCTTATCCAGGCCGGTAAAATGGCCACCCTGGGCCTCATGGCTGCAGGAATCGCCCACGAGATCAACCAGCCATTGAACGTCATTCAGGTCTGCGCCGATTTTCTGCTGAAAATGACCTCCAAGAAAGCGGCGATTTCCGAAGAGGACATGGCTTCCATTGCCAATGACATCGGCCGGAACGTCCAGCGGGCTGCGGACATCATCCGTCACATGCGGGATTTTTCGAGGCAGGCCGAGGCCGTCAAGACCCAAATTTCCATCAACAGTCCCATCCGTGATGTGCTGAAGGTACTCGGGCATCAGATCAAGGCCCACGAAGTCGAACTGTTCGTATCCCTCGACGAAGATCTGCCGCCGATTCTGGCAAGCCACAACCGGCTGGAGCAGGTTTTCATCAACCTCGTCACCAACGCCGTGGATGCCATGGACGAAAAGGGAGCGCGGCCCGACTGCGGCCAATACCGCAAACGGCTGGAAGTCGTCACCCGCCTGGAGCGGGGTATGGTCAGCGCACGAATCACGGACAACGGGATCGGGATGCCGATCGAAGTGCAGAAACGGATTTTCGAACCGTTTTTTACGACCAAATCGGTGGGAAAGGGAACGGGCCTCGGAGTGAGCATCAGCTACGGAATCGTGAAGGATTACGACGGCATTCTCGAAGTGGACAGCGAACCCGGACAAGGAACGAGTTTCGTCGTCCGATTTCCGCCTGTGGAGAAACGACATGCACCACATTCTGCTGATCGATGACGAACCCGACATCCTGCGGGTGCTGGCCATGTCGCTACGGGTGGACGGGCATACAGTCCATACGGCTGCAAGCGGTGAGGAAGGCATCGAATTGTTTCTGAAGCACCGCCCGGAGATCGTCATCACCGATATCCGCATGCCGGGCATGGATGGCATCGAGGTCCTGAAGCGGGTCCGCAGCCTGAGCGACCGGGTCGAGGTCATCATCGTCACCGGACACGGAGATGTCGATGTCGCCATTGAGGCGTTGAAGTACGGGGCCAGCGATTTTATCAACAAACCGGTGCGGGATGAAGCCCTCAGTGTCGCCTTGAAACGGGCCGGGGAAAAACTCGCCATCCAGCAGCAGATTCGAGACTACACCCACCATCTCGAAGAAAGAGTCGAGGAAGCCACCCGCGCCTTGCGACGACAAACCGTCTTTCTACAGGAATTGATCAACAGCTCCTGGGATGGTATCGTCGGTATCGATGCCGATGGCGCGATCGCCGTTTACAACCCGGCTGCAGAACGTATTTTCGGGAAATCGGTCAAACAGGTTCTGGGTACAACGGTCGACACCCTCGAAAGCGAAGTGCGATCCCTCATCGAGCAAGCGGCCGCATCGAACGTGTGCCATCTCGAAAGTCAGGAACTGACGGTAACCGCTGAAAGCGGGGAGCGGATCCCCGTCGATTTTTCCGGATCCTGCCTCTTCGACGGCGAAGTCCCCATCGGATTCGTCGGGTTTTTCCATGACCTGAGGGAAATCCGAAGGCTGCAGCAGGCCCTGGTCGAAAAGGAGCGTCTGGCAACGATCGGACAGACCGTGGCCGGTCTTGCGCACTGCATCAAGAACATCCTGCACGGCCTCGAGGGCGGCAGCTACATTCTGGATGCCGCCATCAAACGCAAGGATTACGAAAAGCTCACGAACGGTTGGCGCCTCATTCAGCGGACGGTGCACCGCACGGCGGACCTGCTGAAGGATTTACTGACCTATTCCAAAAAGCGGGAGCCGGAATGGAAGCCCTGTGAGCCAGCAGGAATCGTAAAAGAAGTATGCGATTTACTGCTTCCGGTGGCCGAAAAATGCCGGGTCACCCTGGATCTCCAACTCGAGGAAGAGGTGCAAACGGTTACCATCGACCCGCAGACCCTCTACCGGGTGACGATGAACCTTGTCTCCAATGCGATCGATGCCTGTTTCTTCGACGAAAACCGACTCAAATCCTTTCGGGTAACGGTTCGCCTGACCCTTCGGGAACGAGAGCGGATCGATCTGTGGGTTACGGACAACGGATGCGGCATGGATGAAGAAACCGCTTCGAAACTGTTCGTGTCGTTTTTCAGTACGAAAGGAGCTCAGGGCACGGGGTTGGGGCTTCTGGTCACCCGCAAACTCGTCGAGGAGCATGGCGGCGGCATCGACGTGACGTCCCGCTTGAACGAAGGAACGACGTTTCACGTATGGTTACCCGTGCGGGAGACACACCCATATGAACACGAAGGGGAGAACCATGGCCAAGAAAGTGTTGTTGGTGGATGACGATCCGGATATCCTGGTTCTGAACCAGACGGTGGTCGAGGAAAACGGTTTTGAGCCGGTGACTGCGGAAAACGGCGAACAGGGGCTGGCCTTAGCCAGGTCGGAAAAGCCCGATGCCATCGTTCTGGATATTCTGATGCCTCGGCAAAGCGGCATCAAGATGTATCGAGCCCTCAAGCTCGACGATACCCTGAAGGACATTCCGGTAGTGGTGCTCTCCGGAATCGCCCGGAAATCCTTTCTGAAATCCCAGGACATCCTGTCGGGAAACGACGGCCGGCAGGTCCCGGAACCGGAAATCTACCTGGAAAAACCTGTTTCGCCCGACATGCTGGCCGAGGCGCTTCGGAAGGTGTTGGCGGGAAAGTAGTGGACAGTCGGCAGTGGGCAGTGGGCAGTGGGCAGTAAATGATAAGCATGATGGACTCGCAAAAGGTCACTCCTATGGACGGCTTCGCAAAAAGGCCGCAGGCAAGGAGTGCAAATCCTGAGGAGTGAGGCGTACTTAGACGTACGCCGCAACGACGAAGGATGCAGCACGACACAGCATCCGGCCTTTTTGCGAAGCCGTCAACCTTGATGGTGATCAACCGCTTTTCTTCTGACGTTCAACCCCCGACTTCTCCTAACGAGGAGCGAATCCGATGAAAATCCAAAAAATGTTGTTCGTCACCCGGTTCGAGGATATCCAGTTCGACGATCTGCTGCCCATTCTCGAATTGCGCAGGGCGTCACTCGATCATGTGGTCTTTCTGAACGTGATCGAACCCGAAAAGATCGCCCTGAGAAGAGGGATCGGCTACCGAAAGGACGAGGCCGTCCGCCTGCGGGAGCGGGCCAACGTACGCTTCATCGACTGGGCGGAACAACTCTTTGAGCAGGGGCTCGAGGTCGGCGTCTACATCGTGGTCGGGCCGATGGTCCAGCAGGTGGTGAAGGCCGCCAAAAACGAGGAGGCCGACCTCATCGTCATGGGATATCGCAAGAAGAGCAAGGTTCAGGAGGTCACCGAAGGCGTGGACATCAGTGAAATCGCCTATCGGACGAAAACACCGGTACTGATGCTCAAAGAAGGAAAGGACACCCCTGTCGCGTGTCCATTTCATAGGCCGCTTCTGGCTACCGCCTGGAGCCCGGCTTCGAATCGGGCGGTCGAGCTGATCGAATCCATCGGCAAGGTCATCGAAACGGTTCATGTGGTTCATGCGGCATCCGAGCGCTCCCTCAAGGCCGAATCGGCGATGGCCGTTCAGGAAACCCGGAAAACCACCCGAAAGAAACTCGATGACATCTGCGAGCGCCTCTCCCGCTCCGGCATCGAAGCCAAACCCCATGTCTATATTGGTGAGCCCAGCGAGGAAATCCGAAAGGCCGCCCTGGAATTTCAGGCTTCGATGGTCGTTTTGGGCATGTCCCGCAGGGTCGGATGGCAGGAACGTTGGCTCGGCAGTGTGCCCAAGCGGCTTATCGAAACCCTGCAAATTCCGGTTCTGGTCGTTCCGACATCGTGATGGACCTGTCGCTCCATTCGATGACTCCGGATGGTGAACCCTTCTTCCCTTTTCTGTTACAATGCTTCGTGAACTCTCCATCAAGAATTTCGCCATCATCGACGATGTCCACATCGAATTCGATGATGGGCTCACCGTACTGACCGGTGAAACCGGCGCCGGAAAATCCATCGTGGTTCAGGCCGTCAACCTGCTCCTGGGTGCCCGGGCGGACGCCGCCATGGTACGTACCGGCTGCAGCGCCGCCGAACTGGAAGCCTTTTTCGATATCCCCGAATCCTGTCCCGCAGCCGATATCCTGCGTGAAAACGACATCGATCCTTCCGACGGATTGATCGTTCGACGGGTGGTTTCCGAAACCAACCGCCACAAAATCACCCTGAACGGTAGAACCGTCACGAGCCAGATGCTGCAGGCGGTCACCGGACATCTGGCCGGCATTTCGGGGCAGCATGCCCATCAGCGACTGCTCCGGGAAGACCACCATCTCGTGCTGCTCGACGCATTCTGTGGACTCGACGGGGATCGACAGGAAGCCTCCCGGTTGTATCATGCCCTTCTGCCGCTGTTGCGGGAGCGGGATGCAGTTCTCGATCTTCAACGACGCCAGGCTGCCCTTTCGGAAATCCTCGAGGCGGAGCGAAACGAGATTCTCGAGGCCCGGATTCAGCCCGACGAGGATCGGCTTCTCGAAAGCGAGCGTTCGGTGCTGAAGCATCGGGAGTTTCTGCTGCAGAGTCTGCAGGAAGGCATGCAGGAGCTCTATAGCCGGGAAGGATCGATTCTGGAACGTTTGGTCGCCTTGTCCAAAACCTTCGACAAGGCCGGGCGCATCGATCCGGAATGTGCCGCCATCGCTCGACGGATCGAAGAGGCCCGCATTCTGGTCGAAGACATTTCGGCTGATGTACGCTTGCGTCTGGGCGGGTTCGACATGGACGAAGGTCGTCTGGAAGCCGTCGAAAAACGACTCGATACCCTGAATCGACTCAAGCGCAAATACGGTGGCTCTCTCGATGCGGTTCAGCAGCGCCTCGAGGAAGTTCAGAACGAACTTGCCGCTCTGGAAGACATCGACAGCAACCGCAGGCGGATCGAAGCCGACATCGCCGAACGCAAGCAACGACTGATCGCCCTTTCCCGAAACCTTTCCTTGGGCCGCTCACAGGGCGCGGCAAAGCTCACCGAACGCATGATGCAGGAGCTTTCCGAGCTTCGCATGGGTACGTCCCGCTTCGAAGCCCGGGTGGAACCCATCGTTTCGGCTCCGGATGATGGGGACATCTTCGTGGTCGATGGTCGACGGCTCCGGGAGACGGGCTGGGACCGGGTGTCTTTCTGGATCTCTACGAATCCCGGTGAGGACTTGAAACCTCTCGCCCGGATCGCCTCCGGAGGAGAACTCTCCCGGGTGGTTCTGGCCATTCATGCCATCATGGCCCAGGCGGATGCCGTGTCGACCATCGTCTTCGACGAGGTGGACGCCGGTATCGGCGGCCGGACGGCCGATGTCGTCGGCCGGAAACTCCACGAGCTATCGAGAAGACACCAGCTCATCTGCATCACCCACTTGCCGCAGATTGCACGCTTTGCAGACCGCCACTTTCATATCTCCAAAATCGTGGCCGACAACCGGACCCTCACCACCATCTCCCCACTCGATGCCGAACAGCGGGTCTTCGAACTGGCCCGAATGCTGGGCGGAGAGCACATGACCGAAACGACCCTGGCCCACGCCAGAGAACTCCTGCAAACGGCATGACCGTCGTCTATTGCATCCCTCCACTGCTCAGTCTCATCGGTTTTGGATGGCTTGCCGGTTTTGCGGCCCGTTTTCGTGTCGCCTTCCCCGCCCGCAATCTCTTCGTCGGCATCTGTATTCTCGGCTGTTTTCTGTATATCGACGTGTTGATCATTTTCAGCGTATCCTCCGAAACGGTCGCCCTATGGGTCAGTCGCATCGACCACATTTTCATCCTCTATCTCATCCCGCTCTATCTGCAGTTCTTTTCGGCCTATCTCGGCATCGACCGATACCGGAATGTCATCCGGATCGTCTACGGTGCATCCGTTCTGCTGATGATGAGCGCACCGACGGATTGGCTCATCCGGGGGATGCGGCATCATCATTTTGGACACTGGGCCATCGGAGGCGATCTCTACTGGCTGGTCGGACTTCTGGCCGCCTGCTCCATCACCATCGTGTTCTCGATGCTCCTTCAGGCGATCCGCAACGAACGGCGCTCCGTCTACCGCATCAAACTCATCTACATGGGCATCGGTTTCGGTGCGCTGGGCCTGCTCATCGGGTTGAACATCCTGCCGATCCTGGGTTTTTCGATCTATCCGCCCGGCAACTTCGCCTTCATTCCTCTGGGGGTTTTCGCCTTCGGTCTGTTCCGGTACGATCTTCTCGGCATGAACCTGCTCGTACGAAGGGGGCTTCTCTACGGCCTGACAGGACTCGTTCTCAGTGCCGTTTACGCCACCGCTCTGTGGAGCATGCACCTCGTCTTTCCGGTGTCGAACGACCTCTCGACGCTCCTGTTCACCTTCGTGTTTTTCCTGCTGGTCGGCATATCGATCGGCCCTCTCCAAAACCGGCTTCAGGAAAGGATCGACGGTTGGATCGGAAGGGATGCCCGACGCTATCCAGCCGTCATTCGAGCGCTTTCCCGGGACATCGTCACCCTGCAGGAATCGCATCGGATCGTCGAGCGACTGGTGGATACCGTCCATACGTCCATGAAGCTCACGGCATGCGCTTGTTACAGGGGCGAGGGCGGGACACGGGAAACGATTGACGACGGAATACCGGATGTGTTGAAGCTGGCGCTTTTTCGTAGTTCATCGTCCGAAATCGCCTTCCCGGAAACCTATCGTCCGGATACCGCCATACGAGAGGCTCTCCTCACCCAGAGAAAAACCATCTCGATCGAAATGGTCCAGACACGATTGGAAGAAGGTCTTTCGAAAATGCTTCTTGCGGACATGGAAGCGCTCGGGGCATCGCTCATCGTTCCTTTGGTGTGTCAGCAGCATCTCCATGGGGTGCTCATCGTATCCGACAAGATTTCCGGTGAACCCTTCACGTCCGAAGACACCCGCCTTCTCGATATCCTGGCCGGCCAGAGTGCACTGGCCCTCGAGAATGCGACTACCATGGAGCAATTGCTCGCCCTCAACCAAGAGCTGGAGAACCAGGTGGCGGAGCGAACCCGATCCCTGCAGGAAGCCCTGGAGAACACCCGTAGGATGCAAGAGCAGATGATCCGCTCCGAAAGCCTCGCTTCGATCGGTACCCTCGTGGCCGGAACCGCCCATGAACTCAACAATCCGCTCGCTTCGGCAGACAGTCTCGTCCAGTCGGTTCTGGAGGAGCTGAACGAACGCGCCGACATCGACGCCGACATCCTCGAAGACCTCTCCTTCATCCGCAAACAGTTGACCAAGGCACGGGACATCGTCCGAAGCCTTCTGGGTCTGAGCCGACAGACCGAAGACCGGAAGGAGCCGATCCGCCTGCCGGATATCGTACAGGATGCCCTGAAAGTCCTTCACAACCGGATCAAGCATACCCGTATCCGCATCGATGTCGTACAGTCGGAGGATATCCCCGAATTTCCGGGAAGCTTCGGTGATATCGGTCGACTTGTGCTCAATGTCCTCGACAATGCCATCCAGGCCGTTGACCCCGCCAACGGGGTTATTCGACTGGATGTTTCGGTTGACTTTGAAGGCAGACGGATTATTTTCGACTGTGACGACAATGGGCCCGGGGTGCACCCGGATATCCGCAACGATATGTTCAAACCGTTTTTTACGACAAAACCGCCCGGCCAGGGAACAGGTTTGGGGCTGTACATCTGCCATGAAATCGCGGCACGACACGGTGCCCATATCCAGGTAGAAACGAGCCCCCTGCTGGGCGGCGCCCGATTCCGGGTGACGTTTCCGATGGATGCTTCCGTCGAATCTTCAAGGAGAACCAACGATGCCGATCTATGAATTCCGCTGCATGCAGTGCAACCATTGCTTCGAATTCCTCACCCGATCTTCGGACGACATGGTCGAGCTCAAATGCGAAAAATGCGCTTCGACCGAACTCGAGCGGGTGGTGAGCAAAACCAATTTTGTCGTGACCGGAGGCGGCGGAGCAGGGCCGAGCACGGCCTCCTCGACCACCCGTTCGTGTTCGAGCGGTTCCTGCACCACTTACGACATTCCGGGGCCTCGATAAATGACCAAACAACTGCATACGCTCGAAAGAGATCAGTGCCGGGCGCTTCTCGAGCAGGAAGACATCGACCGCCGCGAGGACCGGCTGGATATTCTCGAAACCTTTCTGCAAACCGAACACCATGTTACCTGTCAGGACATGGTGCATTTACTGGAAGAGCAGGGAAAGACCTATTCTCCGGAATTCGTCCAGGATACGCTTCGGCTGCTGTATCGGCTGGGGTTTGCCCGAAAGAACCGTTTCAACAACAGCCATGTGCGCTACGAGCACATGCACATCGGCGAACATCACGACCATCTGATTTGCACCGGATGTGGCGCGATCGTGGAATTCGAAAATGACCAGATCGAAGCCCTCCAGAGACAGATCGCCGATGCCTACGGATTCGAGCCGCTTCATCACCGGATGGAGCTTTACGGGATCTGTCCGAAATGTCGAAAAGACCGAACGGAAGGCCGCATTCTGGCCTTCGCCAAACCGGGCGAAAAGCTGACGATCACGGACGTGGTCGGAGGTCCCGGAGCCAGGCTGCGCCTTCGAACCATGGGGCTGAAGATCGGCGATGTCATCGAAGTCATTTCCAATATCAACAAAGGACAGATGGCCCTCGCCGTCGGCAACACCCGATATGCGATCGGCAGGGGACTTGCCCAGAAGATTCTGGTGAAGCCGATATGAACGGTTTGACTTTTTGCGAGATCATCATGACTGAAGAATTGAAAATGAGCCTGCTTCGAGAGGGGCAGAATGCCCGTGTACTCCGGATCGGCGGCAGCGGTGCTTTCCGCAGAAGAATCTTCGAAATGGGGATTGTGAAAGGAGCTGAAATCCATGTCGAAAAATATGCCCCACTTCGCGATCCCATTGAAATCGTCGTCAAGGGATACCACCTGTCGCTTCGGGTGGAGGAAGCGGCCAACATCACCGTCGAGCCGCTGAATGCTGAAAGGGCTTCATGAACCCATCCGTCATCACCATCGCACTTGCCGGAAACCCCAATTCCGGCAAGACCACCATGTTCAACAACATGACCGGGGCCCATCAGAAGGTGGGCAACTGGCCCGGGGTGACCGTCGAAAAGAAGGAAGGCCGCATTCAGCGACAGGGCATCGAGCTGCGCATCGTGGACTTGCCGGGAACCTACAGCCTCACCCCTTTTTCCATCGAAGAAATCGTCGCCCGCAATTTCGTTCTGGAAGAACATCCGGATGTCGTCATCGACATCATCGATGCATCGAATCTCGAACGCAGCCTCTACCTGGCCACCCAGCTTCGGGAAATCGACTGCCGGGTCCTCTTCGCCCTGAACATGGCCGACATGGCCCAGGCCAGGGGAATGAAGATCGATGCCGAAAAGCTCTCGGAACTGCTCGATGTGCCTGTCGTTTTCACAGTCGGGAACCGGGGCGAAGGTGTGGAGGAGTTGCTGGAGCGGGCCGTCGATCTGGCGCGACATCCCTTTCGGGAACCCAAGGGCAGACGGGTCCGTTACAGCCCGGATATCGAATCCGCCATCGAACGGGTGCAGCGCTGGCTGATCGAAAACGGGGAAGGGCGCATTCCCTATGCCCCTCGATGGACGGCTGTCAAGCTGCTGGAAAACGATGCCGTGGTCCGGGAAAAGGTCTTCGCTTCGCTGGGTGGCGCGGAGCTTCGCAACACCCTCAAATCGCTCGTAAACAATGAAAGGACCTACATCGAAGACCGGTACGACGACGATCCGGAAATCGTCATGACCGACGAGCGCTACGGCTTCATCGCCGGAATCGTCAAGGAAGTGGTCTCGGTTTCCACGAGAAAGCGGGTGGACATTTCCCGGAACATCGACCGGGTACTCACCAACCGCTTCCTGGGTTTTCCCATCTTTATTTTTCTGATCTGGGCCATGTTCGAGCTCACCTACAGTGTAGGCGAAATCCCCAAGGGCTGGATCGAGGCCGGTGTGGACATCCTGAAAACCCTCTTCGAACGGCAGCTTGCAGACGGATGGTTCAAGGATCTGGTGGTCAGCGGGATCATCAGCGGTGTCGGCAGCGTGGTCGTGTTTCTGCCGAACATTCTCATCCTGTTTCTGTGCATTTCCCTTTTCGAGGATACGGGGTACATGGCCCGTGCAGCCTTTCTGATGGACAAGATCATGCATATGGTCGGGCTTCACGGCAAGTCCTTCATCCCCATGCTGATGGGATTCGGCTGCAACGTGCCCGCCATCATGGCCGCCCGAACCCTCGAGAGCGAAAAGGATCGGATTCTGACGATTCTGATCACCCCGTTCATGTCCTGTTCGGCCCGCCTGCCCATCTATATCGTCATTGCAGGAGCTTTCTTTGCGGACAGGGCCGGAACGGTCATTTTCGGCATTTACCTGGTCGGCATTCTGCTGTCCATTCTGACGGGAAGGCTTCTTCGGACGACCCTGCTGCGGGGACAGGATGCACCTTTCGTGATGGAGCTTCCGCCGTACCGGGTGCCGATGATGAAAAGCGTGCTGATCCACATGTGGGAACGAAGCAAGATGTTCCTCAAAAAAATGGGAAATGTCATCCTGATCGGATCGATCATCGTCTGGGCCCTGTCCGCCTTCCCCAGATTGCCCCAACCCGCGATCGACTCCACTGCTGCTGCACAACAAAAGGCAACGACATTATCGAAGAGTACGGAAGCGGATCGGGACATGGACGAACGCTCCGAAGCACAGCGAAAGCTGCTTCAGACCGAACAAAGTTACATGGGACGGATCGGCAAGTGGATCGAACCTGTTTTCCTGCCGATCGGCATCGACTGGAGGGGCAGTGTGGCCCTGATGAGCGGGTTTGTCGCCAAAGAAATTGTTGTCAGCACCCTGGGAATTCTCTATGCTTACGAAGATGATACGAATGCGGAAGCCCTGTCTCGAACCCTTGCCGCCTCGGGGATGTCGAAGCTTTCCGCCCTCTCCTTCATGGTATTTGTGCTGATTTATGTTCCCTGCCTGGCAACGGTGGCCGCCATTCGCAGAGAGACAGGCTCCGTCCGCTGGATGATCTTCAGTATGGTCTATAGTTCTATGATGGCTTGGATCATCGCATTTCTGGTCTATCAGACCGGGAGGTGGCTGAGCTTCTGAAGTCTTGTAGACAGGGATGCAAACGGAAAGGAAAGCATGGTGTTTCGGATTTCGGTGTTGGGGCTTGCGATCGGGATGTTGGTGCTGCAGGGAGTGGCGGCAGGCGCTGCTCCGGATCGGGTTTCGGTAACCGTTCGGGAAGCCAATGTCCGTTCCGCTCCCTCCCTCGAATCGCGGATTCTCTGGAAGGCCGATATCTTTTATCCCCTCCAGATCCTGAAGAAACAGGGAGAGTGGATTCAATTCCGTGACTATGAAGGCGATCAGGGGTGGATTCACCAGTCCGTGGTAGGACCGGCGCCCACGGTCATCACGATCAAGGAGAATTGCAATGTTCGCGCCAATCCCTCGATGGATGCCCAAGTCCTGTTCCATCTGGAAAGCGGGATCCCCCTCAAAGTGAATCGAAAAGATGGGAAATGGCTCTATATTGAAACCGGTTCCGGGAAAAAGGGATGGATCTTTGACGGGCTGGTGTGGTGAAGAGTAGAGAGTAGAGATGAGTGAGTAGAGAGTGGGGAGTGGAGAGTTAAGGTGATAGAAATTGAGGTGATGGGATGACAGAACCGGTTGTAGTCGGATTCGGTTCCGCATTGGTGGACATTCTTATTTCGGAAACGGATGCCTTCATCGAAAAGACCGGGATCCAGAAAGGCGGGATGGTCCTTGCCGACGAAAAGGACCTGCATGCCGTTTTGCAACAGACGGAGGCACAGCCTGCCGTCGTTCCCGGCGGCTCAGCATGCAACACGATGATCGGCATCGCAAAACTCGGCGGAAAGGCACGGTTTGTCGGTAAATGCGGGCCGGGTGAAATGGGCTGCCTGTTCGAAGACCATCTGAGCCGGGACGGGGTCGAGGCCCGGCTCGAGAAATGCTGTACGAAGACCGGACGGGTGGTATCGATCGTCACGCCGGATGCGCAGCGCTCCATGTTGACCTATTTGGGCGCATCCGCCGAAATCACCCCGGAAGACATCCGGCCGCAATGCCTTGACAATGCCGCCTTTGCCCACGTCGAAGGATATCTGTGCCATCAGGGGGATCTGATCCACCACATCCAGGCGCTCGCCAAGCGGGCAGGGGCACGCATCTGCCTGGATTTGGCCAGTTATACCGTGATCGAAGCGCACCGGGGCAAACTCGACACGCTCGTTCGAAACGGCGTGGACATTCTGATTGCCAACGAAGACGAAGCCGCAGCCTTTACGGGCGCCCGAGCCGATCGGGAACAGATACAGGCTCTGGCGGATGCCGCGCCGATCGCCGTTCTCAAGGTCGGAAAACGCGGCAGCTACATCGCAGCCAACGGTGATGTGATGCACATCCCGGCTGTCGGAAACGGAGACGCCGTCGATACCACCGGGGCCGGTGATTTGTGGGCCGCCGGTTTCCTCTACGGCCTCAGCCGCGGATATTCTCTCGAAAGCGCCGGAAAATTGGCTTCCCTGTGCGGGTACGAGGTCTGCCAGGTCATGGGCGCCAAGATTTCGGAGGACGGTTGGAAGCGCATCAGAGAGTTGGCGCAACAACTGGAGAAGACCTGAAGACGCCGGAATGGACAGGCCGAGAAAGCCCGCATTTGGGTTGATGGGCTCGCAACAAGTCCAAAAGTCTCAACCGATTCGAATGGGAGGAGACACAGCGACTTTTTGCGAGTCCGTCTTGTCTCATGTACTACGTCATCTTACATGGTATCGTTGGACATCGTCCACCATACAGGAGTGATGAATGGCTCAGAAAATCTCTCGAAAACAATTGCTGAAAGAACCGGATGAATTCCTCACCTTTTCCGCAAGGCTGTTGCAGTGGATCGCCGCCTATCGTTCGCAAGCCCTGATCGGGGTCGCCGTCGTTCTGGGCATCGGTATCTTGTTCTCCGGCTATCAAATGCTCCATCGATCCTGGGAGAAGGATGCCTTCACAAAATTGCACGGCCTGACGGCCCGTTATGAAAAGCTTCAGAAAACCGATGGCGCAGCCAAGGCCTACGAATCGATGCAAAAAGAGTTCGATGCGTTTCTGTCGGATGCCTCCCGTAGAACGGCCGGAAAGATCGGCTTGTTGACCTGGGCGAAATTCTGCGCGGAAGCCGGTCAGATCGACAAAGCCATCGACGTCTACGGAAAAGCGGTCGATGTGTTTCAGGGCGATCCGATCCTGGCTTCTTTGGCACGCTCTGCACTGGGTCATCTCTATCTGAAAAAGGCGGACACCGACCGGGCGCTTTCCTTGTTCGAATCGGTTGCGTCGGCTGCGGAAGCAACCCCTGTGATTGTGGAAGACGCTCTCATTCAACTGTCCGCCATTTATCGGCAACGGCAGGATGAGCCCAAAAGCAAGCAGTATCTGCAGACCCTGGTTCAGAAATATCCCAACAGCATGTATAAGGAGCTCGCTACCGGGCTGGCCAATGGTTAATGGTTGATGGGCTGCAAAAAGTCAGATGCTCTTGTTTAACCCGCAGGAGAGCGGGTGCATTTTGCTTGCGCAGCGAAAAAGGCGTATCTCCTCCCATGCGACTCGGATGAGACTTTTGGACTTTATGTGTAGTGCGAAAGTGCAACAGCCTGCAGGGGCGACCCGCTCCGGGTCGCTGCTACGAGGTCGCGAACGCAAGCCGAGGTTCTGACCTCCTACATCGGCCTGGAATGACGAGGTGACATTCCCCCGGGTTGAAACGTTCATAGTCAGTGGCCCCGATCCGGCTTTCTTCCGGTTTCCGATCACTCACGACTCACGACTCTCTACTCGTTACTCACAACTAATAAAAAGCCATGCTTTTCCGTCGAACCCTTCCCCCTCTCCTGGCATTTCTGGCCCTTCTGATCCTTGCAGGTCCGACGCGGGCGGATGCCAATTCGATCCCTTGGCCCCACGAATCCTCCGATCTCACGCCGGACCCGGCCCTTCGTTTCGGACGACTCGACAATGGTCTTCGGTATGTTCTTCAACGGAACAGCACCCCGAAAGACCGCGTCAACATGCATCTATACGTTCATGTTGGTTCCCTGAACGAACGGGATGGGGAACGGGGGCTCGCCCATTTTCTGGAACACATGGTGTTCTGTGGATCGACCCATTTTCGACCTGGGGAAATCGTTCATTATTTTCAGAAATTGGGAATGGATTTCGGTCCCGATGCCAACGCGCATACAGGCTTCGATGAAACGGTATACGATCTGAACCTGCCGAACGGTTCCCGCGCCAGTCTCGACGAGGCGCTGATGGTGTTTCGGGATTTCGCCGACGGCGCCAGTCTGCTTCCCGAGGAAATCGCCCGGGAGCGAAACGTCGTTCTTGCCGAAATGCGAACCCGGGATTCGGCATCCTACCGGACGTTCGTTCAATCGCTTGCCTTCGAATTTCCGGATCACCTGCTATCGAAGCGGCTTCCGATCGGTACGGAAGAAGACCTTCGGGCTGTCGACGCTTCTTCCATGCGGGCTTTCTACGAAACCTGGTATCGGCCGGAGCTCATGACGATCGTGATGGTCGGCGATTTCGACATCGCCGAGGCCGAAGCATCCATCCGAAGCCGTTTCGGAGACATGAAAGCGAAGCGGCCCGCCGTTTCTCCCCCCGATGTGGGGCGGGTGACCAATCCACCCGATATTCGGGTGTTTTATCACCATGAACCGGAATCGGGAAACACCTCCGTTTCCATCGGCACCCTACGGCAGATCGAACCGGTTGCGGATAGCAGGAGCGCACTGCAGGAGCGAATGCTGGCCGCATTGGCCACCCAGGTGGTTCAAAACCGCCTGGATGCCCTCCGAGATGCGCTTGACACGCCGTTTACGACGGCGTCCATCTCCCAGGGACTTTTTCTGAAGGATATCCACTACAGCCAGATTTCGGCGGACGGGGATCCGGTAAAATGGCGAGATAGCCTGGAAATCATCGAAAGACAGATCCGTGGAGCCATCGAAAACGGATTCGATTCGACAGAGGTCGAACGGGTGAAAGCCGACATGCTGGCGGAGCTCAAGAAGGCCTCGGAACAAGCCGACACACGGAAAAGCGATGCTATCGCCCGTCGGATTCTGAGGGATCTTGCCGAGCATCGGGTGACCCTCTCCCCCAAGGATCGCCTCTCGATCCTGTCGCCCTACATCGCCGGACTAAAGCCTGCCGACCTTCACGAGGCCCTTCGAAAGACCTGGCAGGGGGCTGGTCGCCTGATCGAAGTCACGGGAAACGCCCTGCTTCCGGAAAACCCCGAAACCTCCATCCGTCAGGTTGTCGCAGAAAGCCTCGCCAAACCCGCGGTAACCCCCATGGGACAGGCCGCTGTCGTTTTTCCCTACCTGCCGGAACCCCTGGATACAGCCGTCATTGCCTGGCACGATGAAGTTCCGGATTTGGGGATCAACCGGATTCATTACGAAAACGGAGTTCGGCTGGCTCTCAAACGAACCGCCTTCCGCGACAAACAAATTTTGCTCCAAGTGACCTTCGGCCCGGGAAGCGCGGGTGAGCCTCCAGAAAAACCCGGCCTTTCCTTGTTCGCATCCGACCTCGTCCGGGAAAGCGGCACTGGTACCCTCAGCCGCAACGATCTCGATCGGGCGCTCGCAGGACGAACGACCAGTTTGCAGTTCACCATTTTGGAGGATCGCTTCGTTTTCAGCGGAGAGACAATTCCGGAAGAGCTGCCCCTTCTCTTTCAACTGCTTCATGCCCGGTTGATGGACCCCGGCTTTCGGAAACAGGCCGCCGATCTCGTTATCCAGCGATACCGGCAGCGCATGGCCGAATACGAACGATCGATCGACGGCAAGGCGGCCATCGAGGCAAGGCGGTTTTTTGCCGGGGGAAATCCGAAATTCGGATGGATCGATGCGGACACCTTCGCCCGGTTTACGGTTGAGGATGCTCGGCAGTGGCTTGAACCGTGGTTCCGCTCCGGCATCCTCGATGTCACCCTTGTCGGAGATTTCGACGGTGAGGTGGTTCACCGGCTGGCAGCCCGATATCTTGGCTCGCTTCCCGAACGAAAGCGGATGCCTGAAGGCCCTGTTTCCGGTTCGACGCTTCCCCAATTCCCGAAGGGAAAGACAGTGCGGTTCGAGGTGGATACGACCATTCCCAAAGGACTCGTTCTTGTCGGATTTCCGACATCGGATTTCTGGAACATCGATCTCACACGCAAACTGAACGTTCTTTCGGAAATTTTTTCCGACAGGATGCGGGAGCGGATTCGCGAAGCCCTTGGAGCCGCCTATTCCCCGAGTGCCTTTCACCTGCCATCCAAGGCCTATCCGGGGTTTGGCTATATCCAGGCGGTCGTTCACACGAATCCTGAAGACATCGGACGGATCGAGACCGAAATCGCATCCTTAGCCGCCGGATTCCGTAACCGGCCTGTCACGAAATCCGAATTGGAGCGGGCCGTCAATCCCATTCGGACAAGCATTCGAGAAATGCTGAAAACGAATGACTACTGGCTTCAGTCGGTTCTCGGAGGACTTGGCAGAAGACCCGAACAGCTTACCTGGGCCAGAACCATCGAAAAAGGATATACCGGGATTCAGGTTCGTGAAATCAACGATCTTGCACGGCGGTATCTGGATCCGCAGCAACGGGCGGTATGCGAGATCCGTCCGAAATGAGTTTTCATAGAGGTCCATCCCCTGTGAAAACAGGGAACATCGGGCCGGCAGAAAGGTCTTTTTGAATGGCTGATATCCGTACATCCAACGGGATTTGGAACGAAATCGTTTCGTTCTTTTCATCCGTTCGTCTGACGATTGTCTTGTTGCTCAGTCTTGCCGTCACATCCGTCATCGGAACCGTCATTCCGCAGAATGCCGCACCCGCCAGGTACTTCATGCAGTATGGCGAATTCTGGTTTAGGATATTCTCGGTTTTCGATTTTTTCGACATGTACCATTCGTGGTGGTTTCAGACGATGCTGATCCTTCTGGCGATCAACATCGTGGTCTGCTCCATCGAACGGCTGCGGGCCACCTGGACCATCCTTTTCCCCGCTCAAGTAAAGATTCAGCCGGAGCGATTCCGGAAAAGCGGGATAGCGGTCTCGCAGACACTTCCAGCAACACCGGATCAGGTTCGGGAAACCCTGATGCAGCACCTGGGAAAACAGGCACGCCTCCATACGGCTTCCGATAGCGGGAAACCGGGCGTTTACTGGGAAACGGGTCGAAAGTCCCGCCTGGGCGTCTATGTCGTCCACCTCAGCGTCGTTCTCCTTCTGATCGGGGGGCTGATGGGTTCGATGTGGGGATTTGATGGATCCGTCACCATTCCCGAAGGAGAGAGCGCCGATACAATTCAACTGGGCACCGGAAACGCACGACATGCACTTGATTTCGCCATTCGCTGCGATGACTTTCAAATCCGTTTCTACGAAAACGGCATGCCCAGCGAATATCGCTCGACCCTGACAATTCTTGAAAAAGGTCAGCCAGTAATGACCCGGGATATTCTCGTGAACGATCCACTCACCTACAGGGGGGTGACGATCTATCAGGCTTCCTACGGAACGGTGCCTTCCAAGAACAAGGCCGTATTTGAATTCACGAGCCGGGATTCGGGCATGGTCTATCGGCAGGCGGTCGATGTAGGGCAGACCATCACCCTTCCGGAAAATCTCGGCACCTTCACCCTGAAAGAATTTATGCCTTCCTATCGGTTCAAGGGGCATGACCTCGGGGAAACGTTCCTGGCCGTCCACACCCCCCCGGAAGGAGGAGCGATCGAAATCGCCATACCCACCCAGTTCCCCAGTTTCGACAAGATGCGAAAAGGCATTGTCGCCGTTTCGGTGGGCGAAGCCGAGACCCGGTACGCCACGGGGCTTCAGGTTACCTACGATCCCGGTGTCTGGGTGGTGTATACGGGGTTTCTGCTGATGATTGCAGGTTGTTACATTACGTTTTTTCGATCCCACAGACAGGTGTATGCTGAAATCCATGGCTCGGACGGAAACACCCGAGTGGAGTTCTACGGCATCGCCAATCGAAACCGACTCGGTATGGAACGATGGCTCGAGCGCTTGAGCAAGCGACTCGCCGTCCTATAAGTCTCATCCGAGTCGCATGGGAGGAGACACGCCTTTTTCGAAGCCGTCACGATCGACGGCTTCGAAACGTGCTGGATGTGTCGTCCGTAGGATGTCCGGCGTAAGCCAAGGGACGGATTTCCAGCATCGGTACGGAATGACAACCGGATTTTCATTTACGAGGATGGCAACTTTCGCCATGAGCATTTAGATAAAAAGGTGCCCCATGAACAGTTCTCTGTTGTTGTCAATCGTGACGTTCGTATATGCGGCGTCGGCAGTCCTGTATATCGCCTCGTGGGTTTTCAAGAAAGCGCTCCCGGCTGCCTTGGGCAGGTGGGTGGCTCTGGCCGGATTGATCGGCAATGTAGCCGGCATCGGCCTTCGTTGGGTCGAGTCTTATCAAATGGGGATCGGTCACGCTCCCCTGTCCAATCTGTACGAATCGCTCGTGTTCTATTCGGCAGTCATCGCCATTGTCTATCTGGTGATCGAATGGCGGTATGCCATGCCGACGATCGGCGCCTTCGTGATGCCGTTTGCCTTCCTTGCAATGGCTTATGCTTCTCTTTCCCCGAATGTGAACGACCGGATTCAGCCGCTGTTGCCCGCACTCAAGAGCAACTGGCTCATCGCCCATGTCATCACCTGCTTTATCGGATATGCCGCCTTTGCCGTCGCCTTCGGGCTGAGCCTCATGTATGTCCTGAAGGCTAAACATACGGGAGAAGCCCAGTCTCTAATCGGTAGGTTTCCGGATATCCGCGTGCTTGATGAACTCAATCATCAAATGATCATGTTCGGGTTCCTGTTTCTGACCGCCGGCATCATCACAGGCTCGGTATGGGCGAATTCGGCCTGGGGACGCTACTGGGGTTGGGATCCCAAGGAAACCTGGTCTCTCATCACCTGGTTCATCTATGCGACCCTGCTGCATGCGCGCTTCATGCGGGGCTGGCAGGGCAAACGGATCGCCTACCTGTCGATGGCTGGATTTGCAGCTGTCCTGTTCACCTATTTTGGCGTGAATCTCCTGCCCGGTTTGCATAGCTATGGGGCCATGGGGCAATGAGGGTTTGAGGAAAGAGGAAAGAGCGGTGGATTGGGGCAGAGTGTAAAAGTCGGACATGGAAAAACGGCCCGATGTGGAACGCCGACTTACCGCCTCCTCTTCACCTCCTCACGTCATTCAATCGACCCGATCCACCCCTCTTTCCTCTTTCCTCTTTCCTCTTTGCTCTTTCCTCTTTCTTTATCCCCCGATTTATCTTCCCGTTTGTGCCCCGTTTTATGGCTTGACAAATTCCCTCCGAATCTTTAAAGAAAACCCTCTTAAGGCAATAGCTTACCATCATGGCATGTTTTTCGAGGTAGATGGCACCATAACGATGGCGTCCGTTTGAAGCATCGAAAAGAAGGTCCATGCGCCCCATAGATCCTCCGACATCGATACGCCTGTTTTTTTCGACTCTTTCATCTTCTTCGGATGATTCGAGTCCCTTTTCCATCGATGTTCCTTCCTTTTCCCGTAACACCCCCCTTGGCATCATTCAAAGCGTCCGTCGTCTTTCCCGAACGGTTTTGTTGTGTAACCCAAGCAGGATGGAGCCCTTATGAGCGAACACGAACACATGGATGCAGCGGTTGCCGACGCCCCGCACGAAACCGAAGAACACGGTTCCGGGGGAATGGTCTTTCTCTTCTTTATGATCGGGCTTGCCGCAAGCCTGATCGTTGGCTGGGTCATCTTTCCAAAACTCCTCTATTCCCAGAAGAACCAGCCCATCGATTTCAACCATGTGCTTCACAACGGCCTCGTATCGGACGGTTGTGCAAGCTGCCACTTCTTCCGGGAAGACGGCACCTTCTCGGGCGCTCCCACCCTCGCCCAATGCATTGATTGCCACAGCGACGTTCAGGGAGAAAGCGAAGAAGAAAAACGGTTCGTCGAGGAATACGTCAAAAAAGGAATCGAAGTTCCGTGGCTCATCTACGCCCGTCAGCCGAACTGCGTCTTTTTCTCCCATGCGGCCCACGTCAAGCTCGCCAAGATGGAATGCGTCACCTGTCACGGGGACATGGGGGAGACGGAGCATCTGCGGCCCTACGAATACAACCGGATCACCGGCTACAGCCGAGACATCTGGGGGCACAACATCGCCGGAATCAAGCACCATACCTGGGATCGCATGAAAATGGACGACTGCTCCGAATGTCATCAGCAGAAGAAGGACATGCTCGGTAGCGTTCAAACCCAAAAAGAAGGCTGCTTCGTCTGCCATAAATAATCGCCGGAATCCGGGGCGCTCGAATCCCCGGTTCGGATTCGGGTGAACGCAGCTCCGATGGCGGCTTCAAGGGGAAATGTCATGAAAATCGACAGAAGATGCTTTTTATCATTAGCTGTGGGTGCCGGAGCCGGCATTGCCCTGTCTCCACTGCCGTGGAAACTGACCGACGACATATCGATCTGGAGCCAGAACTGGCCCTGGACGCCCGTTCCCAAGCGCGGGGAAGCAAAGACGGTAAACTCCATCTGCACCCTGTGCCCCGGCGGATGCGGCATCAGCGTCCGCAAGATCGACGATCGGGCCGTCAAAATCGAAGGGATGAAAACCCATCCCGTCAACCAGGGAGGCATCTGTGCACTGGGGCTTTCGGGTCTTCAGCTGCTCTATGGTCCGACCCGTGTCAAGGGACCGCTCAAGCGCGTCGGCGATCGGGGCAAGGGGCAATGGATGCCCATTTCCTGGGATCAGGCCATCCGGGAAGTCACCGATAAGCTGGCGGGTATCCGCAAGGCCGGCCGCCCACAGTCCGTCGCGTGGATCAGCGGGGCCGCATCCAACACCCTGAACCAGCTGTTGGATCGGTTTTCCCAAGCATACGGGACCCCCAACGGGATACGGCTCCCCACCCAGGAAGACGCCTATGGGCTGACCGTTTCCCTGATGAACGGCCTCAAAGCGCGCGTCGGATTCGATTTCGAACATGCCGGATATGTGCTGAGTCTGGGTGCCGGACTCCTCGATGGTTGGGGATCTCCGGTGCGCATGTTCAAAGCCAACGCCCATTGGAAAACGGCCGGTGTCAAGCTTGTCCAGGTCGAACCGAGGCTTTCGCGCACCGCTGCCAAGGCCGACGTCTGGATATCGGTCAATCCGGGAACGGAGGCTTCCCTGGCACTTGCCATGGCCCACGTCATCCTGAAGGAATCCCTATACAAGGCCGATTTTGTCGAATCTTACACCGAAGGTCTGATGGACGGTTTCCGCAAAATCGTCCTGGCCGATTTTTCCCCGGATGCCGTCGCCAAGATCACCGGCGTGGATGCAGCCACCATCACGATGCTGGCCCGGGAATTCGCCAAGGCCAAGCGACCGATCGCCGTCTGCGGCAGAGGTCAGGGAACGATTCCAGGAAGCCTCGATCTCTTTGTCGCCACTCATGCCCTCAACGCCCTGGTCGGCAACCTGAATCAACCCGGCGGGGTATGGATGGTCCGGGAAGAGCTTTCCGAGTGGCCGGAGGTTCAGCCGGACGGTACAGCCAAGGCCGGCCTCGGATATCCCCGGCTGGACGGCGTTCAGACACCGGCCCGCATTTCCCTGCCGAACCGTTTCATCCAGGCCGTTGCCGCAGGGAAAGATTACCCCGTGGAGGCCCTTCTTGTCATCGAATCGAATCCGCTCTACACCCTCAACGATACGACCCTGGTCCGGCAGGCGCTCTCGAAGATTCCGTTCATCGTGAGTTTTTCTTCCTTCATGGACGATACGGCCGCCTGGTCCGATCTGATTCTCCCGAATCCGATCTATCTGGAACGAACGGACGATGTCGTCGGCGCCAGCGGCTACCCCTATCCCACCATCGCCCTTTCTCAGCCGGTGGTCAAACCCCAATGCAACACCCGGCCGGTCGGAGACGTTCTTCTTCAGATCGCGAAAGGTTTGGGGGATTCGGTTGCGACGGCCTTCGCCTGGAAAGATTTCAACGCCTGCCTGGAAGCCTCCCTCGGCGAGCGGTTCAAATCGCTCCGCAAATCGGTGGTCTGGGTAGACAAAGCCTACAAACCGGCCGCATGGGATGAGTTGTTCGCAACCGAACGCTTCTCCTTCCTTCCCAAGGGCACCGCTGCGGATGCGGTCTTCAAGCCTGTCGGCGTTCCGGGGGATGCCGGAAGTTTTCCGCTCGTGCTGATGGCCTACGATACGATGCGGCTTTCGAACGGTTACATCGGCAATCCACCCTTCCTGACGAAAATTCTGGAAGACACGGTTCTCAAACAAACGGACAGCCTGATCGAAATCAATCCGAAAACCGCCAAGTCCCTCGGTTTCGATGAAGGCGACAGGGCCCAGATCGAAACGCCCAAGGGCAAGGCCCTGGTGAAGGTGCATCTCGACGACGGCATCATGCCGGGTGTGGTAGCCATGCCGCGAGGTCTCGGCCATGAGGCCTACGATGCGTATCTGGCGGGAAAAGGGATCAATGTGAACCAGCTGATGGCGTCCGTGAACGATCCGGTTTCCGGGTTCGAATCTGCATGGGGTATCCGGGCCAAACTGAGCAAAGCCTAACGCATAGCATGAGGTTCTGATGAAAAACGAACATTCGCATGAAACGACCAAGAAATTCGGCATGGTCATCAATCTGGACCTGTGCACGGGATGTGGCTCCTGCATGGTGGCCTGCATGGCGGAAAACAACGTTCCGTTCAAACCCGACGAAACCGACAAGCTGAAAAGCATCACCTGGATGCGGGTCTATCGGTTGACCAACGGAAAACCCTTTCCGGAAACCGATATCTGCTATCTGCCCAGACCCTGTCAGCACTGCGAAGGCCACGGCGGTCATTCTCCCTGTGTTTCCGTCTGTCCGGCCACGGCTACGGATTATGACAGTCAAACGGGCATCGTCAGCCAGATCTACACCCGATGTTTCGGCTGCCGCTATTGTATGGCTGCCTGCCCCTACCACGCCCGATACTTCAACTGGTATGATCCGGTATGGCCGGATGGAATGGAGAAATACCTCAATCCGAATGTTTCCCCCCGGATGCGCGGTGTGGTTGAAAAATGCAGCTTCTGCTACCACCGTTATCAGGCGGCCAAAGACCGGGCATATGCCGAAGGCCAGAGAGACATTGCCGAGGAAGACTACCAGACGGCCTGTACCCAGGCCTGTCCGGCAGGAGCCATCACCTTCGGCGACTTGAACAATCCGGAACACGCCGTCTACAAGTTCAAGCAGGATCCCCGTGCATTCCGGCTTCTCGAACGATTGGGTACCAACACCAAAGTCTATTACATCTCCAGCAAAGAGTGGGTCCGAAAGGCCGGAGACAATTACCTGCCGGACGAAAAACCGAAGAAGTGACCATCCGGATTTCAAGCAAACAGGATCATATGAGGACGATGCAATGATAGATGCCGCGCTCATTCCAAATGGTGTCAAGCGATGCTCCTTCGGGAAATTCCTCCTGGGTCTGGCCGTCGTGGGGGCAGTTCTCCTCTGGGGCGTGTATGCCATGCTGCTCTGCTGGTTCAAGGGGCTCAACCAAACCAACATGAACGACTACTACGGATTCGCCTTGTGGATCTGGGCGGATCTGGCCGTCATCGCCCTCGGGGGCGGCGCGTTCTTTTCGGGGTTCCTGAAATACCTCACCGGAAAAGACGAGCTCAAGAACATCATCAACTATGCCGTACTGATCGGATTCATCTGCTACAGTTCGGCCCTGCTGATTCTGGCCATCGATGTCGGTCAGCCGCTCCGCAGCTGGTTCATTTTCTGGCATGCCAACGTCCACTCCATGCTGACGGAAGTGGCCTTCTGTCTGTCCTGCTATTTCGGGGTGCTCACCATCGAGTTCATTCCGCTCATCCTCGAAAACCGACAGCTGAACAAGTTCTCTTTCTTCCATCATCTCGCCCACAACATGCACGAGATCATGGCTGTCTTCGCCGCTACCGGAGCGTTTCTCTCCTTCTTCCATCAGGGCTCGCTCGGCGGCGTTTCGGGCGTTCTTTTCGGAAGACCCTTCGCCTACCGGGAAGGTCTGTTCATCTGGCCGTGGACATTCTTCCTCTTCACCTGGTCGGCCGCTGCCTACGGCCCCTGCTTCACCCTGCTCATCACCAAAATCACGGAGCTCATCAGCGGCAAGAAACTGGTGAAAGACAACGTCATCGAGCTCTTGGCCAAGATTTCCGGGTGGATGATGGCCACCTACATCGTTGCCAAGATCATCGACACCATCTATTGGGCCAGTGTGACCGCACCGTCGAAGGGGTTTCTCGTCTCCGATTTCTACTCGAACAACGCTTTCTACGGGATGTGGATTCTTATTGCCGAGATTCTATTCGGAGGGGTAGTGCCTGCCCTGATCCTCATCACGCCTGCCGGACGCAAGAATCCCAAAGCCCGGAATCTCGCCATCGTTCTGGCCGTCATCGGCGTGTGCATCAACCGCTGGGTCATGGTCCTGCAGACTATGGCTGTTCCGGTCATGAGCTTCGACAAATGGGCGCTCTATTATCCGAGCTGGCAGGAAGTGGCGACGACCGTTTTGCCCGTGGCCTACGGTGCCATTCTCATCATGATTTGCTACCGCTACCTGCCCATTTTCCCGCAGGAACCGGAGCTCAATCCCATCGACTGATGCAAAGGAGAGTGCGCGATGTTTCCGTTTAATTTCGAGTGGATTTGGGATATGTCCCACATGGTGTTTATGGGAGGGCTCTGGTATGCCCTGACGATCCTCGGCATCGGCATGACTTGGTGCATCGTGAAGGCGATCATCGATATGGGCAAAGGGGACGCCGGCCATCACGGTCATCATTGATGCCCTGACATCATCGCAAACAACCGCCAACGGCGCTTTCTGCGGATACTCGTGGAAAGCGCTTTTTTTTGGAGCTGTCCCTGATGGGCTCGCAATCAGTCAGTGAGTCTCCAGCGAGCCGCATGGGGGCGGGTACGCCTTTTCCGCTGTAGCATCTCAAGGCGTACTCGCCTTCCTGCTCAGGCCCGCAAATTTCCAGAAATCGGGGGGACAGCGACTTTGTGCGAGTCCATCATCCATAGGATGGACGATTGAGAGGTTATCATGGATCAAATGCGCATCGAAGGGGGAAGGCCTCTGAACGGCGTGGTCGAGATCAGCGGGGCCAAGAATGCGGCTCTGCCGATTCTGGTGTCGGCGCTCCTGACAGACGGCTGCAACACCTACCATAACGTTCCCGATCTTCGGGACATCCATTCCACCTTGAACCTACTGACCCACCTCGGCGCCGACTGCCGTATGGACCCGATCGCTCATGAGGCAACCATCTGCGCCAAAGGCCTCATTAAACCCGAAGCCCCCTACGATCTCGTGCGGAAGATGCGGGCGTCGATCCTCGTTCTGGGGCCGCTGGTGGCCAGGCTCGGAAAGGCCCGGGTATCGCTTCCGGGGGGGTGCGCCATCGGCGCCCGTCCGATCAACCTTCATCTGAAGGGGCTTTCGGAGATGGGAGCGCGCATCGAACTCGAACACGGATACGTCCAGGCCCGGGCCGATCGGCTGAAGGGTGCCGATTTCTATTTCGATCTCGTGACCGTGACCGGAACCGAAAATCTGATGATGGCCGCCGTCCTGGCGCAGGGCAAGACCGTGCTGCGCAATGCGGCCCGGGAACCCGAAGTCGTCGCACTCGCCGATGCCCTCAATGCCATGGGTGCCCGGATCGAAGGCGCCGGCACATCGGTCATTACCATCCACGGTGTAGAAGGGCTCCATCCCGTGGACCATTTCCGGATCATTCCCGACCGGATCGAAACCGGCACGTTTCTTGTGGCTGCAGCCCTCACCCGCGGCAATGTGGAAATCCACGGCTGCGATCCATCCCATCTGGACGCCGTCCTGCACAAGCTTCGCCTTACCGGAGCCGAGATCGAAACGGGTGAAGACTGGATTCGGGTGGCAGGCCCCAAGTCCATTCACAGCGTGGATGTCAAAACACTTCCGTACCCGGGATTTCCGACAGACATGCAGGCCCAATTTATGGTGCTGATGTCGGTTGCCGAGGGGTTGAGCCTCATTTCCGAAACCATTTTCGAAAACCGCTTCATTCATGTGAGCGAACTGCGGCGTATGGGTGCGGACATTACGGTGTCGGGTAATTCGGCGCTCATCAAGGGGGTTCCGAAACTCTCCGGTGCGCCGGTGATGGCCAGCGACCTGCGGGCGTCGGCGTGCCTCGTCCTGGCGGGCCTCATCGCCGAGGGTACGACGACCGTGCAGCGGGTCTACCATCTGGATCGGGGCTATGAGTCGATGGAAAAGAAGTTTCAGAAGATCGGCGCCGCCATCGAGCGGGTTCGGGAATGAGGAGGGATCGGCGTATACAGATGCTGAAGGAGGTCTCTGCAGAACGGGAACGGATCCGCATCTGAAAGGTAATCCGGCACATGGGTTTTGCCTGTCATGCCGATTTGTGGGTGGGTTTCGAACCGCTCCACGATGGCTTCAAGCGCCAGGGCCAGGGCTTCCGGAGTCGTTTGGCTGAGCGAATGGATGTTGTCGTGCCAGGAGCTCAAGTCTTTTCCTGCGAATCCGTTGGTAAGGGTCAGAAGACCGAAATGCGCCATTTCGAGGGGGGGATAGCTGGGATGCGGGGAAATCATGAGGCTGATGCCGATAGCGGATTCTGAAAGCAGCCGTGCATACCCATCAATGGACAGCTTCCCCAAGGACTGAAGGACAAGCCCGTTTCCGAGCGGATACTCCGGGTGGGATTCTCCTGCCGAAACCACCCGCCAGTTTCGGCATCGATCGGCATGCTGCCCGGCCCATATCCGAAGACCTTCCAGAAGGATTTCGAATCCGTTTCTCGGCACGCCGGGTCTTCCGTACAAAACGATGGTGCGGCTTCGGGACGTTTGCGGGGAAGAACCGTCCGCCGACAGCCGGCTGCGAAGTCCCGGATGCATCCGAGGCGATACGACGGATTCCTTCCAGAAGCGGTATCCATTCCGATGGAAATAGTCTTGAAGCAGATCCGTATTGAAGAGCGCCCACGTTCGTAGGTCCGGATCCTGCGGAACATCCGAAACCCGATAGGTCGATTCCGCAAGCGCATAACGGCTGGACCAGTTGTAGAAGGCGGGCTCGAAGTCTTGAATGAGGTAGGCCCAACACATGGCCGGCAGCTTGAAGAAGCGGCACTGCTCCTGCATGAGGCGCATCCCGATGTAGGCCGTCCACCAGGCGGTGGCAATACAGCGATCGTCACGACCCAACCTCAGCCGCCTGTCACTCGGATTCGTCAGATCCACCCAGTGAAACCGGGCCGATGGTTCCTCCTTTTCCGAACGGTACAGAGGAAACCGCTCCAAGGCTTCCCGTTCGGGAGAGCGGTCGAAGAGAACGATTCGAAATCGCAGATCGGGGGGTGCCTCCGCCGTTATTCGATCCCAGAGCTGCAGCGCAGTCGCAATCCCACCATAGACGTCCTCCCGGTTGATCGACGGAAGCAAGAGATTCAGGCGTTTTCCGCCCGAGTCCGCTGAAGCGAATCTTACCGGCGTGACTTCGGCCAAATGCATGGCCTGAAGCACGAGCCGCCGCCTAAGCCCTTCTTTCAGGTTTCGAAACGGCCCAAGCCGCAGGATTCGATTCAGCATGTCCTTTTTCCTTCTCCATTGCTTCGTGAAAATGTGTATTCAAAGGGAAAAGGGAGAGGGGCGGATAAGAACCATTTTACGTTTTAGGGACCCCCCTCGGAGGTTAGGAACTTCTTTTCACCCCCGGGAGCGGTAAAAACCCTTCTGCCAAAAGCAGTAACAACAGGAAATCAAGGAAAGACGCTCAATTCCCTCCTGACTTCTGACTTCTGACTCCTATCTCCTGACTTCTATCTCCTGACTTCTGACTCCTGTCTTCTGACTCCTAACTTCTGACTCCTGACTCCTGACTTCTATCCCTTCCCCTCCACCACCGGCGTCGTATCCATCAAGGAAAGATGGGGATTGTAGAACGGATCGCCTCTTCCCGTCAGAAAAGGCGCATAGGCTTCCCGAGAAAGAGCGAAATCGATTGCCGGAATGGGTTTGGACCTGCGGGTGGCCGCTTCATGATGCACCAGACGCACGCTCGGATCGTAGACATTCCACAGACCCGCCGCATGGGCTCGAAGGCAGAACTCCACATCGCTGCCGCACATGATATAGCGCTCATCCAACCCGCCGATCCGCTCGACGGTCCTTCGGGATACGGCCATGCAGGCTCCGGATACGGCCAGCACATTCCGCTTCACCATCGGCGAGACGAAGGGCAAAAGATCGTGTACCGGCCAATGCCCTTTGAACACATGATCCGCCCAGCCCCCCATGCCGACCACGACCCCTGCGTGCTGAATCCGTCCGTCTGGATAGAGCAGCAGCCCACCGACCGCTCCGACATCCGGTCGAAGGGCCTCTTCTGCAAGCCGCTCGAGCCAGTCCGGTGTGATAACCTCGGTGTCGTTGTTCAGCAACACGAGGACATCCCCCCGGGTTTTCCGAATGCCGATGTTGTTCAATCGGGACCAGTTGAAAGGCGAATCGATGCGGATCGATCGGAACCTCGCCGGATCCGCAGCCGTCTCCTGTTCCTGCAACCATGCGAGGGTTTGCGGATCCGTCGAGTCGTTGTCGATCACGAGGATTTCGTACCCTGTCCAGGTGCTTCTGGTTCGAATGCTGTCCACACAGGTTCGGAGTTCCTGCAGGTGATCCCTGGTGGGAATGAGGATGCTGATCCTTATATCCGATCGCAACAGCCCCGTTCGGACATGGTAGATGAAGGTAAGCCCCGTCTCTTCCACGTGGGCCTGCGGTCCGAAACAGGCCTTGGCATGTTCGTCCACGCAGCGCATGCCTGCCCGGTGGGCATCGGGTTTGGCGTTCGGAGTCAGCGCCGTGGAGGTGGAAGACTGGCGCCAGCTGTAGAGAATGTGGGGCACATGGTGAAACCGACAACCCGCCTGCATGAGACGAAGCAGCAGGTCATGGTCCTGGGCGCCGTCGAATCCTTCCCGCCAGCCGCCGACGGCTTCGAGAGCCGAACGTCGGATCACGAGAAAATGGCAGACATAGTTCTGGCTTCGCAGCAGATCGGGAGAAAAGTCGGGCTTGTGAAAGGCCGCATGGTGCCATCCGGCAGGATCGATCTTGTCTTCATCGGAATAGAAGACATCGGCATCGGGATGGCTTGCGATGGCTCGTGCCATTTCGGTGAGGGCTCCGGGATGGAGCCAGTCATCGTGATCCAGCAATGCGATCCATTCGCAGCCGGCCTGCCGAAGGGCCTGGTTGGTGGCGCCTGCAATGCCGCAGCGATGCGGTCGGCGATCGACGTGAATACGGGAATCCGAAAGAGCATCGAGGACATGGCGCGTTTGCAGCCGATCGGATCCGTCATCGACGATGCATAGCTCCCAGTGGGGATACCACTGGGCCAGCACCGAACCGACCGCCTCTCGAAGATCGGCCGGGTCGGTGTTGTAGACCGGCATGAGGATGCTGAAAGCGATGGGTGTCGATGAACCGGTATGATCCGAGAAATCGGCATCCAATCGTTGCAGCAGGGGCATGTCCCGGCGATCGAAAGCGGGCCTGCGGCCCGATGCCCGCATCCGCCGCCGGATCCACCTCAACAGCCCCCGAAGCCCTCCCCCGCGGCCGTCCTTTTGCCACAGGCGGATTCCTTCCGCTACAGGAAGCATTCGGCCGATCAACCGGCCGGGAAAGCCGCGTCTTTCTGCCATCGCCTGCAGCCATCGATACCCCTGAGACAGCATCAGATGGCCTGAACGCTGAGAAGGGTCATCCCGTCGGGCATGCGTCGGGCTTCCGCCTCGATCAGGGCATCGCTCGATACCACGGCAATGCCGCTGACCTTCATCGCCTCTTCGAAATGCGTCTGAGCGGCCCGAAGAACGTCTTCCCGGCTCATCCGGACCAGCCGTTCCTTGAACCGCTTGCGGACATCGTCCGGCAGTCGGATCAGGGAGCGGAAAAAGGCCTTTTTGGCAGCTACAGCCGGTGTATCGGGTTTGTCGATGTCCGCACAGACCTGCAGCACGGCCTCGTCGATATCCGATTCGGTGTACTGTCCGGAACGAATGAAATCGATGGCCCCCTGAAACGCTTCCAATGTGGCCGCAATCTGCGGATCCCGGTACGAAGCCATGTGAAAGAGACCGTCTTCGGGATTGTACACCGCAAATCCCCCATAGGCCCCTCCTTTTTCCCGGACTTCCCGATGCAGGTAGAGGGAGCGGATCATCCGAGCCATGACGGAAAGGGCAGCCGCATCGGGATGACCGATGGCAGGCACGGGAAAGGACTGGGCCACGAACGAAACCGAGGTCGCAGTCGTCCATCCTTCCCGAGGCAATCCTTCGGGTATTTCGATGGACGGCTCGACGAAGTCATCGGTTGGCCCCCGATCCTTCAGCCCGGATGCCAGCATGTCCGAGAGGGCCGATGCCTGATCGACGACTTCCGCCTCTCCCACCAGGGCGATTTCGACATTGGCGCGATGCAACAGGGTATCGGCCACTTCCGAAAGGATATCGGCGAGGGCTTCCAGTGCCTTCGGGGATGGATCCTTTGCGATGTTTCGCACCCACTGGATATGCTCGATCCCGCCCCAGCATTCGGCAAGCGCCGAGGTTTTTCCCCCATGTCTCGACGCTCGGGACATGGCCAGACGGTGGCCGTTTTCGACGATGGCCGATTCCAGTGCGGCATGGTATTCGAGTACGAGGTTCTTCAGACGGATGAGATCCGTAAAGGCCCATTCGCAGAGGATCTCGCTCATGAGATCGAGGGTCGGCGTCAGGTTGCGGTTCAGGCATTTGGCATGAAGTTGGACAATCGGCAGACATCCTCGGGTCGTATCCTGAAGGGTTCGGGCATGACAGGCTGCAGCAAGCCCCCCGGTGTATCGGTCCGTCATGCGTGCGATCTCGATGTAGCTGTGTTTTCGAGTGCCGATCTGGGTGAGACAATGGGTGAAAAACGGCACTGCCGGAATCAGATGCTTCGGCAAGCGTCCCGCCCCGGAGACGACAGTCAGATAGCAGATACCCGAAGTGGGCTGATCGTAGCAGGTCAGCCTGGCAGTCGCATCCCTACGGGAAGGAACGATGATCCGGATGTCCTCGGTGAGATCGCTCCGATGCAGGGTCGGCAGGCACGAAACGTCTTCTTGTTCCTGCTGCCGCAGTTCGAGCTGCCGTTCGAGGGTTTCGATTTCCCTGCGATCCGATTCCGCAAGGGTTTCGGCAAGATGCCGCAATTCCACTTCCAGACGTCTCATCTCCCGTTCGTTCAATTCCGGGTCCGGCGATAACGTGAACAGCACCCGATGGGGATTGTCGAGAAAAAAGCGTTCGATCATGCGTTCAAGAAGGTCCCCCTCGAGCGCTTCGGCTCGCAGGCGGTTCATGTCGGCATCGATATCGAGAACCCGCATCGGGTCTCCACCGTGGATCCAGGTTCCGGCAATGCCCAGCAGCAACCGAAGACCATACGGATAGGGGGTGTTCGTGATTTCCTTGCGGTGGAACTCGATCTGATGCAGGGCCGATTCGATCCATTCCTTGTCGATGCCCTCCCGGCGAAGCGTTTGGAGCGTATCGAAGACGATGTCCTGAATCCGTTGCGCATCTTCCGCAGCCACATCCTTGAGACCGGCCGCAAAGAATGTGTCCCGGTTGTCGGCATCGAGTCCGGAGGAATCCGACAGAGCGGAACCCAACCCGGAGTCGATGAGCGCCTTGCGCAGGGGGGATGCCGGATTTCCCAACAGCACGTCGTTCAGCACCGAAAGGGCCAGAAGCTCATAGGTATTGCGGATATCGCTGAGGAGCCAGGCGACGCATGCCTGGTGTTTTCGTTCGACGGCCTCGCCCGGCTGCACCGGATAGAGGGCCGAAGCCGTTCGCGGCTGGGTCCATCTGGGTTGGGGAGCGACGGCCGTATCCGGGTCGATCCGATCGAAGTCCTTCAGATAGTGCGTCTCGATGAACGCCAAGTGGTCCGTCACCGGTAGGTGCCCGTAGGTGAAGAACCAGGCATTGCTCGGATGGTAATGGACGCGATGGAATTCCTTCAGACCTTCATGAGTCAGACGGGGAATTTCCTGCGGATCGCCTCCGGAATTGAACCGATACGTCGTATCCGGATACAGTTCCTTCAGGAGGGATCGGGCCATGATCTGCGGGGCGGAGGACATGGCCCCCTTCATTTCGTTGTACACGACCCCCTTGTAGGTGAGCCTGCCGTCTTCCCCGAAACCGAGTCGATGCCCTTCCTGCCGAAAACTTAAGGAATCGAGAAGGGGATGGAAGACGGCATCGAGATAAACCCCCATCAGGTTGTAGTAATCCGTCGGGTTCTGGGTGGCGAAGGGATACATCGTCCAGTCGGAAGCCGTGAAAGCGTTCATGAAGGTGCTCAAGCTTCGTTTGAGCATCGAAAAGAAGGGATCCCGTACCGGATAGCGTTTGGAGCCGCAGAGGACCGTATGCTCCAGAATGTGGGCAACCCCGGTCGAATCTTTGGGTACGGTCCGGAAGACGACACCGAACACGTTTTCCGTATCGCTGCACGCGATGTGGATGTATCGGGCACCGGTTCGCTCATGTTCGAGTTCGATGAAAAAGGCTTGGAGGAGTTCGACGGGTTCGATGCGTTGAACGACAAAGCCGTGAATCCTGTCTCCGGCTT
>CAZJXF010000014.1:0-45950 GCA_964549995.1 uncultured Desulfatirhabdium sp. | reverse complement strand
CCTTACGAGCTCGGACGGCTGAGTTTATCCGATGCAACGAAAAAGGCGTGTCTCCCCCCATGCGACTCGAATGAGACTTTTGGACTTTTTGCGAGTCCATCAGAAATTACGACTGGACTTTTTCACTGAGGGTGGCGGCCATCGCCCTATGCTTTTTCATGCCATGCCGGACATCATCCGCACGACATCCGAATCAACCAAATCCCCGCTGCTTTGGGTGGACAACCTGGTCAAGTCCTATCCCCTCCGAAAAGGGCTTTTCCAGGTACGCCCCCAGGTCTTTGTAGCTGTAGACCATGTCTCGTTTCGGATCGATGCCGGCGAAACCCTCGGCATCGTTGGGGAATCCGGTAGCGGAAAGACGACCACCGGAAGAACCGTTCTCTTCCTCGAAAAGCCGACATCCGGTACGGTTCGATTCGAGGGAAGAGATATCGGCGAACTCGATGGCCGCTCTCTAAGAAGTCTGCGCAGACAGATGCAGATGATCTTCCAGGACCCCTTCGAATCCCTCAACAGCCGCATGACCGTCGGCGAGATCATTGAAGAGCCGTTTATCATTCATCGCATCGGCTCCTCGATGGATCGTCAGCGATCCGTCCGAGAACTGCTCGACCGGATCGGCCTTCCTTCTTCAGCGATCGACAAGTATCCTCACGAATTCAGTGGAGGGCAGCGCCAACGGATCGGCATCGCCCGAGCCATCGCTCTGCACCCGAAGCTGATCGTCTGTGACGAGCCGGTTTCCTCTCTTGACGTTTCCATTCAGGGCCAGATTCTCAATCTCCTGATCGAACTGCAACAAGAGCTCGGCATGGCCTATCTTTTCATTTCCCACAACCTTTCGGTCGTCAAGCACATCTCCGATCGTGTGGCCGTCATGTACAGAGGTAGATTCGTCGAAACGGCACCTTCCGAGACCCTATACTGCAACCCCCTTCACCCGTACACCCAAATGCTGATCGCCGCCATTCCGACCATCGACATCCGAAAGCGATCGACAACCCCATTGGACATCGGCGAAGCGGACCCTACCTTTTCATCCACCGGATGTCTTTTCGCCTCCCGCTGCCCGATCCGAGAGGAGGTCTGCACTCAGAAACGCCCCGAACTGGTTCCGGTTCATGCACCGGGTGAACCCGAACATCTCGTCGCCTGTCACAGCCATTCAAGCGCGTCCGCCCGACCATGACGCTTTTCGTTCCAAATCCCGACACGCTTGCATCCATCCGTCGCGGGATGCAAGCGGCTTTGCCCATTTGCATGGGATATCTGCCCATCGGCATCGCCTTTGGCGTACTCGCCCAAAAGGCAGGTCTTTCCCTCATTCAGATCGGGGGGATGTCCCTCATGGTCTTTGCTGGAAGCGCCCAGTTCATTGCGGTCTCCATGATTCAGGATGCGGCATCCGGCCTTTCCATCGTCGCTACGACATTCATCGTAAACCTGAGACATCTGCTGATGAGCTCGTCGCTTGCCGCCGTCATGCGGCCTTCGGGCATCACCAAGCTCAGCCTCTTTGCCTACGGAATCACGGATGAAAGCTTTGCGCTCAACCATCCCCGGTTCGTCAACGGAGACTGGAACATGCCCTCGGCGCTCGCACTCAACCACACGGCCAATGCCGCCTGGGTTTTGTCGACCTTGATCGGAGGATACGGCGGACGGATGATTCCGGATAGGGCATTCGGATTAGATTATGCTATGACGGCGATGTTCATCTGCCTTTTGGTCTACCAGATGCGCGGAAAGTGGTATGTGGTGACCGCCTTGATCGCAGGCATCTTATCGACTCTGATGAGCTTGCGTCTTGAAGGGAACGTGCACGTTCTGGCGGCTTCGGTGCTGGCCGCAACCATCGGATACGTTCTGCAGAGCCGCAGATGGCGAAAAACCGCTGCGGAAACGACGGCTCATCCCCCGACTTCGAAGGAAGATGCATGAGCTCCGAGACCTATTTGTGGATCGTTGCAGCAATGGGACTCGTCACCTATGTCCCCCGCTGGTTGCCGCTGGTTGTCCTGAACCGATCGCCCATGCCGGAATGGCTTGTCCGATGGCTCGATCTCATCCCATCGGCCATTCTGGGTGCACTCCTGTTTCCGGCCGTATTCACCACCGGAACTCCGAGACAGCTGATCCTCGTTCATCCGGCAAGCCTTGCCGCCATACCGGCCCTGTGGACAGCCCTCAAGACCCGTTCCCTCGGCTGGACGGCCGTCATCGGCATGGCTGCTTACTGGCTTCTGGAAACTTGGTCGCCCACCTGGATGCACATCCGGTAGACCAATCGGTTCAGCGGCTGCCCCACCATCGCGCCACGACCGTGCTGGCCAGAAACCATCCGAAAGCCACCAGAATGATCGTCGCTCCGGTTGCCGTCTGCGCCCAGTCCTGAGCCGAGACGATCAACCCGACAACCGAAGAACTCACCCCGATGGCGATCGCCCACCAGAACATGCTCCCTGCAGACCGGGCGATATTCCTGGCGGAAGCTGCGGGCACGATCAGCATGGCCGTCACCAATAGAACGCCGACGGCCCACACCGACAGAATCACCACCAGAGACAGCAAGGCCGCAAATACATATTGATAGAGGGCCACACGCACCCGGTGCACGGATGCCAGCATCGGATCGAAGCCGATATAAAGCATCCGGTTGTATCCAATGACCTGAAAGCCCGCCAGCACCGCGAACAGCCCCATTATATAAAGGATATCCTCATCCGAGATGGTCAGAATATCCCCATACAGAAACTGCTGCAGGTCCCGAGAGAGATTGGGGTCCCTGCTGACGACGGCAAGCCCGAACGCCACGACAGCGGCAAAGAACACCCCGATCACGGTATCCGAAGACAGCTTGCGGCTCCGTCTCTGGGTGGCCATGATCCAGATGCCGACGATGACCCCGAAGAGCGGCATGGCAAGATGGGGATGCCAGGAGAAGATCAGACCGATCGCCACTCCGGCGAAGGCCGAATGGCTGATGGCATCCGCAAAAAAGGCCATCCGGAAATTCACCACCTGCACCCCCATGGCGGCGGTCATCGGGGAAAGCAGCAGCAACCCCAACATGGCCTGCTGCATGAAACGATCCTGCAGGCAGGCGAACGGAAACAGCAGCGAGATGATCGAATAGAATAGATCCATAATGTTTGATGGTCTCGCAAAAACTCCACAAGTCTCATCCGAGTCGCATGGGAGGAGACACCTACCTATCTTCCCCGGCCACCCAGCCTCCCCCCATCGCCTTGTAGATGTTGACGTAGGAAGCGAAAACCGACGCCAGGTATTGGGCATGGTTGAGCTCCGCCGGAAAAAGCTGCTGCTGGGCGTTCAGAACGGTGAGATAGGTGGCATATCCGCCTTCGTACTGAAGCTTAGCCAGGCGCACATATTCCTTGCTGGCCTTCACCAGCCGCTCCTGCGCCTGAAGTTGAACGGCCAGTTTCTCTCGCGCCGCCAAGGCATTCTCCACATCCGCAAACGCACTCTGAATGGCCATTTCATAGCCAAGAAGGGCTGCTTTGCGAACAGCCTCAGCCTGCCGCACTTGTGCGGCAATGGCCCCCGCATTGAAAATCGGCCCGGTCACGGTTCCGGCAAAACTCCACGTGCGTGCCGAACCATTGAAGAGGTTGGAGAGCTCGGCACTCGATGTCCCGAAGACACCTGTCAGGGAGATCGATGGGAAATAAAGCGCCCGGGCCGCTCCGATCTGGGCGTTTGCGGCGATCAAATTCTGTTCCGCCTCCCGGATGTCAGGCCGATTTCTGAGAACCTCCGATGGCAGACCGGCAGGGACGACAGGAATCGCCAGCTCCGAGAGCGTTCGGGTACGCCGAATGGGGCCGGGATTTCGGCCCAGCAGGATCGACAGGGCATGCTCCGTCTGCGCAATCTCGGATTCGATCTGCGGAATCTTGCCTGCAGCCGTTTCGTATTGGGTACGCGCCTGCTCCAAGACCATCTGGGAAATCTGGCCGTACTGGAATTGCAGCTCGAAGAGCCGAACCGACTCGGCATAGGTCTCGAGCGTTTGTTGGGCGATCAGAAGCTGCATGTCGAGGCCCAGCAGGTGGATGTAGGTTCCAGCCACCGATGACACCAGCGACAGGACAACCCCGCGTTTGGCTTCCTCGGCAGCGAGCAGGTTGGCGCGGGCCGCCTCGGTCTCGCGCTCGATCCGGCCCCAAAGATCGATCTCCCAACCGGCGCTGACAAGCCCCTGCAACGATGTCTGCGGATTGGGGACAGATGGTGGAATCGGAGTCGCCCCTTGCTCCGTGGCGCGCTGCCTTGTTCCACCGCCGCTGTATCGGATCTGGGGAAAGAGCTGGGAGCGGCTCTGGACGAGCACGGCCGCCGCCTTTTCGATGTTGGCAGCCGCCAGCCGGACATTCTTGTTGTTTTCCAGAGCCTCGGCAATCAGACCATCCAGCTCCGGATCCCGAAACTGTTTCCACCACTCGGTGTTGGCCGTATCTTGCGCTGACTTGTCTTCGAAACGCCAGGCATCAGGCACATCCACATCCGGTCGGACATAATCCGGGCCGACCGTGCAGCCAATCGAGCAGGCAATCATAGCGAGGGCAATGATCCAGCGCATCTTCAGTTTCCCTCCTTCCGATCACCTTCCGGTTCGTCGGGGGGCCGAGAATCGGATGGCTCCGTTTCCCCGGAAATTGCCTTCCGTTTGGTCTTCCGCTCCAGGGATCGCTCCGTCCACCGATCAAACATATAGAAGAACAGCGGCACATAAAGCATCGCGAGTGTCGCCTCCCCGATCATCCCGCCGATGATGCCCGTCCCGATGGAGTGCCTGGCGTTGGCGCCGGCCCCCATAGCCACGGCCAGTGGAAGCACCCCGAAAATGAAGGCGAGGGATGTCATGATGATCGGCCGCAGGCGCATCTCGCCCGCCAGAATTGTCGCTTCCATGACAGATTTGCCCTGCTTGCGCAGATCGACGGCAAACGTCACCCGCAGCAGGGCGTTCTTTGCGCCCAGCCCCACCAGCACCAGAAGTCCGATCTGGAAATAGACATCGTTTTCCAGGCCCCGCAGCCAGTTGAACGTCAGCGCACCCAGCACGCCGAAAGGCACGGCCGTCATGACCGATCCCGGCAGGGTCCAGGACTCGTACTGGGCGGCCAGGATCAAAAAGACGAACACCAACCCGAAGATGAAGGCCAGTGAGGAGGTGCCGCCGGATTTCTTCTCTTCGAGGGCCAGCCCCGACCAGGCGAAGGAGTAACCCGCAGGAAGCACCTCCCGGGCCAATTGTTCCATCACAGCGATGGCCTGACCCGAACTGTAGCCTGCGGCTGCGCTGCCGTTGATCTTCGCTGCGGGGAACCCATTGAAATGAGGCAGCAGATCGGGGCCGGTCACCCAGCGGGTGCTGACCAGGGAGGACAGCGGCACCATCTGTTGCTGGTTCGAACGGGTATAGAGCCGCGTAAGGTCTTCCGGTTGTTGACGGAATGCCGAATCCGACTGCAAGACCACCCACCACACCCGGCTGAACGCATTGTACTGACTGACGGTAAGGGAGCCGAACTGTGCCTGAATGGCACTGTAGACATCGCTCACCGGAACCCCCAGCAACGTTGCCTTTTCCCGGTCCACATCGGCCCGAAGCTGCTGCGTCGAGGCTCGGTAGGTCGTGTTGAGCCCGCTGAGCTCTGGCCGCTGTCTCGCCCGCTGCAGGAAACGCTGTGTCACCTCCTCGAGCTTTGCCGGATCGCCGGCTTCCCGATCCTGGATCCAGAATTCGAATCCGCCGGTGGATCCGATGCCGGGAATGGCAGGCGGCGCAAACGGAATGACCATACCCTGCACGATGCCCTGCGCCTCTCGGTACAAGCGCCCGATTACGGCCCGCACATTTTCGGTCTTGGCACGCTGCACAGAGCTATAGCGTTCTTCGAAGGGTTTGAGTGTGATGAAAAACGTCCCGGCATTGGGCTTGAGGCTGCCGTCGAGCAGGCTGTAGCCGACAAGCTCCGTCCGGTTTTCCACACCAGGGATCTTTTTCAAGATATCGTCCACCGCATCCGCCACAACACGGGTGCGATCGATGCTTGCGGCATCCGGCATGATGATGGCTGCCATCACATAGCCCTGATCCTCTGCAGGAACGAAACTGGTCGGCAGGAGACGGAAGAGGTGAACGATTCCCCAGACCATCACGGCCAGCAGCACCAACGCAATGCCCATGCGCTTGATGACCAGCACCACGGCCCGACCGAAGGCTTGGGTGAATGCGTCGAAAAGGCGGTTGAACCAGGCAAAAGGCCCTTTTTGGGGGGCTGGGGCATGCCGCAACATGAAGCCGCACATGGCAGGGGTGAGCGTCAGAGCGACGAAACCGGAAATGGCCACGGATATGGCGATGGTAATGGCAAACTGCTTGTACAACTGACCCGTTGTGCCGGGCAGAAAGGCGGCGGAAACGAACACGGCGGCCATGACCAGCACGGTTGCGATGACAGGGCTCGTCACCTCCGACATGGCCCGGATGGTGGCCTCCCTCGGCGGAAGATGCAACCGGCTCATGTTTCTTTCCACATTTTCCACCACCACGATGGCATCATCCACCACGATGCCGATGGCGAGCACCAGCCCGAAAAGCGTGAGCAGGTTGATGGAAAAACCCAGCGCCAACATGCCTGAAAACGTGCCGATGAGCGCGACGAAAATGGCGATGGTGCAGATGATGGTGGCCCGAAAATTCTGCAGAAATAGAAAAACCACCAGAATCACCAGAATCACCGCTTCCACCAGCGTCTCCTGGACTTCCTGGATCGACAGGCGCACGAAGTTCGTGGTATCGAGCGATATCACATAGTCGAGGCCTTCCGGGAAGCTTTCCTGCATCTGCGCCATCATCCGGCGCACCGCTTCGGAAACCTTCAGGGCGTTGGCACCCGGCTGCTGGTACACCGCAATCATCGTGGCGGGCGTTCCGTTGAGCTTGCTCTCGAGGATATACTGACGTCGGCCCACTTCCACCCGGGCGACGTCCTTCAGGCGGACGATGGCGCTGCCATCCTGACTGGCCCGCAGGATGATGTTCTCGTACTGGGCCGGATCGGTAAACGGCCGCTGGGTCACCACGGGAAAGGTCAACTCCACCTTGCCGGAGCTGGGTTGCTGTCCGATCTGACCGGCCCCGAACAGGGCGTTCTGGGAAGCCACGGCCTGCTGAATGTCGCTGGTCGTGATCCCCAGGGAAGCCATGCGATCCGGATTCATCCAGATGCGCATGGCCTGATCCGCCGTCCCGAGCACGGCAGCCTGCCCGGCACCCGGCACCCGTTTGAGGGCATCCAGTACATAGACATTGGCGTAGTTGGCGATGTAGTCGCTGCTGTAGCGGTTATCCTTCGAGGTGAGGGTAACGATCATCAGGATGGAGGAGGACTGCTTCTGAACGGATACGCCCTGCTGGGTCACGATCGACGGCAGCTGCGGCAGGGCCAGATTCACCCGATTCTGTACCAGCACCTGGGCGATATCCGGATCGGTCTTGAGATCGAAATACACCGAGAGGCTCAGCAGGCCGTTCGAGGAGCTGGTCGATGTCATGTAGAGCATGTTGTCCACCCCGTTGATCTGCGCCTCGATGGGCGCAGCCACAGAGTCGGCCAGCGTTTTGGCGTCGGCCCCGGGATAGCTTGCCGAAACCGTGATCTGAACGGGTGTGATGGGGGGGGTACCATTCGATCGGGAGCACAGCGATGGAAACGGCCCCGGCAATACAGATGATGATCGACAGAACCGCCGCGAAAATCGGCCGTTCAATGAAGAATCTCGAGAACATCGGCCCGGCCTCCTTTAATTTGAAGCCTTCTCGGCACCGGTTTTCGGTTGAGCTTCCTCGGTCGACGACGCTTCGGCGCTTCGGACATAGGGTTTGACCACTACCGGCATATCGGGCCGCAGGGCAAGTGTGCCTTCCACCACCACCCGATCCCCAGCCGTCAGCCCTTCAAAAATGAACCAGTCGGCACCATGCCAGTCGCCGACCACCACCGGCCGTTGATCCACCTTGCCATCCGCACCCACCACCCAAACGAAATGACCTTTGGGGCCCTGCTGCACGGCGATCTGCGGCACGAGAACGGCATGAGGCCGCATAGCACCCCGCAACCTCACCCGGACATACTGGTTGGGGCGTAACACGCCCTTGGGGTTTTCGACGCTGGCCCGAATCAGAAAGGTTCCGGTCTGAGAATTGAACGAAGGATCGGCGAAGGTGATCCGACCGGTATGGGGGAAAATGGAGCCATCTACGAGAATCACCTCGACCACATAGCTGTCGTCCTTGGGTCTTTGGATCAACCCTTTTTCCGCCTGGTTGCGAAAGCGCTGGATCTCGTTTTCGGAAATGCTGAAGTTCACCCACATCGGCGAAAGCACCGAAACGGTCGTAAGCAGGCTGTTCTGCGTGCTGATGTAGGTGCCGTCCGTCTGTTGGGCGGCACCTGCGACCCCTGTCACCGGAGAGGTAATGGTGGTATAGGAGAGATTCAACCGGGCGGTTTCGACCTGAGCCTTGGCCTGCTCTACGGCTGCCGAAGCCGATTCGAACTGACCGGTGGCATCATCGAGGTCTTTCTGGGAGAGGGCCTTCAGCTCCGCCAACGGTTTGATCCGGGCCAGGTTGGCTCGGGCGGTCTGCAGGGTCGCATTCTGCATGGAAAGCACCGCAAGGGCCTGATTCAATTGGGCCTGGAAGGGTTTGGAGTCCATTTGAAACAACACCTGCCCTTGTTTCACGAGCTCGCCTTCCCTGTACATCCGGCGATCCAGAAAACCGCTGACCCGCGCATGGATGTCCACCTGATGGGAGCTTTGGGTCTGGGCGACATATTCGATCGATACAGGGACGTCTCTTGGAACGACTTCCATCACCGTGACGACCGGAGGCGGATGAGGCGCTACCGTCGCCTTTTCCTCCTTGCAGCCTGAAAGACACAGCAGCATACCGATCGAAACGACGGCAATCGAAAAGCACCCGAAATTCCTGCTCAATCTCGTAATCCCCATTCGTCTTCCTCCCCATATCTTTCCCTGAGTCATGGTCTTGCAAAAAGCCATCTGCCCTTGATTGACTCGCAGGAGGGCAGATGGATCGTGCTCAACAGCGGAAAAATTCGGCAGCACGATCTTGAAGGATCGAGCGGATGGACACCATGGAAACAATGGTTTTCTGGTTCGACAGGCTCAGCGCAACAAGGCGAAAAACAGCCTGAAACCCTGTTATGATGGTCTCGAAAAAGTCGCCTCTCACCGATTTCCTTCCAATACCGGACTTCCAGCAGGAGGGTGGGTGGTGTTTTGCGAGTCCATCAAATATACAAAAAAAAGTCAATCCCCATTTCCCTGACTTCTGACCTTGGACTCCCGCCCCTCCCCACAACACAACGGCCCCCGTCCACACGGCTGCCACAGAGAGGTATCCAGAACGCCCTTGTGAGGCCCGAACAGCACGCCGAGCGTTTCCGGAACGAGGACCTGACGGGGCGGACCTTCGGCGATGCAGGTGCGATTGATGGCGATCACGTGGGTGGCATGGTGCAGGACCGTTCCCAGATCATGGCTGACCATGATCTGGGTAAACCCGTATCGCTCCTGCAGAGAATGCAGCAACGAACACATCAGATATTCGGCTTGAACGTCCACGCCTGCAGCCGGCTCATCCAGCACCAGAAGCTCCGGCTGATGCTGCAGGGCAAGCGCCAGAAGGACCCGCTGCAGTTCCCCTCCGGACAACGCCCCAAGCCTTCTGGCGGCAAGCCCTTCGGCCTGAACGGAAGCCAACAGCTCCATGGCCTTGTGTTTCAGGGCGGAGCGTTTCCCCAACCACAACGGCATCCGCTGCATCCCCATCATCAGAAATTCGATCACCTCGATCGGCATGCCTCGATCGACGGCCATGCGTTGGGGCACATATCCGATTCGGGGGATCCTTCCGTCTCCACCGAACCGGACAGCCCCGCTATAAGACACCTGTCCCAGCAAGGCCATCAGGAGCGTCGTTTTTCCGGCGCCGTTCGGACCGATGACTGCGGTCCACCCGCCCTTGGGCACCCGGGCATGGATGTGATCGAGAACGGCGATGGAACCGAAGGCGACGGATAGATCTTCGAATCTAACGGCGAAGGGTTCGGTATCGGACGATGGAAGAAGGTTCATGGGTTGTCGGCACTGAGGCTTTGGGTTCGGGATGATAGGCGATGGGATTCCTACGAAATTCGAATATCAGAAGTCAGAAGTCAGGAGTCAGAAGTCAGAAGAAAAGCGGATGACGAACGCCGTCAAGGCTTCTTTCCCGCAACGATATGAAAGAAATCTTGAACTCTTGCAAGAGATTTTGCAAGATAGATTCGCTAATAGATAGATTCGCGTCCCCCATTTCCGCCATTGATCGACCCGAAGACGTCGACAGGATTCCGAGGATAAACAGGAAAGTCTTGCGATGAAACCATTTGTTTTATATAGAGAACATCCCAACGGACGAATTGGATTCAACCAGGTGGGCTGTGCAACGAGACCGGACGAAACCGGCTCCAAGAGATCATTCATGAAGCGAAACACATCTCAGCGGGAAGCGATCAAGGCGGTTTTTCTGAAGGAGCGTCGGGCGCTCGGCATTGACGAGGTTCTCGTCGGCGGACAGCGCCTGGTGAAGACGCTCAACCAAGCCACGGTATACCGCAACCTCAAGCTTCTGGTCGAGGAAGGATGGCTCAAGAAATGGCATCATCCCATCAAGGGAACCATTTACGAGCCTTCCGATCTGGCTCACCACCATCATTTTCATTGCCGTGTCTGCGAACACATATACGAAATCGAAGGCTGCCTGCTCGACCCATCGGCCAAAGCCCCTCAGGGATTTCTGACCGAAGCCCACGATGTGTTTCTCTATGGGGTCTGTCCGAATTGCAGGAAAGCCGAAACCACCACCCAAGGCATACCATGAACGCCGCCGATTCCATTTGGGCCGAAATCGATCTGGAAGCGATCGCCCACAACGTTCGACAGCTCAAGGCCATCCTCACCCCGCCCGCTCGCTTCATGGCCGTCGTAAAAGCGAACGGTTACGGACACGGAGCTGCTGCCGTCGCAGCCAAAGCCATCGAGGCCGGCGCCGATATGCTCGGTGTGGCTCGAATCGACGAGGCCATCGCCCTGCGACAGGCAGGCATCGCCTATCCTCTTCTCGTTTTCGGCCCGCCTCCACCCGAGCGCATCCCGGACATCGCCGCTTACGACCTCATCCAGTCCGTCAGTACCTTCGCCTATGCCCGGATGATGTCGGACCATGCCCGCCTGTCCGGCCGGTCCATGACCATCCACGTCAAGGTGGATACGGGCATGGGAAGGCTTGGGGTGCTTCCGGCGCCGGTTCGCTTTTCAGCTCTCGGCAAACAGCTGGGTGGGGCGGCCCTCCGGGAGGTGGAGTCCATTTGTCATCTGCCGGGGATCGTCCCCGAAGGCATCTACACCCATTTTGCCAATGCGGACGATCCGGACCTGGATTTCGCTCAGGATCAGCTCCATCGTTTTCTGGATTTTATCCAAGCATTGGGGCAACGGGGGATGCATTTTGCCGTCCGGCACGCAGCCAACAGTGCCGGCATCCTACGGCTTCCGGAAAGCCATCTCGATCTGGTCCGGGCCGGGATCGCCTTGTACGGCTACCATCCTTCCGAGGATACCCGCAGACCCGACGTAGACCTGAAACCGGCCCTGTCCTGGAAAAGCCGGATCGTCCACATCAAGAACGTGCCGAAGGATTTTTCCATCAGCTACGGCAGAACCTACAAGACCCCTGCACCGACACGGATCGCCACAATCGCTGCCGGATACGCCGACGGTCTGAGCCGTTCCCTTTCTTCGAAAGGCGAAGTTTTGGTCCGAGGCAGGCGGGCACCCATCGTCGGCCGGGTATGCATGGATCTGACCATGATCGATATCGGTCACATCCCCGATGCCGCAGTCAACGACGAGGTCGTCCTCATTGGAACCCAGGGGGACATGCACCTCACAGCAGACGATCTGGCGGCGCGTCAACAAACGATATCGTACGAAATTCTGACGTCCATCGGTCAACGGGTCCCCAGACTGTACCGCACGGTCGATCGAGCCTGATCGTATCCCTTTGACCCACCATCGGTTTTCATTCAGAAACAGACAGAAAGGTACCGGATATGAACATTGTCGTTCTGTTAAAACAAGTCCCATCGACGGACTCCCTTGTCGAACCGGCTCCGGACAAGCGTTCCATCAAGACCGCCGACTTGAAATGGGTCATCAACCCGTATGACGAATTCGCCGTCGAGGAAGCCATCCGGGTCCGGGAATCCAAGGGCGGGACGGTGACCATCGTCACCATCGGAGAAGCCAAGGCCGTCGAGGCCGTCCGCACCGCACTCGCCATGGGAGCGGACAAGGCCGTTCTGGTGCAGGACCCGGCCTGCGCCGGTCTGGACGGTTTGGGCATTGCGGAGGTTCTTTCAAAGGTTGTATCCGGAATTCAGCCCGATCTCATCCTGGCAGGTCAGCGCGCCGTGGATGACGAGAACTGGCTGGTCCCTGCAGCCGTCGCCCACAAGTTGGACATGCCCTGCATCTCGTTGGTAATCGGGCAGCAGATCGACGGAGATACGATCGTTTGCAAACGCACGATCGAAGGCGGCATCGCAACGATCCGCGCCAAACTCCCGGTCGTGATCACCACCCAGCGGGGGCTGAACGAACCCCGCTACGCCTCGCTTCAAGGCGTCATGAAGGCCAAGAAAAAGCCCCTCGACATCGTGAAACTGGCAGACCTCGGCCTCAGCCCCAAGGCCCCCAAATTCCGGATTCTTGAACTGAAGCACCCGCCGGTACGAACGGCCGGAAAGCAGATTCCCGGCGCCACGGCAGCCGAAAAGGCGAAGGAACTGGTGCGGCTGCTGCACGAAGAGGCGAAAGTGATTTAGAAATGGGATTTCAAAATGGAAGGCTCGCCGACTGGTTGCGAGCCCATCCGCATTGAACGATTCGACGAACGACAGAGCGTTCGTCTTTCGACAGGAGGTATATCCATGCCCAACACCATACTGGTGATCGGTGAAGTATCCAAAGGCAATCTGCGTAAGGTCAGCATCGAAGCGATCAGCGAAGGACGACGAATCACCGACCGGATCGGCGGAAGCCTCCAGGTGCTCCTCATGGGAGAGCACCTGGACGGAGCCGCAGGAAAAGCCGCCGAATTCGGTGCAGACACCCTCATTCTGGCCGATGATCCAAAACTGGCGACCTATCTGCCGGATACGTGGAGCACCATCGCCGCAGACATCATCCAGACGAACCATCCCGCTTACATTCTGATCGGTTCGACCACGACCGGCAGAGACCTCGCCGCCTGTCTCGCCGCCTGTCTCGATGCGCCGCTGGCGATGGACTGTGTCGCCAGTCGATGGGAAGGCGACGATCTTGTCCTCACCCGCCCCATGTACGGCGGGAAAATTGTAGCCGACATCGTCCTGGAAGGCGCGCCTCGGATCATCGTGAATCGGGCCAATTTTTTCCCGGCCGTTGCGCGAAAAAACGATGTCAATCTGATCCGCTATGAAGGGCCGGTTCCGACGTCGAAACTGTCGATCGACGAGGTTCAGCAGGAAACCTCCGCAAGACCGGAACTGACCGAGGCGGATATTGTCGTTTCGGGTGGAAGGGGTATGGGAGGGCCGGACTTCGGTGTTCTGGAAAAGCTGGCCGATGTACTTGGTGCCGCAGTGGGAGCCTCCCGGTCCGCTGTCGACGAAGGCTGGCGACCCGTATCGGATCAGGTGGGGCAGACCGGAAAAGTCGTATCCCCCAATCTCTACATTGCCTGCGGCATTTCGGGCGCCATCCAGCACTTCGCCGGTATGCAGACCTCCAAGGTCATCGTCGCCGTCAACAAGGATCCGGAAGCCCCCATCTTCGCAAAGGCCGATTACGGCGTCGTCGGCGATCTCTTTGAAGTCGTACCGGCCATGACCGAAGAGATTGAACGCTTGAAGGCAGGGCAATGATGAACCCGGAACGCGAAACCATCCCATTCGATGTTCTCTTTGTCGGCGCAGGTCCGGCAAGCCTCGCCGGAGCCCTTCGACTCAAACAGCTCGCCGATGCCAACGGCCGTGAGCTGGAAATCGCCGTCATCGAAAAAGGCTCCGAGGTCGGCGCCCATGCCGTCAGCGGCGCCATCCTGGATCCCTGCGCCTTAAAAGAATTGCTTCCGGATTTTCTGGACCGCGGTTTTCCCTTCGAAGCGGTGGTTCGCGGGGATGCGCTCTATTATCTGACATCCGACAAGGCCGTCTGTGCCCCCGTTCTGCCCCGCTACCTGCACAATGCGGGCAACTATGTCATCAGCCTCTCCCGATTCACGCGCTGGCTGGGGGCCCTTGCCGAAGAAGCCGGAATCAACGTATTTTGCGGATTTTCCGGAAAGGAAGTCCTTTACGATGAAGCGGGCGGGCGGGTGATCGGCGTTCGCACCGGAGACAAAGGACTCGACAAGGAAGGCAGGCCCAAGGCGAATTTCGAACCGGGTGCGGACCTGACGGCAGAGGTGACGGTTTTCGGGGAAGGTGCGCGAGGCAGCCTCTTCAAGGAGCTCGCCGTCCGCATGAAACTCGAGGCCGACCGCATGCCCCAGGTGTATGAAACCGGAATCAAGGAAGTCATCGAGCTTCCGGAGCCGGGTGTTTTTGCGGCCAGCGGCCCGAATGTCATGCATTTTCTGGGCTATCCCCTCGGCCCCTTCCGGGCCGGGGGCGGGTTCCTGTATGAGATGGGGGAAAAACGCATCGGCATCGGGTATCTCACGGCCCTCGGCTATGCCGAGCCTTGGATGGATCCCTATGAAATGCTCCTGCGCTTCAAGTCCCATCCCTTCATTCGAGAGCGCATCGCCTCGGGCAAGGTGATCGAACAGGGTGCCCGAACCGTGTCGGTCGGAGGCTTCTATACCATCCCGAAGCTTGTTCTGAACGGAGGGCTTGTCATCGGTGCGAGCGCCGGCATCCACGACGTGTTGGGCCTCAAAGGCATCCATGCGGCCATGTATTCCGGCATGTGGGCCGCAGAGGCGGCCTTTGCGGCGCTGCAATCCGGCGATACCTCCGAAGGAGGTCTTTCCACCTATCCGAAGGCTTTCGAGAACAGCCGTCTTCGTTCCGACATCTTCGTAGGGCGAAACACGACGGCGGCACTCGCCAAACGGAACCCCGTCCGGTATCTCTTTCTGGGAGCCCAGTACGTCAGCGCCGGAAAAGGCCTTCGGGATCCCATGTGGCTGCATGCCGATGCGACGACACTCGAACCGGTCAGCCGCCTACCGAAACCTTCCGAAGAACCGCCTGTATCCCCCGATGGTGTTTCCCTGGTGGACAAGCTCACCGGAGTGTATCTGTCCAAAACCCACCACCGGGAAGACCAGCCTTGCCACCTGATCGTCCATGACCGGAAGTTGTGCGAAACCATTTGTACCGAGCGCTACGGCAACCCCTGCACCCGTTTCTGCCCGGCCCAGGTCTATGAAATGCACGAGCATCCGGAAACCGGCCGCAGGGAACTTCGGCTCAATCCGTCCAACTGCCTGCACTGCAAGACATGCGACATCAAAGATCCCTTCGGGAACATCACCTGGACCTGCCCGGAAGGAGGCGAAGGCCCCGAATACCGGCTGGTCTGATAGAGGCAGTCCATCTGTTGCCACATCAATATCCGATGTCATCCTATCGCCAAACAACGATCCGCCCCTGGCTCGATATCCGCTGCCGGATGATCCGAGCCATCCGGCGGTTTTTCGAAGAAGCGGGCTATCTGGAAGTCGAAACCCCCATCCGGATTCCCGCTCCAGCCCCCGAAGCCCACATCGACACCTTCGCATCCGAATCCTGGTTTCTGCATGCCTCACCGGAGCTGTGCATGAAACGGCTTCTGGCCGCCGGTTATGACCGCATTTTTCAGATCTGCCGGGTGATGCGCAAAGGAGAGCGGGGCACGAAACATTTGCCGGAATTCACCCTGCTTGAATGGTACACGGCAGGCGAAGACTATCGCCACATGATGACCCAATGCGAAGACCTGATCCGCTCTGTAGCGATGGTTCTGTTCGGTGAGCCCCGGCTGAAGGTTCAGGGACAAGAGATCGATCTGACGTCTCCTTGGGAACGGCTGACGGTTGCGGAAGCCTTTTTGCGCTACACCCCGGTATCCGTGGAGAAGGCGCTTTTGGAAGGAAGGTTCGACGAATGGATGGGATTGTCGATCGAACCGAATTTGGGAAAGGGGAAACCGGTCTTTTTGTGTGATTACCCGACGGCCTGCGGTTCGCTTGCCCGAAAAAGCCCGGTCGACCCGAAGGTCGTCGAACGTTTTGAGCTCTATATCGCAGGCATTGAGCTGTGCAACGCCTTTTCGGAGCTCTGCGATCCCGTCGAACAGCGGCAGCGCTTCGAGCAGGAGCACGCCCTCCGCTGCCGCCTCGGAAAAGCGCCTTATCCTTCGCCGGAACCTTTTCTGGAAGCCCTCTCCCACATGCCGCCTGCCACCGGAAACGCCCTTGGCATCGACCGGCTGGCCATGCTGTTTGCGGATCGGGTTTCCATCGACGACGTAACGGCGTTCACGCCCGAAGAAGCCTGATGGTCTCGCATAAAGTCGCTCCACCCCCGATTTTGGGGTCTCTCCGGGCCTGAGCATAGGAGGGGATGAAGCGACTTTTTACGATGCCATTATCGTTGAAGTCTGGCCGCATGCCCGGCAATCAGCCATACGATCCAGATGGTCAAGCTCAAAAGAGTCCGTTTCATCGCAGGGTCCCGTCGCTGTTCCAGCCGCGCAGGCGGTAGTAATCGGCTTTCAACCGTTCGAAGGTTTCGGTAGTGACAATATCCCCATTTTCGAGGGGCTCCTGGAAGAAACGCTTGGGCAGGGTATCATCGGCCGCAGTCAACCCTTCCCGCACATTGAAGGCTCGGGCCAGATCGCTGACCCGGGCGGCGATGGCTTGCAGCTCGGATTTGTCGGGCTGCCGTCCCGTCGATAGGGCAACGATCCGAGCCAACTCCTCCCAGGTATAGAAATCCCGGTAAAACCGGCAGGTCACCAGGCAATCGTGAAGGGTGCATCGGTCCTCAAAATCCACGAACAGGGCCGCCTTTCCCTCGACCTGATCCCGGGGAATCATGCCTGCAAGCTCCGCTTTATAAAAGGTACTTCGCAGATGACAGGCCCCGCGGTCACTCACTGCATAGGCCAAGGCCATTCCGTTTAGGCATCGCGGATCATATCCCGCAGGCTCCATGCCCTTCACGTGAATCGCCTGCTCGGACATGCCGAAGGCAGCGGCCGCCGAGCGGATTCCTTCGGCCAGCACGGCGCCGATTCCTTCCCGACGTGCGATGTGAACAAGCAGCCTTCCGGCATCTTCGGCACTGCCATAGGCGACCCGCTCCTCGATCCTGCCCTGCCGGCTGGCTTCCATGGCAAGCGCCACGAGATTGCCGGAGCTGATCGTATCCATGCCGAGTCTATCGCAAAGGTCGTTCAGCCAGGCGATTTCCTCGATGGAATCGATCATGCACAAGCCACCGAAGGCATACAAGGTTTCGTACTCGGGACCTTCGAGCCGCAATCCTTTGTGGCGCCCCTCCGTGACCTCGATCATCTTGCCGCAGGCCATGAAGCAGGTGCGGCAAGCCTTCGGTTTGGCCCCGCAGCGCGCCTTCATGGCATCGGCACCGATTTTTTCCCATCCGTCGAATCGTCCGGCAGACCAGTACCGCGTCGGGAAACCGCCCGCATTGTTCAGCAAGGCCACCATCATCGGTGTTCCGTTGTTGCGGTAGGCTGCAGTGGCCGCATGGTCCTTGAAGCGGTTCATCGTCTCCCGCCCATAGGATTTGAGGCCATCCGGATCGGCAAACGGCCGCACCTGCACCCCATGAAAGGCAACGGCCTTGATCCGCTTGGAGCCGAGAACAGCCCCCATTCCCGATCGCCCGGCCGATCGCCACCGATCGTTTTCGATCACGGCAAAGCGAACCAGCTGCTCACCAGCAGGACCGATCGTCACCACCCCCGATTCCCGATCCGCCGGAAGAGCGGCCTTGACGGCGTCTTCGGTTTCGAAGCTGTCTTTTCCCCACAGGTGGGCGGCATCGTGAAAGCGGACCGTCTCATCGGAAATCTCGATCCAGACAGGTCGTTCGGATCGACCGTGGATCACCATGGCGTCGGTTCCGGTGCGACTCATGGGGGTGGCGATGCGTCCGCCCGAATAGGAATGCCCGAGAAAGCCGGTCAATGGAGATTTGGACAGGACGGCATAGCGGCAGGAGCCATAGACGGGGCTGTCGGAAACCGGCCCGAGAGCGAACACGAGATGGTTTTCCGGTGCAAGCGGATCCACGCCGGCCGGATTCTTTTCAAGCAGAATGGAAACGCCGAGGCCTTTTCCGCCCAACCAAGCTGCGGCATCGGCCTCACCGAAAGACTCGACGGTGACCGTCTGTCGGGTAGCGTCGATCACGAGAATTCGATGAAACAAACCGTCCATAAGCAGTCCTCTCCCATATCGTTAGGGTCGGCTCGCAAAAAATCGCCTCTTACCGATTTTCTTCCAATGCCGGGCTTCCATCAGGAGGGCGGGTTAAACAAGAGCATCTGACTTGTTGCGCGTCCATCACTTTTCAAGTTCTAACAAGGATTCCTCGAGAATGGCAAATCCTTTTTCGAGCTGCTCGTCGGTGATGACCAGGGGCATGAGGGTCCGGATGACGTTTCCGTAATTGCCGCAGGAAATGAGCACCAAGCCCTTGTCGAAGCAGAGCTTGACGAGTTTCTTGGCTTCGTCGGCAGCAGGCTGCTTGGTATGACGGTCCTTCACCAGCTCCATCGCCAGCATCGGACCTTTTCCGCGCACATCGCCGATGATTTCATGCCGCTGCTGCAGGTCGTTCAGCTTCGCCCGCACCTTCCGGCCGAGGGTCTCCGCCGTTTCGAGCAGCTTGTCCTGGATCAGGACTTCCAGAACAGCCAAGGCAGCCCTGCAAGCGATGGGGTTTCCGGCATATGTTCCCCCCAGTCCGCCGACGTGGGGCTTGTTCATCAGTTCCGCCCGACCGGTGACCGCACTCAGGGGAAGTCCGCCGCCAAGGCTCTTGGCGAGCGTGATGATATCCGGAGCGACTCCCCAATGATCGATGGCGAATAGCTTTCCGGTGCGTCCCATGCCGGTCTGCACTTCATCGATGATCAGGGCGATGCCGTATTTGTTGCAGATGGCCTGAAGCTTCGGGAAATATTCCGGCGGTGGCGTCACGAAACCGCCTTCGCCCTGAATCGGTTCGGCAATCACGGCTGCGGTCTGCTCGGCTGCGACATGAGAAATGAAAAAGTCTTCGAGCGAATCGGCGCAAGCCGTCCCGCAGGAAGGGTAGGACAACCCGAAGGGGCAGCGGTAGCAGTAGGCGTAGGGCATCCGGTACACTTCGGGCGCATAGGGTCCGAACCCCAATTTGTAGGGTTTGACCTTGCTCGTCAGGGTCATCGTCAGAAGGGTGCGTCCGTGAAAACCGTTTTCAAAACAGATGACTGCAGGCCGTCCCGTGGCATAGCGGGCGATCTTGACGGCGTTTTCGACGGCCTCAGCACCACTGTTGGCGAACATGGTCATCTTGTCGAAGGCACCCGGTGCCAACTCGTTCAGTTTGGCCGCCAAATCGACATAGGGTTCGTACATGGCGATGTGAAAACAGGTGTGGATGAATTTTCCGGCCTGATCCTGGATGGCCTGAACCACTTTGGGGTGGCAATGCCCGACGTTGTTCACACCGATGCCTCCCGCAAAATCGATGTATTCCCGGCCCTCGACATCGATCATGACAGCGCCGCGCGCCTCACGGATAAAGGTCGGTGTGACATTGAACGGTCCCTGCGGTACGTGTCGATTTCTGAGTTCCAAGAGCGTCTGCGTATGGTGCGTCATGGGTTTCTCCTGATGGTTGGATGATCGGTAAAGAGAATCTCCGGGAAAGGAGGTTCGGGAATCGGTGAATGGATTCGCAAAGATCGTTCCATCAGGTTTACGCCCGGCCATGTAGGGGCGACCCGGCGGGTCGCCCCTACCAAATCGACCCGATCCACCCCTTTTCCCTTTCCTTTCCCCTTCCCCGTTATGTCCCCTGTTATGTCCCCTTGCATTCTTCATGCAGACATGCATAATGGACGAAACAGCTATGATGGACTCGCAAAAAGTCGCTCTACCCCCGATTTTGGGGGATTTCCTTGCCTGAGCATGGGGGGAGATACGCCTTTTGATGTTGCATCGGATACTTGTTTGAAGCCGCCGGAGATCGTTGGGTCGGGCATGCGCTACCAAGCCATATCTGTTTGAATAACAAGATATTGCTTTCCAATCACTTATCGTTGAAGTCTGGCCACATGCCCGACCCTTACGAGCTCGGGCGGCTGAGTTTATCCGATGCAACGAAAAAGGCGTGTCTCCTCCCATGCGACTCGGATGAGACTTGTGGACTTTTTGCGAGGCCATCAGCTATAACGATTTCATCGAGGAAAAAGCCATGTCCGCTCCCGCAACCCCATCCGCCTCTACGACTTCCGAGAGCCTTTCCGTTCCTGATTGGACGGCACTTGCAGCTTCGCTGTTCGATGTCCTTTCAGACGGCATATCCCTCGTTCGCCCTTCCGGCGAAGTGCTCCTCTCCAACCGGTACGCCGTCGAACACCTCGGGCTGCATCCTGGAACGAATGTTGAATCGCAGGATGCAGAACTCTGGAAGCTCATTCGCTTATCGCTTCGCAACCACCGCCACAAGCAACCCATGACGCTGATCCGAAACACCACCCCCTATCGGGTGAACATTGCAGCCATTCGAAACCGCGGCAGGATGAGCGGTGCCTTGTGCGTTTTCCAGAATGGGACGGAATTGGAGAAGGTCACCCAACAGATGCTGTCCTACCAGGAACTGTCACGAGAGCTCGACATGATCATCGAATCCTCCTATGACGGTCTTTGGATCTGCGACGGCAATGCCAATGTCCTTCGAATCAATTCGGCTTCCGAGCGGCTCAACGAAATCCGGGCGGATCATGTCGTCGGTCGGAACATGCGGGAGCTCGTTGCAGAAGGATTCATCAACCGCTCGGCGACCCTCGAGGTCCTGCGCACTCGATCCATCGTCAACATGCTCCAGAAAACCAGCAAGGGCCGCAAACTGATGATCACGGGAAGCCCGTTCTTTGACAAACAGGGCAACCTCGTCCGCGTCGTCGTCAATGAACGGGACATCACAGAAATCGACGCGCTCCATGAAGAACTCGAGCGGCAGGAAGCCCTGAAAAATCAATACCGGAACCATCTCGTCGAGATGCAGATCGCAGAGATGGAATCAAAGCATATCATCGCCCGCACGCCCTGCATGACGAATGTGCTGCAGCAGGCCATCCGTGTCAGCAAGGTGGACACGACGGTGTTGATTCAAGGAGAATCGGGGGTCGGCAAGGGTCTCATCGCCGAACTCATTCATCGGCGTTCGGAACGATCCCGAAAACCGCTGATCCGCATCAATTGCGGCGCCATCCCCGAATCGCTCATGGAATCGGAGCTCTTCGGTTATGAGGCCGGAGCCTTCACCGGGGCTGCCAAAAGCGGAAAGCCCGGATACTTGGAACTGGCCCACGAAGGCACCCTGTTCATGGACGAAATCGGTGAGCTGCCATTTTCCGCACAGGTCAAACTGCTTCGCTTCCTGGAGGACGGCCTGGTGACACGCGTCGGCGGAACCAAAGCCAGAAGCCTCAATGTCCGCATTCTGGCAGCCACCAACCGCAACCTTTCCGACATGGTTGCAAAAGGTCATTTCCGCAAGGATCTGTTCTACCGCCTGAACGTCATCCCCCTTACCATCCCGCCCCTGCGGGAACGCAAGGACTGCATCCTGCCCTTGATCCAGCACTATTTCAACCGGTTCGCCGAAAAAATCGGCAAGGCAGGAACGATCCGGCTGTCGAAGTCCGTCATCGACGCCCTGATGCATTATCCCTATCCGGGAAATGTCCGGGAGTTGATCAATCTGTGCGAACGCCTGGCCGTCATGAGCGAAACCGATGTGGTCACTGTGGATCAGCTACCTTCCGAAATCATCGAAAACATGAACGGCACACCGGTGCTGGACGGTTCCTTCGGCGGTCGGTCGCTCAAGGAGATGATCGACCGGTTCGAACACATGGTTCTGGCATCCGCCCTGCGGGAACACCGCACCCAGGAACGCATCGCCGCAGCACTGCAGGTGGATCAGTCCACCATTGCCCGGAAACTTCGACGGCATGGACTCCGGCCTTCCTGAGCCGGAGGCTTTTTCGGAACAGATATGCACAAATGCATAGTCCCCTGTTAGTGGGCAGTATGGACTGTCACGCCAACGATGGCCGCAGACAATGATCATATTTTGATGGACTCGCAAAAAGCCCGATGCTCTTGTCTAACCCGCAGGAGAGCGGGTGCATTTTGCTTGCGCAGCGGAAAAACTCAGCAGCCCGATCTCGTAGGATCGGGCGGATGGCCAAGATGGAAACGAAGGTTTTCTGAAAGGCAACCTACTGTTTTTCAGCCGAAAATGGATGAAGCGCGTCCGCCCGATCCAACGATCTCCGGCTGCTTCAAACACGTTTCCGCTGCTTCGCAAAACACCACCCGCTCTCCTGCTGGAAGCCCGGCATTGGAAGAAAATCGGTAAGTGACGACTTTTTGCGAGTCTATCCTATTTCCATTTACAGAGGAGGTAGCGACTGCCCACTGCCCTCTGCCGACTAACTGGGGGGGTACCAGCCGCCGTCATGCGAATTGACGACAACTCCTCTGGCACACCAATTGCTGTTCAGTCATTCACGCGACGCTCAGGCGTTCGATCCCCCATCACCCCTCTATAGAAAGGAAGGTCTCATGAAAAAAGCGGTGCTCCTCGGAATCGCATTGTGTCTGGTTCTCGGCATGACGGCGGGATCCCATGCGGAAGATGCACGGGATTACTTCAAGATCGGTGTCATCACATCCCTTTCCGGAAGCCTGGCCACAGGCGGAAACGTCACCAAGCGAGGCTACGATCTGTGGGCGGATGAAGTAAACAAGGCAGGCGGCATCGATATCAAAGGGAAAAAATATCCCGTAAAACTTTTCTACGGCGATGCCCAGTCTGAACCGTCCCAAGGAGCCTCCGCAGCGGAACGGCTCGCTACCCAGGAAAAGGTCGACGTGGTGTTGGGACCCTATTCATCGGGAGTCACCTTGGCTGTAGCGCCTGTTCTCGAAAAATACAAAATCCCCATGATCACCGGCTCCGCCGAATCCCCGCTCATCTGGAGAGAAAAATTCCGCTACACCTTCGGCACCATCCCGCCCGTCAACTACACCGGCTCCACCCCGATTCAGACCCTTGCCAAACTGAATCCGGCTCCCAAATCCGCCATCATTCTCGGATCGAACGATGCTTTTTCGAAGGCAACGGCCGAGGCTTTCCAGGATGCAGCCACCAAAGCCGGCATCAAGGTCATGAAGTTCAACATCGTCCCCTCCGGGCAGGACTTGATTCCCTTCCTGTCTTCCGCAAAGGCCATGCAGCCTGATCTCATTGCATTCGGCGGTCATGACGAGGAGCTGATCAACTTGGTCAAGGGTTTACGGCAGATCAATTTCACGCCGAAGGCGCTGCTGATGCATTACGGCGTTACGGAGCCCGCCTTCTTCGAATCCCTGAAAAAAGATGCGGAACAGGTGCTCGGCGCTTCGGTATGGACGGAATCGGTGCATACCAAGGGAGAAGTGCTCTGGCCGAATGCGAAATCCTATGCCGATGCAGCCTTGAAAGCCTACGGCGTGCCTGCCGACTACACCCAGGCAGGATCTTCGGCGGCCGGGATCGCCTTTCAGGTAGCCCTCATGAAGGCCGGTGCCGCACCGCCGCTCAGCGAAGCCGCACGTGAAAGCCTCGTTAAAATCCTCGAAGACATCCAGGTGGAAACCTTCTACGGAACCATCGACTTCGCCAACGAAGGGCAGTTCTACCATGCGAACATCGGGTTGACGCCGCTGACCATCCAGGTTCAGGACGGAAAGATTGCGATTGTCGGCCCCGAAAAGGAAGCCCAGGTCAAGATTCAATATCCCATGAAGCCTTGGCATGAACGAAAATAGGAAATATGGTGCGGAAGTGCGGAAGTGCAAACGTGCCATAGGGCGCCGCGACATGCGATGGATGGCATGATGCGGCGCCTTCCGGTAGCATGAACAGGGAAAAGGCCCATTTCCGCTTCTCCCTGTTTCCTTTTTCTTTTCAAGTCTCATCCGAGTCGCATGGGAGGAGATACGCCTTTTTCGTGAGCTGCATGGGGGCGAGCCTGGAAAAGCAGGGTTCTTCCGCTTTCATTCTGACTTCTGACTTCTGACTCCTGGCTCCTGACTCCTGACTTCTAACCCCTAACTCCTGACATTCGTCTCTCGTGGGAGATCCCTATGGAACTACTGCCCCAGGCCATTGTCGACGGGATTTTGATCGGCGGGATTTACATCACCATCGCGATCGGATTTTCCCTCGCTTACGGCGTGATGCACATCATTGACTTTGCAGTCGGCGAGTGGATCATGTTAGGCGCCTTTACCGGCTATTATCTGAATCTCTGGTCGCACATCGATCCGATGCTGCTGCTGCCGGTCGTGTTCATCGTGTTCGGCGCCGTCGGCTACCTCATCCAGCCCCTGATTCACCGGGTCATCAGCGGGAAGAAAGGCAATCCGGTTCTGATGGGGCTGGTCTTCACCTTCGGCCTGGCGCTCGTCTTCCGGGGCTCCGGCCTCACCGTCTTCGGGTTTTACTCCCATTCCATCCCGGCGGCCCTGGCCAAAAATTCGTTCTTTATCGAAAGCGGCAATTTCTTTCTCACCATTCCACACATCCGTTTCGCAGGGCTTTTTTATGCGATCCTCATTACCGTCATCCTGCAATACATCCTCAAATCGACGGATTTCGGTCGGGCGGTTCGGGCCCTGGCGCAGCACCGGGAAGCTGCAGGTCTGATGGGCATCGACGCCAAACGGATCAGTTCCTATGTATATGGAATATACGTCGGCATCAGCGCCATGACCGGTGTATTGATCGGCTGCATTTTTTCCATCACCGCACAGATGGGCGGTGAATACACCGTCATGGCCTTTTTCGTCGTGGTGCTCGCCGGAATGGGCTATCTGGCCGGTGTCCCCTGGGCGGCGTTTCTGCTGGGGTTGGTCCAATCCTTCTTCATGATCTATTTCAACCCGAGCTATACCCTGCTCGCCGTCTTCATCATTCTGTTCACCATCCTCCTGATCTCGCCCCGAGGTCTATTTGGAAGGGGGGTCTAAGCCATCATGACGAGCACCCATCGGAAACCCATCGTTATGGGGGCTGCAGCCCTCCTTCTTGCCGTTCTACCCCTGGTCGTTCACGATACGTTCTTTCTGCGGGTGCTGACCGAATCGATCATGTGGATCGGACTGGCCATCTCCTGGGACGTACTGGCTGGATATACGGGATACCTCAATTTCGGACACGGAGCCTTCTTCGGCGCTGGGGCCTACATTACGGCCTTTTTGATCAAGTTCGCCGGAGTTCCCTTCCTGCTGGCCATGCCTGCGGGTGGTCTTGCGGCGGCACTTCTGGCGCTCGTCAGCGGAATTCCCACCCTGCGGCTGAAGGGCGCTTATTTCGCCATTGCCACCTGGGCCATGGCCCGGGCACTGCAGCAATTGGCCCTGGTTCTCGACATCACGGGCGGACCGGACGGCATGCGCCTGCCCCCCTATCTACACCCCCAGTTCTTCTATTATGTCATGCTGATCCTGGTTGCCGGCACCTTCGCCCTGATGTGGTTCCTGCTGGAACAAGCCCCCTTCGGTCTCAAGGTCAAGGCCATCCGGGAAGACGAAGCCGGTGCGATGAGCCTCGGCATCCATCCGACCGTCATCAAGATGCAGGCCTATCTGCTGTCGACCGTTCCCGCCGGACTGATCGGCGGGATATACGCCTACTGGATCACCTACATCGATCCGGCTTCCGTCCTGGGGGACCTCGTCACCGATCAGGCAGTGGTCATGGCGGTCTTCGGTGGTCTCGGAACCCTGATCGGACCCATTGTGGGAGCCATCATCATCTACTTCTTCAAAACCCTGTTCTGGGCCTATCTCTCGGATTACCAAGTGCTCTACCTCATCATCCTCGGCGTTCTGATCGCCATGAGTGTCGTCTTTCTGCCGAACGGGCTCTACGGAACCCTCACCGGAAGAACTTCCGGAAAGACGGCGATTCGAAAAGGACTGGCCACGAGCACACATGAAGAAGGCCCTCAGGAGAAAGAACAGAAGGAGGTGGCGCATGGCTGATCCGATTCTTCGGGTGGAGAATGTGACCAAAACCTTTGGAGGGCTGCACGCCGTTCAGGATGTTTCCTTCGAGATGGCCATGGGAAGCATCGTCGGACTGATCGGCCCGAACGGCGCCGGAAAAACCACCCTGTTCAACGTCATCAGCGGCTACTACAAGCCGACGAAGGGCAGCATCCGATTCGAGGGAAAAGACATCAGCGGATGGCCGCCCTATCGGCTGGCGCATATCGGCATCGGCAGAACCTTTCAGATCGTAAAACCTTTCGCGGGACTGACGGTTCTCGAGAATGTCGTGATCGCATCCCTGTGCCGTTATCCCAAGAAAAAGGAAGCCGAAACCCAGGCTTGGCAGGTACTCGAGCGCACCGGGCTTGCGGACCGGGCGCACCTGCCTGCATCCGGACTGACGCTCGCGGGCCGCAAGAGGCTCGAGGTCGGAAAAGCCCTGGCCCTCGAACCCACCCTCCTGTTGCTCGACGAGGTCGTGGCAGGGCTCAATCCGACGGAAGCCGATCAAACCATCGGCCTGATTCTCAAGCTTCGGGATCAGGGAATCACCATCCTCATTGTCGAGCACATCATGCGGGTCATCATGAACATCAGCGATGAGGTGGTCGTCCTCAATTTCGGGCAGAAAATCGCCCAGGGGAAACCCGAGGATGTCGCGAAAGACCCTGCTGTGGTGGAAGCCTATCTGGGAGGTGAGCTGCGATGAAGATGTTGGAAATAACGGACCTTTCGGTCTTCTATGGGGATGTGCAGGCACTTTGGAACGTATCGCTGTCGGTGGAGGCCGGGAAAATCGTCGGTCTGATCGGCGCCAACGGGGCAGGCAAGACGACCACCATGAAAACGATCTGCGGCATCAACCCGATCGCTTCCGGCAGCATTCTGTACGATCAGAAGCCGATTTCCGGCATGCCTGTCCATGAAATCGCAACGCTCGGCATCACCCTCGTTCCGGAAGGCAGACAGCTCTTTCCAAAGATGAGTGTGGAGGACAACCTCCTGGTCGGCTCCTACCTCAAACGGACCCGAGCCAATCGTTCGAAGAACCTGAAGCGGGTCTACGACATCTTTCCCCGACTTGCCGAACGATGCAAACAGACGGCGGAGACCTTATCCGGCGGAGAGCAGCAGATGCTCGCCATCGGTCGCGCCCTGATGCAGGAGCCGAAGCTCATCATGTTCGATGAGCCCAGCATCGGCCTGGCACCGATTCTCGTGATGGAAATCTTCCGGATCGTTCAGGAACTGCACAGTATGGGACTGACGATCTTTCTGGTGGAACAAAATGTCCACCATACCCTGAAAATCGCGGATGAATGCTACATCATGGAAAACGGCCGGATCGTCGGACACGGCACCGGACAGGAATTGGAATCCGATCCGAAAATCCGGGAGGCGTACCTGGGGTTTTGAAAAAGGAAAAAGAGAAAAGGGAACAAGGGTGGATGGAATCCGTTGGATGGTTACGGATTCCAAAACCTGCGATCGCCTGTCCCTGCTACGACATCTTTCGCTTTCCGATTCAGACTTCCAACCTCATAAAACCTCCAGGTGTATAACCCGCTCTTCTCTCGCAGCCCCCCCTTGGAAAAACCCACCCCTACGGAGGCGACTTTCGCAGGATCGACGGGCCGGGGGCATATACACCAAGCACCTCCCATCCAAACAGACCCCATCTACCCCTTTTCCCCTTCCCTTTTCCCTTTTTCTCTCCTCTTTTCTCACTTCTCTCCACTCTCCACTCTCTCTCCCCACACTCTCCACTCTCTCCCTTACTCCTGATACTCTTTCCTAAATCTAAATAGCTATATAACAGCTAAACAGAATTTTCTTGACAAGCTATCGGAATTGAGTTTAAGAATCCCTAAAAACTAAATCGCATTTAGAATATTATGGGAATCACAGAGAGGAAGGAACGGGAACGGGAGCGGCGAAGACAGCAAATCCTCATTGCTGCCAGACGGGTGTTCTCTACCAGGGGATACACCAAATCGACGATGGAAGACATCGCCAAGGAAGCCGAACTCAGCCCGGGAACAATCTATCTGTATTTCAAGAGCAAGGATGAGCTGTATGCATCCCTCTCCGTCCGTATTCTGCAATATCTGAATATCCGCCTGAAGCATATCACCAATCAGAAGGACATCGAGCCCGACCGCTACATCGAGGCGCTCAAGGAAGCCATGCTCGATGTATACGAGTTCGATCCGGTCATCGTGATCAACATGTTTCAACTCCAATCGAACGACATCGTCAAGAATCTCACGCCGGAGCTCAAAGACGAAATCCGGACGCTTTCCCAGTCATCATTCCACGTCATGGCTTCGATTTTCGAAGACGGCATCAGAAAGGGGGTGTTTGTATCCCGGCATCCGAACGCTCTGGCGGATGTGCTGTGGGGCATTTTTTCAGGGTTGATCCTCTGGAAGGAAAGCCAACGTCACATTCATCGCAAGGAAGACTCGCTCAAGCCAACCCTTGAAATCGCCTTCGAGCTTTTCAGTCGGGGAATCCGCAGTTGAGGCAGCAACACTCGTACGGTTCCGAACAGGCAATCGGCAATAGCAAACGGTAACCATGCAACACTTGTCAAGAAGGAGGGTTTGACCCATGGCAGAGAAGGAAAATTTGGAGGTTTCCGAGGCCCAGATCGCCGTACATTGGCAGGAGGAAGATTATTACTATCCCTCCCCCCAGTTCATCGCTCAGGCAAACATGACCGATCCAACCATTTACGACCGGTTCAGCCTGGACAATTTCCCGAACTGTTTCAAGGAATACGCCGATTTGCTGGACTGGTACGAATACTGGCACACCACCCTCGACACCAGCGATGCCCCATGTTTCAAATGGTTCGTCGGAGGAAAAATCAACGCATCCTACAATTGCGTGGATCGTCATCTGGCGAAAAACCGCAACAAGACGGCCATCCATTTTGTCCCCGAACTGGAAAACGAAAAAGTCGAACACATCACCTACCAGGAGCTCTGGGTACGGGTCAATGAAATGGCCGCCGTGCTGCAGGATTTCTGCGGCCTCAAGGCCGGGGACCGGGTCACCCTGCATCTGCCCATGACCCCCGAGCTCCCGATCACCATGCTGGCCTGCGCCCGGTTGGGCATCATCCACTCCCAGGTGTTCGGCGGGTTCAGCGGGAAGGCGGCTGCGGACCGGATCGTCGACTCCGGATCGCATGTATTGATTACCATCGATGCCTACTATCGAGGCGGACATCTTCTCGATCACAAAGAAAAGGCCGATGTCGCAGTGGCCGAAGCCAAGAAAGAAGGGCAGAGCGTCGACAAGGTTCTGGTCTGGCAGCGATATCCCGGCAAATATTCCTCCCCGACCCCCATGGTGGACGGCCGGGACTATTTCGTGAACGATCTTCTGAAGAAATACTATGGTGTCCGGATCGATCCGGTCAAAATGCCTGCCGAAGCACCTCTGTTCCTGATGTATACGAGCGGCACCACCGGAAAACCCAAGGGCTGCCAGCACGGAACGGGCGGCTACCTCGCCTATGTCGCTGGAACCAGCAAATACGTTCAGGATATCCATCCCGAAGACGTCTACTGGTGCATGGCCGACATCGGATGGATCACGGGGCATTCCTACATCGTCTATGGTCCGCTGGCCATCTGCGCGTCCACCGTGGTGTATGAAGGTATCCCGAATTATCCGGATCCCGGTCGCCCCTGGCGGATCGCTCAAGACCTCGGCGTCAACATCTTCCATACGGCACCGACGGCCATTCGGGCCCTGCGCAAGATCGGCCCGGATGAACCCAAGAAGTACAACTACCATTTCAAGCACATGACCACGGTCGGCGAACCGATCGAACCCGAGGTCTGGAAGTGGTACCACGAGGTCGTCGGAAAGGGTGAGGCCATCATCGTAGATACGTGGTGGCAGACGGAAACGGGCGGATTCCTGTGCAGCACCCTTCCGGCCATTAAACCCATGAAACCCGGAAGTGCAGGGCCCGGCATGCCCGGCATTCACCCGATCATTTACGACGAAGAAGGGAACGTATTGCCTGCGGGCTGCGGGAAGGCCGGAAACATCTGCATCCAGAATCCCTGGCCGGGCATGTTCCAGACCATCTGGGGAAATCGCGAACGGTTCGTCAAACAGTACTTCGAACGCTACTGCAAGAACCCGAACAGCAAAGACTGGAGGGATTGGCCCTATCTGACGGGAGATGCCGCCGTTCAGGCCCCGGATGGCTACTACCGTATCCTTGGACGGATCGACGATGTCATCAACGTGTCGGGTCACCGCCTCGGCACGAAGGAGCTCGAATCCGCGGCCCTGACGGTTCCGGAAGTCGCCGAATCGGCGGTCGTTCCGGTTGCCGACGACATCAAGGGCAAGGTGCCGGATCTCTATGTCAGCCTCAAACCCGGATACCAGCCCAGCGAAGAACTCGAAATGCGAATCGCTCAGGCACTCGTAAAAGAAATCGGTCCGATCGCCAAACCGCGCAAGGTCTGGATCGTACCGGATATGCCCAAGACACGTTCCGGAAAAATCATGCGGCGGGTCCTCGGAGCCATCTCCAACAAGAAAGACGTGGGCGATGTCACGACCCTGGCCAACCCGGAAATCGTGGAAGCCATTCAGCATATGGTCGGATAGTCCATCGGTGGGTCGTGGGGGACCATGACCCACCCATGCATCAACCCATAACGAGATGGCCGCATGGGGAGTGGTTTTCACAAAGCGCGTTCGTCCACAGCCAGCGGCCCAAGAGGAGGATATGAAACAGAAATTATTTATGGCTGCGGGGATGGTAGGCTGCCTGCTTGTGGCAACCCTGTTGTTCGCCGGATCGCTTGCTGCACCGCAACTGGATGTGCCGAAAGACAAGGCCAAAAATCAAGTGTTGACCACGGTTCTCAAGTGGGCGCCTGTGGCTGGAGCCAAGGGATACCGGGTGTTTGTGACGGGAAATCTGGAGACGCTGAAAAACCTGCCGCCGAAGGAAGCCTGCAAGGACTGTTTCGTGGACGAAAAGACAGAGGCGCCGACGTATCAAATCCCACCCAAACGTCTGAAAAAGGACATTACCTACTACTGGACGGTGCGGGCGTTCAACGATACGGAGGAAGGACCCAGCGCCGAAATCCGTTCCTACACCATGGCATCGACGTTCTTCATGGATATGGATTGACGGCGGTCCAGCCCGTAGGGGCGAAACATTTACGGCCCATTCCGTGTAGGGGCAATCGTAGGGGCGACCGTAGGGGCGAAAAATGTTTCGCCCCTACAACACGATCAACCGCCCTTTTGCAGCTGCAGCATCGGGGTGAGAATCATTTCGACGAAAAAATAGGCCGAAAAGCCGATGATGATGACGATCAGTGCGTTGATATAGAGACGGGTCCATCGGCTTTTTCGTTCGTCTTTGGGATCATAAAACACCTGTTTCCCGCACGACTGGCACCAATTGGAACTCTGGGTGCTGATGAACGTCTTACCGCAGGAGGAGCAGGTCAGTTCTTTTGGGGGAAGGGGTTTGGCAGGCAATGGCGAACCTCCGTGTTGGATGGTTGAAAGCGGTCGTTTGAGGAAAGCATTCAGGGTTCCGAAGCATCGGAATCGGCTTTGGCCTTCGCTTCCAGTTCTTTGAAAAACGATGCGGTTTCCGGACGAATCAGAAACCAGGTGCTGAAACCGAAAAGAACACCGTTCAACAGGGCGTGAATGGTCAGCGAATCCGGTGTCAGGCCGAGAGCGGAAATGCGGGCGACCAGAAACAGGAGATGGACGCCGATGACACCGATGTTGAAAAAGATGCACATTTTCCTGGCCCAGACCTTGAACCGGAGCACGCAGTAACAAATTCCGATGCCGACAACGAGCAGCCGCAACACGTTGGCCTGGGTAAACCGCCCCGGAAAAGACCACTCGATGTGGGCCACAAAGGCATAGACGGAAAGCCATCCACCCAACAAATAGCCGACGGCGTTTCGAACGACAGGAGGGGATTTGAGGAAAGCGAGCAGCTGAATGGCCATGGGATGAAACACCTTTCTGTTCCGTTCGATGGTCTTTTGAGGATGCGAGAGGCTTTTCACGCTGTTGAAACGCTTGAATGAATCGGCTTCCGCATCAACTTGAAGGGATTACATAAACGGGGTTCGGGAAATAATCAACCCTTATCCGTGACGGCTTCGCAAAAAGGCCGGATGCTGTGTCGTGCTGCATCCCTCGTCGTTGCGGCGTACGTTTAAGTACGCCTCACTCCTCGGGATTTGCACTCCTTGCCTGCGGCCTTTTTTCGAAGCCGTCAATAGAATGGACTTTTAGCGAAGCCGTCATCTATGATGGTCTCGCAAAAAGTCGATCTACCCCGGATTTTCGGGAAGTTTCGGGCCTGAGCATGGGAGCGGGGACGCCTTTTGATGCTGCAACGGAAAAGGTGTGCCCGCCCCCATGCGGCTCGATCTGCCATTCAGGGCCGTCGTAGGGGGCGACCCGCCGGCTCGCCCCTATGACGGCCGCATTTCCCTCTACCGGCCACGATCAACCGCCGACGAATCTCCAACTTTTCTGTTGACAAGGGCGAACCAAAAATCTAAGAACAAGCAACAACTAAATTGAATTCATTTTTTATTGAAATATAAAATAATTCCATTCATCTCAATGGCTTTTTCGAATTTTGAAGCGTTTTTCTATGCAAACCAAGAACCGAAGCAGACAGATCGAAGGAGGTGATGAAACCAAGCATTCGATGAGCCCCACAGCCTGTTCGGCCATGATGGTACACCAACCAAGGCATAAATTCCAGGGAGGAAAGGTATGAGTGCAACAACGTGGGTATATGTTCTCTTGGGTTTGTACATGATCTACGCGTTTTACGAAGGCATGAAGGGGTATTTCAAGGAAAAGACGGCAGCCGGTTATGCCATCGGCGGTCGGTCGGTCCCCTTCATCGCGTTCCTCATGGCGGCAACCGCAGCATCTTTCAGCGGATGGACCTTCATCGGCCATCCTGGTCTCATCTGGCGGGACGGTCTCGCCTATGCCTTCGCATCCTTCTACGTTCTCACCATTCCGATCACGGGAACCTTCTTCGCCAAACGACAATGGCTTCTCGGCAAACGCTACGGCTTTGTCACCCCCGGTGACATGTACGCCTATTATTTCAACAGCGAAGCCCTGCGCTGGCTGGTGGTTCTGACGGCCGTTCTCTACTCCATCTTTTATTCCGCTGTCCAGATGATGGCAGCCGGTGCCCTCTTCAACGTCATCACAGGCGTGGATTTCATCACGGGTGCCCTCTTCCTGGCCTTCATCGTATGGTTCTACGTCGTCACCGGCGGCATGAAGGCCGGTGCCTGGGTCGGGGTTGTTCAGTTCGTCCTTTTGGTCGGCGGCATCATCGCGATGGGCTTCTATGTCATCATTCAGCCCCAGTTCGGCGGATGGTCCGGGTTTACAGCCGTTTTGGCAAAATTGGATCAGAAATTTCTCACCGTCCCTGAAGTCATTACCTGGGGTCTCGGCAAGAAAGGGGCTGCATCCTGGACGGCCGTCATGATTTTGACCTACATGTTCTCCCTCATGGGCATCCAGTCGTCTCCGGCCTTCACGATGACTTTCTTCGGCATCAAGTCACCCAAGCCGCTCGCCTGGCAGCAGACCTTCATGTCCACTTTTGTCGTCGGTTTCGCTCTCTTCTTCTTCACGGCCCTGCAGGGCATGGGAGCGAAGGTTCTGGAGGTCGCCGGCGTTGCCGCCTTCCAGGGCCTGAGCGACCGAACCGTCGTTCCGACGCTCATGCAGCAGTTCCTGCCACCCTTCATGGTCGGATTCGTTTTCATGGGTGCCATTGCAGCCATCCATTCCACGGCGGCCCCCTACATCAACACGGGCGGTTCCATCCTGCTCCGTGACATTTACTGGCGGTTTATCCGCAAGCAGCAAGCGAGCGACGCCGAGCAGATCTGGGTGAACCGGGTTCTCACCACCGTATTGACGATTGCGGCCCTCTATGTCGGCATCAATTCCAAGGCAGCCCTGGTCATCCTGGGTGCCTTGGCGACGGCTTTCGGTTTCGTGATGTATGTCTTGCTGGTCGGCGTGTGCTGGGGCTTCAAGTTCCCGAGAGTCGGCGCCGTGTTGGGTGTTGCAGCCGGCATGCTCGCCGTCTATCTGACCTATGCCGTATGGCCGAACCCGCTTTCCATGCACTGCGCCTTCTGGGGCACGTTCGTCGGTCTGGTGGTCGCCTACATCTGCAAAGGCATCGGCATCAAGGACGATCCGGAAACCGTCCAACGCCAGGCAGAGATCCGGCAATGGCTCGACAGCGTCGATTCACCTTCTGAATCCGGCAAGAAATGGCGAAGCGCCATGAAGTTTGTCGTTCCGCTTTGGTACTTCTTCGCCATCGGCCCAGCCTGTATTTTGGGGAATACGGCATTTTCCTTCGCCGGGTTCCCGCCGCTGTGGTCCTGGCAGATTTTCTGGTGGACAGTCGGTATCGTCATGATGTGGGCCTTGACATTTAAGGCGGAATTGTCTACGACAAACGAGGAACAATTGGCACGGGCCGAGAAGGAAAAAATGCTCGTCGTCAAGGAATAACCGGAGTAAAGGAGGTTCCGTATGGCACTGGAAGACAAATGGTTGATCGGTATTATCGCCTTCATCATCCTGTTTGTTGCATCCTTCGGCGTCGGGCTCTGGGGATAACCCTCCGGAGCGGTTCGTGAATTTCTAACCCTTGGCGGGGGCGGGGCATCCCGCCCCCGCATTTTTGTGAGAGGAGGTTCGCTCGATGACCAATCCGTACGTAGAGGCCTACACGCAATCGATTCAAGACCCCAATGGGTTCTGGGCAGGACCGGCTGCGGACTGTCACTGGTACAAGAAGTGGGACAAGGTCCTGGACGACTCGAACAAGCCCTTCTACCGCTGGTTCACCGGTGGCGTAGTGAACACCTGTTACAATGCCCTGGATTTCCACATCGAAAACGGCCGCGGCAACCAGGCGGCGCTGATCTATGACAGCCCCGTCACCAACACGATCAAGACCTTCACCTACTCGGAACTTCGGGATCTGGTCGCCCGGTTTGCCGGTGCGCTGGTGAACCAGGGGGTGCAGAAGGGAGACCGGGTCGTCATCTACATGCCCATGATCCCGGAGGCAGCCATCGCCATGTTGGCCTGTGCACGGATCGGAGCCGTTCATTCGGTGGTCTTCGGAGGATTTGCGGCGAACGAACTCGCCACCCGCATCAATGACGCCAAACCCAAGGTCATGGTGTCGGCTTCCTGCGGCATCGAAGTGAACCGGGTCATTCCCTACAAGCCGTTGCTGGACGGCGCCATCGAGTTGGCCACAACCAAACCCGAAAAATGCATTATCTACCAACGGCCGATGGCCCAGGCCGACATGATCGCAGGCCGGGATATCGACTGGAACGATGCGATGGCTGCAGCCAAACCCCAGGAATGTGTTCCTGTCGCAGCCACGGATCCGCTCTATATCCTCTATACTTCCGGAACGACGGGTGTCCCCAAAGGGGTTGTACGGGACAACGGCGGACACATGGTCGCCCTCAAATGGAGCATGAAGGCCATCTATAACGTGGATGCAGGGGATGTGTACTGGGCGGCCTCGGACGTCGGCTGGGTCGTCGGGCACTCCTACATCGTGTACGGACCGCTGCTCAAGGGATGCACGACCATCCTGTTCGAAGGCAAGCCGGTCGGCACCCCGGATGCCGGCGTTTTTTGGCGGGTGATTTCCCAGCACAAGGTAAAGGTTCTGTTTACGGCTCCGACGGCTTTCCGGGCCATCAAGCGGGAAGATCCGGAAGGCAAGCTCATGAAGAATTACGATTTATCGCATTTCCAGGCGCTGTTCCTGGCGGGCGAACGCCTGGATCCGGATACCCTGAATTGGGCCCAGTCGCGTCTGAACAAACCCGTCATCGATCACTGGTGGCAGACCGAAACCGGATGGGCCATCGCAGCCAACTGTTTGGGACTGCACCATTATCCGGTCAAACCCGGCTCTCCCACCAAACCGGCCCCCGGTTGGAACCTGCAGGTCGTGGATGCCAACTGCAACCAGATGAAACCCGGCGAGATCGGTGCCCTCGTCGTCAAGCTGCAGCTGCCGCCAGGAACTCTTCCCACCCTGTGGAACAACGATCAGGGATTCATCAAATCGTATCTCGAGGAATTCCCCGGCTACTACAAAACGGCGGATGCCGGTTTCATCGATGAGGACGGCTACGTGTTCGTCATGTCCAGAACGGACGACATCATCAATGTGGCCGGACATCGGTTGTCGACAGGGGCCATGGAAGAAATTCTTTCCGACCATCCGGATGTGGCCGAATGCGCGGTTCTGGGGGTCGAGGATTCCCTCAAGGGACAAGTTCCGGTCGGATTCATCGTTTTGAAGGCGGGCGTCACCCGGGATCATCAGCAAATCATCAAGGAAGTCGTCCAGATGGTTCGCGACCGGATCGGTGCCGTCGCTTCCTTCAAGACGGCAACCGTCGTCAAGCGGCTCCCCAAAACCCGCTCCGGCAAGATTCTGCGAGGCACCATCCAGAAGATTGCGGATAACAAGGAATACCGTATGCCGGCCACCATCGACGACCCGACGATTCTGGGAGAAATCGAGGAGGCCCTGACGAAGATCGGATATGCGAAGGGCAGGAAGGGATAGGAAAGAGGAAAGAGTGGAGAGGAAAGAGGAAAGAGTAGAGAGTTGAGAGGAACGAGGGGAGGATGGGGACGGTTGGATAGAGGACGGCGGAGGGCGATGTTTGGAAGTGCGAGGTGCGAAATGAACCCTTTCAGCCGATAGGGTCGTCCCTCCTCATGAACATTCATTTCATCAACCGGTACACGCCCTGTACCGGTTGATGCGTTTTTACGGTCCACCATTTCCGGAGCGTTTTCTTGGATTCGCACAAAAAATTCTGGCTCTTCGTTTTTCTTTCGGCCTGTGCCAGCATCGCCGTCGTGGTGACCCTCGGTTCGTTGTTCTGGCGTCAATTCTCCCCTGCCGAACAACATCAGATGCTCGAAATGGTGCATCGGCACATGGTCTACCTCGTCGCGATCATCGCCATGTTTTTCGGCGGATGGATCGTCTGGCTGGATGCGGTTCTCTACACCTACGTCCTTCCCACCGTTCAGATCGCTGACGAGACCCTGCTGATCCTGACCGTCAACCCCAGCCACCGCATCAAGATCGACGCCAGCCGAGACATGAAACGCCTGGCCGATCTCATCAACGAAGGTGCGGATCGCTACGAAGCCATGGCCCGGAGTGTCGAAGAACGGGTGCAGGAAGCCCGGGAAGCCCTGGAATTCGAACGGAACATCCTCGCCTCCGTCATCGAACACCTGCCGGAAGGCATGCTCATCTGCAATACGGCCGGAGACATCGTTCTTTACAACCAGAAGGCCCAGCGGCTGCTCACCGTCCGGGAACCCCTCGACCATACCCGCTCGATCGAGTCCCTCACCGGTCCCTTTCTCGGGCTGGGAAGACACATCGGAAGCATCATCCCCCCCGAGAAATTCGATGCGGCCGTTTCGGACATCACCCGGAAATGGAACGACGGCAAGGAACCCGTCGCTTTCTTTTCCATTCAGGGCGCCGCAGACAACCTCCTCAGTGTCGAAATGATGCCGATTCTCGCCCGCCGGGATCACATCGTCGGCTACATCCTGACGTGTCACGACGTCATGGAGTCCGTCAGTCTGGAAGCCCGGAAAACGGCCATTCAACTCTTTTCGGTTTTCCGAAACGATCTGGATCGTCTGAAAACCTCCGTCGAGGACCTTCTGAACGTTTGCCGAACCGCCGCACACCACAAGAGCGACCTGGTGCATGCCATCGAAGCCAATGTCAGCCGCATCGACGGGCTGATCGACAGCACTTTCAGCGAATACACCGAATTTCCGGATGTCTGCCCCATCACGCTCAACACCGAAAGTCGGCCCGAGTTCTACGATTTCGACCTCTTCAACCGACCGGAGCCGGGCATCGACATCGGCAATCAGCTGCTCACCAACCTCGTCTATACCGTCTTCGACACCGAAACGACCGGATTGAACCCGACAGCCGATGAAATCATCTCCATCGGGGCCGTCCGTATCGTAAACGGCAAGATTGTACAGGATGATCTCTTCTCCATGCTGATCGATCCCAAGCGGGAAGTCAGCGAGGCATCCATCCGGGTGCACGGTATCCGGCCCGAAATGCTCCGAGGGCAGCCCACCATCGATATGGCCCTTCCCTATTTCCAGCGCTACGCCGAAAACACCGTCCTCGTCGGACACAATGTGGCTTTCGACATGCGGATGTTTCAGGTCAAGGAGCCGCTGACCGGGATCCGATTCACGCAGCCGGTTCTCGATACCATGTTTCTGTCGGCCATCTTGCATCCGGCTCACCGGTATCACAGCATCGAGGCCATTTCGAACCGGCTGGGCATCTGTGTTCGGGGAAGGCATACGGCCTTGGGGGATGCGATGGCGACAGCCGAAATCTTCTTGAAATTTCTGCCACTTCTGGCAAGAGTGAATATCCTCACGTTAAACGATGCCATCGAAGCTTCTAAAAAATCCGATTACGCCAAAGTCAGGTACTGAAACGATCCGTCATGGGCGCACCCTTTTTCTCCACTGCATCCCAAATCACCGAACTGCGGTCGCTTCCCCGAGAAGTCATCGACCGGCTCCGTCCGCTTCCCCCGTTTTCCCTGATACCGGACGACGCCTTCGAAGCCTTGATCCCGAAGATACGGGTCGAACAGATTCCCAAGGGCACCATTCTTTTCCTGCAGGGTCGCTCGCCGGTCACCTGTCTGTATCTGGTTCAAAGCGGCGTTCTTTCCCTCAAGGACGATGAAAAAGCCCGGACCGGCATCGACCGGCTGCTGGAAGAAGGAGACATCTACGGCGGCATTTCGATCCTGATGAACGGCGGCATTTCCCTGAAAACCGTCAAAGCCCTCAAGGACACCGTTCTCTTTGCCCTGCCCGAAGACGACTTCCGACATCTGTGCGCCGTCTGGCCCGCGGTGCGGCGCCATTTCGTCGATCAATACACGAAAGGCATCGTCGACGGGGCATACGGCCTCATGGTCTCGAAAGATCTGGTCCGACATTTCCTGATGGAAACCGAGCCGTTTTCCTTCCTGCCGGAGTCGGAAATCGACGCCCTTTCACCCGAGCTGTCCATGGTCTACCATCCTCGGGATGAAGTGCTTTTCGTTCAAGGGGTTTCCCGAATCGAAGATCTGCTGATTCTGCAGAAAGGAGCTGCACAGCGCTATGTCGAAGAAAACGACCAGACCATCCTCAAGGAAATGATGGGAGAAGGCAGTCTGTTCGGCGGCATTTCGATCCTGCTGAACGATGGAATCGCCATCCGCTCCCTCCGAACGGTGGAGGACTGCTTTTTCTATGCGCTGCCCAAACCCCGGTTCCTGGACCTCTGCCGCAGATTCGACGCTTTTACGGAATATTTCACGGACACGTTCGGCAAACGGATGCTGAACCGCTCCTATGCCGCCATCATCGCCAAGACGTTCCAGCCCCGGGAAGACTCCCTTCAGGCCCTGAACACCACAATCGAAGGCCTTTTCAAAAACCATCTCGTTTACTGCCTCAGCGACATGAGCATTCGGGCGGCAGCCGAGCTGATGACCATCCACCGCTGCAGCAGCATCCTGATTCGGGAAGACAACGGTCCTTTTGTCGGCATCGTCACGGACAACGACTTACGGGGAAAGGTGATCGCCAAAGGCATGGATGTCCTGCAGCCGGTTCGAACGATCATGTCCGCCCCGCTTAAAACCATTCCGGAAAAAGCCCTGGTATTCGAGGCCCTGATGACCATGATCCAGGAAAACAAGAAACACCTGGCCGTCGTCGATGCCAACGGCAGCGTCGTCGGCATCCTCACCGACAAGGACATTCTCGCATCCCAGGGAGACTCTCCGCTCTTTTTGATCCGGGAAATCCAGGGGGCGGACCGCATCGACACCCTGAGCCGGCTGTACGGACGCGTCCCCCATGTGGTTCAGCGGCTCATCCAGGGCGGTGCCAAAGCCCAGAACATCACCCGGCTGATTACCACCATTTCCGACACCATCCTCGTGAGACTGATCGACATGGCCTTGGAAGAAGTGGGCCGACCTCCCTGCCGGTTCGCTTTCATGGTGCTCGGCAGCGAAGGCCGCAAGGAACAAACCCTGAAGACGGATCAGGACAACGCCATTCTCTACGAAGACCCGGAAGAAGGCGCAGACGCAGCCGAGATCCATGCGTATTTCCTGAACCTGGGGGAGACCGTCTGCACCTGGCTCGACCAGGTCGGTTTCACGTTGTGCAAGGGTGAGGTGATGGCCAAGAATCCGAAGTGGTGCCAGCCGATTTCCGTGTGGAAGCAGTATTTCACGAACTGGACCCTGCATGCCGAACCGAAAGACCTGTTGGATGCAAGCATTTTCTTCGATTTCCGCTTTGCCTACGGGGATGAGGCCCTCGTGAACGATCTTCGCAGGTTCCTGATCGAGCGGCTGCTGGGATGGGCCGGATTCTTCCGGCACCTGACCGAAAACGCACTCTATTTCAAGCCGCCGCTGGGTTTCTTCCGGAATTTCATCGTAGAATCGAAGGGAGAGCATCGGGATGCCTTCGATATCAAGAGCGCCATGCTGCCCATCGTGGACATCGTCCGGATTTACGCCCTGAAATACGGGCTACGGGAAACGAACACCCAGGAGCGGCTCTACCAGTTGTACCTGAAGAAGAAATTCACCTGGAATACCTACAGCGAAATCGAGCATGCCTACAGTTTTTTGATGCAGCTGCGGTTCGCCCGTCAGATCCAGGCCATTCTCAACGAAAACCGACCGCCGGACAATTACATCACCCCCAAGAAGCTCACCCGGATCGAACAGACCATGCTCAAGGAAATCTTTGTCCGGATTGAAAGCCTGCAGCGGCAGACGAGTTTTGAATTTACAGGATCGTAGAAATCGGATATTAGCCATAACGGATGGAAGTGGATCAACGATCGGAAGCGAACGTAAGGATGGAAAAGGAGGAGCAATGGCCGTATTGACGATTTCGAGACATTTTGGCGCAGGCGGTCGAACCCTGGGGGAAAGGATCGCCAAGAAACTGGGCTACACCCTATATGACGACGAACTGATCCAGATGGTGGCTCAGAAGGCTAAGGTATCCGTAAGCTGGGTGGAGAACATGGAAAAGGAAGCCGGAGGCGCCTTCTCCAAATTCATCACGAACCTCATTCCCCGGGCGTTCATGGACCGGCTGCTCGACGACAACAAGGGCTATCTCGACGAGGAAATCTATATCGACATCCTCACCAAACTGATCCAGAAAATCGGAGAGGAAGGCAACGCGGTCATCGTCGGTCGGGGCGCCCAGTACGTTCTGCGGGATCAACCCGACGCCTTCCACGTGCTCATGGTGGCCGATATCGAGGATCGGGTTCAGTTCATGGAAGATCATTACGATCTGTCCCCCAAGCAGGCCCTTCAGATCGTCAACCGTCAGGACAAGCGCCGGATGAACCTCTATCGGAAATTCGGACGGGAAGACTACGACAATCCGGAGCTCTATCACCTCGTGCTCAACATGAGCAAACTCAAGCTGGAAAAAGCCGTGGATGTCGTGCTGACGTTGCTCGAAAACGGAGATGCATGATCGGAGAGCGGATCGAGACGCTTTTCGTTCATCGGACCCTAATCGCTGCACCGGCGGTGAAGGCGGCGGCTGCAGTCGTCGGACGCGAACCGGTTATCGTGGACCATGCAACAGACGTGTACCGCTACGTGCTGCAGTCCAAGCATCCGATCGACACTGGAAAGCGGACCCTGTTCCTGACGGAAAACCCGGGAACTTTTATCCGGGAATGCCCGGGAACCCGTCACTACCGATGCTGCGGCTACCAGATCCTGCACATCGGCACCTTTTGCACGATGGACTGCGCCTACTGTATCCTGCAGACGTTTTTCCATCCGCCGGTGTTGCAGTGGTTCGTCAACCACGATCGGCTCTTCGCTGAGTTGAACGAAGCACTCGCATCCCGGCGCTTCAGACGAATCGGAACCGGGGAATACACCGACAGCCTCATCTGGGAACCCATAACCGATTTGAACCGGCGGCTCGTCGAGCGGTTTTCGTGTCAGAACGATTGCGTGCTCGAGCTCAAGACGAAGACGACGGCTATCGGCCGCTTGAAGGGCCTTCGGCACAACCGCAGGACCATTCTTGCCTGGTCGCTCAACACGGAGCGGATGATCGCCGAAAACGAGCGGCACACGGCTGCTCTGGCCGCTCGGCTTCGGGCTGCAGCAGACGCTCAGGATCATGGGTATCCGCTGGCCTTTCATTTCGACCCCATCGTTCTTTACGACGAGGCCGCCGTCGAATACGCCGGTGTCATCGACCGGCTCTTCCAACAGGTCGATCCTGCCAACGTGGCCTGGATCAGCCTCGGCACTTTCCGATTTTTGCCCGATCTCAAAACCGTCATCCAACGGCGGTTTCCCGAATCGGGCTTGGTCTATGGCGAGTTCATTTCCGGAAAAGACGCCAAGATGCGCTATTTTCAGCCGCTTCGCATCGATCTGTATCGCCGCATCGTCGATTGCATCCGGCGCCATGCGCCCAACCTTCGGGTGTATTTTTGCATGGAAGACGAGAGGGTATGGGAGAACGTTCTGGGGGAGGTTCCCGAACCGGAAGGCGGACTGGCCCGCATGCTCGACGAGGCGGCCATCCGCGTGTGCGGCTTGAACGGAAACGATTCGCCTGGAAGCGACCCATCTTTTGTAACGTGTTGATCCCCCACCATGCCGGTTTTCTCCTACACAGCCCTCACCCCAGCCGGAAAAAGCGTTTCCGGATTCCTCGATGCGGAAAGCAGCGCCGCAGTCCGAAAACGGCTTCGGCAATCCGATCTCTACCCCACCCGAATCGTGGCGATCGAAGCATCCGCATCCTCCGGCTCCGGGGCGGGGTGGCTCAGTCGCATCCCGAAACGAAGCATCGGACTCGATACACTTGCAACCATGACCCGACAGCTGGCTGCCCTCGTGTCGGCCAACATTCCGCTGGTGCAGGCCCTGGGTACCCTCATCCCCCACCTGTCCGCAACCGCCCTGCAGCATCGACTCACTCAGGTCAAAAGCGACATGCTCGAGGGGAAAAGTTTCTCTGCCGCCCTCTCCCGCCACCCGAACGCCTTCCCTCCTCTGTATGTCAACATGGTTCGTGCAGGAGAAACCTCGGGTACACTCGATCTCGTCCTGAACCGGCTTGCCGATATCCTGGAAAAGCAGCGTCACATCCGAAATCGGATCTGGACCGCTACGATCTACCCGCTGTTTCTGACCGTCACGGGTCTTGCCGTCCTCGTCTTTCTGGTGACAGTCGTCGTCCCCGGCATGGTGCAGATCTTTGCAGACATGAAGCAAACCCTGCCCCTGCCCACGCGTGTGCTGATCCGGACCGGAGACATCGTTTCGAAATGGGGATGGCTGATGGGCCTTACGGCTGTCGCCGTGCTTGCGGCATTTCGACGGGCGCTGACGAACGAAGCCTTCCGGAAAGTTCTCGATCGCTGGATCCTTCGTCTTCCGCTGATCGGCGGATTGCAGGTTCAGCTGCTGACCGCGCGGATCACCCGCACACTCGGCTCTCTTCTGAAAAGCGGTGTGCCCATGCTGACGGCCATCGATATCGTCGGCTCGGTGAGCGGCAACCGAACGTTCTCCGATGCCCTGCAGGCGATCCGCGCCAAACTCGAACAGGGCCGACCGCTGGCTGCATCCCTCGAAGAAAGCGGTCTTTTTCCGCAGCTGTCGATTCAAATGATTCGGGTGGGAGAGCAGACGGGAGAACTGGAGCGGATGCTCGAAAACGTCGCCGATTTCTTCGACGGGGAAAGCGAGGCGCGAATCGCCCGCCTCGTCAGCATCGTAGAGCCCTGCCTGATCCTGACGATGGGGCTTGTGGTCGGATTCGTGGTGCTGTCGGTGTGCATGCCGATCTTCGACATGAACCGGCTGGTCCGGATGGGGTGAGGGTATGGGCTTTCCGGCGAAGCCTCTCCTTATGGAGCCTCCGGAAGCCGCATGACAATGATCCCCCGTTTGCCGAGCTCCCGCAGGAATTGGGACACCGATAATTCCGCCTCCTGACGCAACACCCCATAACGCTCCACAAACCGAAGGGCGAGATCGGAGACGGTGGCTGATCCGTCGACCCAGTCCCAGACGCTCGTACCCATGGCATCGAGTTCGAGCTTTCGGATCCGGCCTTCCGGAGCTTTTCCGAAAGCCTTGCGGATGGCCGAAAGCACGGGATGCAAGGGCTCGACGAAGGAAATGACGACGGTCCGGCCATCGGTACGGTTTTCCTGAAGGGAGGGCACCTTGACCGGAACGCAGGACAAGGCCTGTTGCCTGCTCATGACCGGTGATGCGGCGGATCGTTTTCGGCCGAATGGAAGCATTTCATGTTCCGGGAAAGTATGGTATGGTTGTGTCGAGGCGTTGGCAGTCGGAAGCCAACAACAAGAACCGAAGGTCAGCCGAAGCGACGGTGAATTCTATTGTACCGATGAAGGCATTCCGCTGCAAGAGCGGACCGGTTGCGAATCCGGTTGCTCCTGCAGGCCGGAGGGAAAGTTCGCGATCACTTCCCATGGCGGTGGATGCCCGGAGTTGAACATGCCCAGACAGACGATGCTGCACCCAAACGTCCCGATCCACCCCTTTTCCCTGTTCCTTTTTCCCGATTCCCTGACTTCGCATTTTCACGACAACACACGACGAATCCGCTCCTCATGAACGATCTTTCCATCCGTTTCGCCCGGGAAGACGACATTCCCGACATCCTGAACCTGATCCGAGAGCTGGCCGAGTACGAACACTTGGCCCATTGCGTCACGGCCACCCCCGACATCCTCCGGGCATCCCTTTTCGGCGATCGACGGACGGCCGAAGTGCTGTTGGCCGTCGCCGAAGGCCGACCCATCGGATACGCCCTGTTTTTCCATAATTTTTCGACGTTTCTGGGAAAACCGGGTATCTACATCGAGGATATCTTCGTTCGTCCGCCGTTTCGACAAAACGGTGTCGGAAAGGCCTTCTTTCAGAGGATCGCCGCACTGGCGCTGGAACGGGATTGCGGCCGCATCGAATGGAGTGTCCTCGACTGGAACCAGAGCGCCATCGATTTCTATCGTGCCATGGGGGCCCATCCGGTGGATGGATGGACGGTCTATCGGCTGGTCGAATCGGATTTCTCCCGCATCGCCGGATCTCCCGTGGCCTGAACCGCACCGTTGCCGTATCCCCAATTGTGGGGTGTTTCCGGGCCTGAGCATGGGGGGAGATACGCCTTTTGATGTTGC
>CAZJXF010000013.1:0-46196 GCA_964549995.1 uncultured Desulfatirhabdium sp. | reverse complement strand
TAATCCAGGAAAAATAGTGGGTTTTTTAATCAGATAATTTGAATTTCAACAGCTTTGTTCAGCAAAATGCGCCCCCTGATGTTGCGGCCAAGAATGCTGGCAAGGATCACGACAAGATTTCCAAAAGACCCTCTTTGCACAACCGGTCGGCAATTGGAACCAGATCCAAAGCGAACACACCGATGCGATCCGCTAGCGCGATCAGATCGCGACTCCCATCCGCATAAGCAAGCAGATTCATCATCGTTGCCACCTGCCGTTGCGTATCGCGCGTCCCCAACGTTGGATAGAGGCCGCGCCTGCCGAGCTGTGGTTCGCACTTCACCGTGGTGCGATAGATGTAATTGGCTTCCAGCAAGGTCAGCGTCGTTCTCACCACATCGAAACCGCCTTGCAGCCCCTGCGGCGTGATCAAAGACAAATCATCGAGCGATGTGTGATATTCAGGATAGGTGCCATATTTCGAACGCATGATCGAGCCGACCGGCAAATCGATGCCGGGGCTGCAATACTGTCGCTCGTCGCTGCCGCGTTCGAGGAATGAATAGTGATCGAACTTCCCCACGGTATGCTTTAGCACATGCATTGCAGCACGGTCTGCAAGGGTATTGCCATTACGCGACTCGAGATAGGAATAGGTTCGCTCATCGCCGATACAGGTCAGCACATAGCCCGCTGCCGTCACCTCGCGCATGTGCTGCCAATGCAGGCTCAAATAAGCAATGGAACCGATGGTCTCCGGAACGAAGACGATGCGGTATGTGTAGCGGCGCTCTGGCAAGCTCATGAGCCAACGTGCGATCGCTGCCGTGACGACAGGGCCCGAGAGCTCGTTGTTCCCCATCGAGGGATGACAGACATAGGTCGAAAGCAGGATTTCCTGAGGCGTTTTGCCAAGTAACACCAAATCGGCATAAGTGAGGCTACCTTCTTCCTTGAACTCGCTGTCGATATAAACCCGAAACGGCCCTGCCGGCAAAGCATCACGTTGACGCTGGCTCAGACAAAAACCCCAGCGCCGTTTGTAATACGAAGTGATGTAAGGAATCGCATCCGGCAGCTCCGGTAACGAATATAAGTGTGGCTCGAGTTCTTCCCGGCTCAACACCGCATTCACGGGTTCGGAATAGCCGACGAGATGCAAAGTATGCTGGGCGAGATCGACGATGCGGTTACCCTCGGCATCGGCGATCCACGCTTCTCTCACATTCCATTCGGGCGGAATGATCCAGTCGAACACGGGGGTGCCGGAGGGTATCTCGTGCAACTCGAGCTCCGGTATCCACTGGGCAAGATAGCGTAGCGTCTGGCGCACCCCTTCACCCGTAATACTGCGATTGAGCGGGAATAGATCACGCGCCCAGTCGTACATCAACCTGCCCTCGTCAATGGCAGCTTCACGCATTCATCGCCCCTTCATGCAAGCTCGCTATAGCCGACGGTTTCTCCTCGCCAGCCGAGCTGACGCGCCTCATTCAGGATTTCCGTTTCGAACGCCGAAGCCGCTACGAGCAAAAATCCACGGTCTTCTCCGCGCCGAATCATTGCCGCGACTGTCTCCGGCGCATAAACGATCTCCCTGTCGATGCCAACGAAGCGCTTGCCGATCTTGCCAGGGTTCTTGTCGCAGATCACTTCCGGAACCCGCCCGGCCCGTTGCATCAGGGTGCGGGCAGCGCTGCCGGCGCCCCAGAAAAGCAGCGGTCGGCCGTGCAGCCGTTGCGCCGCGCGCCGACGCTGGCTATCGTTAATCGCCTGCAGATCGGTGCGGGTATCCGTGGCACAAACCGCCTTGGCGGGGCCCGCAGCGCGAAACATGGCGATCAGATTGCCAAAGCCGGTTTGCCTGTGATCTACCAAGGTCAACCCCGCAGCCTGTGCGGCAATCGCGAGCGAATGAAGAGAAAACACATGCAGATGCTCGATGTGAAATGCGGAACAGTTGCCCTGCGCCAAGGCCCAATCCAGCGAAGGCGTCTCGATGACCAGCCAGCCATCTGTGTTCATAGCCTTGCGCAATGCGCGCAGAAAATCCGGCAAAGCCTCGACATGCTCGATCACGTGCCGGGAAAATACAAAGTCGAAACCGCCTAACTCCTCAGCCAGTCTGGCATCGAAAAATTCCTCCCTGATCATGAGGCCGCGCTGGCGCGCTGCCTCGGCGGTATCGTGATTCGGCTCGATGCCGAGCACTCCCTCATAGCCCAGGCCAAGGAGGTCTCGCGTCATGGCCAGCATCTCGCCAGAAGAACAGCCGACCTCCAGCATCGAACGGGGCTTGAGGCCACGGGGGATCAGACGCGAAGACAAGAAATCGATGAAGTCTTGACGAAAGCCTGCTCCCACATCGACTACAGCTGGCGTGTAGTAATGACTTCGATAGATGTTCGCAAGCAGCTGCAGGTCATAGGCGGTCTGAAAGGCATGCCCACAGCGCAAACACTGCCGGTAGTCGAGGTCCAGGTAATGCGGCTGAGGCACCGCCGCATCCGCGGCGACCGGATGAAGGTAAATGGGCTCTTGGGTAAGCCGCAACAGCTCACGAAAAGCACCTTTACCCCCGCATGCCGGGCAGGCATCAAGTTTCAATCGTTTTCTCCTTCTCGATCAGTTCCACGATCATGGCGAGCGGCGTCAGCACAAAGGCGATGCGTCGCCCACCGAAGGCAGCTGCCGGCTTCGGCTCGCCCAACGGCATCCCTCCCGCCACACGGAAGGACTGTAACGCCCCCTCGATTCCGTCGACCTGATAGGCGACATGATTGAGGATGTTCCGTCCCGTTTTCAGAACAGGCGAGACAGGATCGCCTTCGCCAAAGGGCGCGACGATTTCATAGCAGACATTCGAGGAATCGCAACCAAACTGCACGACCACCTTCTGCAAGGGATCTTCTACCGCTGGCGTCCAATTGCGGATACCCAGAAATGACTCGAGATGCCGCCGGCCATCTTCCAAAGATCGCACGAAAATGCCGATGTGATCGAAAACCATCATGTTTCCGTCTGCCCTTCCTCGATCAATGCGTTGCCCTGCAACTCGAGCAAATGGCTGGCCTGATCAAAAAAATCACGGGCCCGCACGCAGAGCAATTGCGCCCTGCCGATTTCTGTCACATGAAGCAAACCGGTCAAGATCAAATGCTTTTTCAGCTTGTCGAGTGCAATATCAGTACGGCGAGCGAGATCGCGCACGTAATAGCGCACCGCTCCGGTCCGCTGCTGCTCGCCGTCCTCGATCACGTAGGGAAAACTTTTGAAATAACGGTAGCTGACGCCCCGCGCCTGCTCGGCATAATGAACGAAGGTCAGCCGATCCAGAGAGCAGCCCAGACAGGCCAGCCAGGCATTGCAGCGATAGAGCAGATCGAATGCCGTCCCGGGGCCAAAACAATCATCGATGACGGCATCGGCAAACCTTTCCGCCATTGAACCGCTGGCCGCCACGCTGAAGATCGGGTGCCGCGAGCGCAGCGTGCCCCGCCGCAAGCGAAAATGTTCGGTGAGCGCGCCGACTTCGCTCGGGCTATGCGCAGGACGAAAGACTTCCCCTTTGGTGGCGCTATAGGTAAATGTCGGCATTACCAGCGTGCCGTCGCCGCCCAAAGCATCGAGCACGCCATCGAGCAGCCGGTCCATGCGCTGCGCCAGATTTTCGCCCGGCAGCTGTGCTGCCGCAAATGCGTCGGCATGCAACATCAGGCACTGTCCCGGCGCGATGCCGCAGCGGGCAAAGGCTTCGGTTACGGTGCGACGATCAATCTGCATAGACACAATGTCGTTTCAGGCTGACGATGATGCCGGCAAGATTTTTGATCTCCGAGATTTCCTCGCTGCTAAAGCGAATGCCAGCAGCGGCCTCGATCTGCAGGAGCAGGTTGAAATTCCCGAGCGAGTCCCATTGTGGAAAGCTACCCAACCCCAGATCGGGATCATCGGCAGCGAAAACGGCATCGGGAAAAGTCTCACGGATGATGTCAATCAATTGCTGACGATTCATGAGTAAAAATGTCCAAGTAAGGTATTTGCCATTGTCGTAAATCGACCCAGTACCGCTGACTTTGCGGATGAAATCTGACGACAACATCGTTCGGCAGTTCGAATCCTTTGGCGGTAGTATCAGCGCTCAAGGGTTGAAACCCATGTTCGACGAGAAAAGGTGCTGCCGGCGTATTGCGTTCGCCTGGGATGAACTCTGACACCAGATAGCGCTTGCCCGCGGCCAGCAATCGTTGGCGCAATTGCTCGAGTATCCAGGCCTCCACATGTCTGCCGAGGATACGGCAACTGAGTAGAAAGGTGTCGAGAAAGAGCGTATCGCTGCGACTCGTGGCAACGACCAGCACCAGTCCCGTCAGGCCATGATCACCGAATTTGTCCTGCAGCGCCACGAGAAACGCCTCGCCTCCCGCCGTGACGAGCATTTTCTTCAGCGTCGCCTCGTCATGGCGAGCCAAGCGAAGGTTGAACTGATTGGTCTTGGCGCACAATTGCGCCGCACGAGGCAGGGTGGATTCATCGATCGCGACGCAGCGCGGGCGCATCCCGATGCTGGCGAGAAAGGCAAGCCCATCGCCCGTTTTCCGCAATTCATCGACAAAGGCTGCGCGCGCCTGGTATTGCGCGCTCTTCGCCCGATCATCGGCAGTGTCCGCAAATCGCGCCAGCACATCGAGAGAAAAAATCGCGGCTGGCCAATCAGCAATCTCGACTGGTGGTTCTGGGACGACGACCATCGGCAATGCCTGGCGCACCTTTTCTCGTTCGAGCGGATTGTCATCCCAAAACACCAGGCTATCCAGCCCGATGCCCAAATCCGCCGCCAGTTCTTGCAACTGTAGCGGTTTCTCCTGCCAGTTGATGCGCGCAGCGGCAATGTCGGAACGGTGCAACACCATCGCCCGATGCTGATCGAACACCGACCACACATCGCTTTCTTCGTTTTTACTGCTAATAGCAAGGATCACCCCGGCAGCGGCCAGCGATTTGACGGCATGCTGAAAATTGACAAAAGCCTGTCCCAAGCCATCCTGCCCCAACACGAGGCCAGACAACCCCACCTCGCCAACAACCCCTCCCCACAGCGTATTGTCACAATCGAGCACCAGTGCCTTGCAGGCGGGTTTCTGTAGCCGCTGGATGAGTGCTTCGAGTCCAGCGGCGAGGAGAGTCATCCCTTTCAGCGACAAACGGCAACGGCTCGCTTGATAATTTCTCGCATCGAGGCAGCATTGCAGGCCTTCGGTGGCAAATAGATCATCCAGGGAAAGCAGATACAGATGGAGGAACTTCTCCACGCGCTCCCAGAGCGCCGCCTCGAACATCGAGGCCGCCCGATCACGCTCCGTTCGCCGACGCGCCCGGCGTATGGGGGATTCGTGATACCAGCCCAACCACGCCACGATGGTCGGGCCATCGGCGTTCTCGAGCCGCCGATCCAATGCAGCCAGGGCTACGGTAATCGCATCCTGCACGGCTTCTAACCCATCCTGATGGCATCGCCAGCCGAAAAGGTCTTCCAAGAATAGGACCCAGACCAGTGCAACTTGGTCGTTTGCCCGATCCAGGGCGACAGGCCAATCGCCATAGCCCCCGATCTCGAGCTCGCCCACTTTTGCCAGACCGCGCCAAACCGGGCTGCGTTCAGGAAGATAACTGGTACAAGTCAATCGAATCTTCATGTCAAGTTTTTCCTCATTGCTGCCGTTATTTCGTTCTGCTCCGCATAGCCGAGCGCCGCATACATCGGAAGGATAATCGTCTCGGCGTAATAATAGCGCTCCGCTGCGGGGAAACCCCCGGCCTTGAAACCCAGTCGTTGGTAGTTGGGCTGAGAATGCACCGGGGGCCGTCCTCGTCCGTTTTTTCGTGGCTTTCGGACGGAAGATCAAGGAGGTTACTATTGGAGCGCAGCCGCGATATCATGTCAAAACGGTGGCCGATTTTATGGTTGAGTGGTTCCCATAGGCAATTGTTGCCGAACCATGAGTCGGTGATCGCAACGACGAGTGTTTTGTCGATGACTGAGGCAATCTTGCATGGGAATTCCGCTGATATCCCAAAGTTGTGCTCCGGGGCGATTACTTTTTCTTGTTCAACCATGATCAGGCCCTCCAATCATATTCCAAGCTAAAGGGGTGCCCTCCTTTATGTCGCAGTTGGTTTGTCTGCCGAGGACATGGGAGATGAATTTGCATGGCAAGCCATGACCAGGTCGGATGCAACGAACGTTTTTTTCAGTGAAAGTTTCGCCCGCTTTCATGTTTTTGACGACAAATAGGGAACGGCGAAAGACACGGCTTGCGGTTTCTTTTTCGGTGACTTTGTAGCTTACCCGGCCAAGGGCTCTTTCAGCAGTACGTATGGCATCGACCATTTCCGTGAATTCCTGTGGCTCAAGTGAGAAAGCGCTATCCGGCCCTGGGATGGCCCGGGAGAGGGTAAAGTGCTTTTCTATGATGCACGCACCAAGAGCCACGGCTGCAACAGGTACAGCAATACCAAGGGTGTGATCCGAAAGACCGACTGGTACTCCAAATGCTTGGGCAAGATGAGGAATAGTACGAAGGTTGATTTCTTCGGGTGGAGCTGGATAGGCACTGGTACATTTGAGCAAAGCCAGTTCCTTGCAGCCACTCTCTCTGGCTGCCTGGACCGCTTCGTCAATCTCACCCAGGGTAGCCATGCCAGTGGACATGATCATGGGCTTACCCGTGCTTGCCACATACTGAATCAACGGGATATCCACCAGCTCGAAAGATGCGATCTTGTAACAAGGAACATTCATCTTTTCGAGAAAATCCACCGTGCTCTTGTTAAAGGGCGTTGAAAAGAGAGTGATTCCAAGATCATCGGCAATTTTTTTGAGCTCCGGCTGCCACTCCCAAGGGGTATGTGCTTCCTTGTAAAGCTCATAAAGATTTTTCCCCTCCCATATCGTCCCTTTTGCAATCCTGAAATAATCGTTATCGCAATCTATGGTCATCGTGTCTGGTGTGTAGGTTTGGAGCTTGATCGCATTAGCTCCAGCCTCTTGTGCCACACGTAGAATGCGGGTTGCCTCATCGAAGCTCTGGTTGTGGTTGGCTGACATTTCAGCGATAATAAAAGCTTTGTGATCATTTCCAACAATATGCCTATTGATTGAAATTACCATCGGCCCACCTAATTTTATCCTACCGAAGAATTCTGATGGCTACAAAAGCCTCTGCAGCATCAACACCTACCGTTAAACCGCGGTGCCGAGAAAGACATTCTACATGCTGAAAACTTCTTGTGTGTGGAAACAAGCGCATCTCTTGCTTATAGGCAAGCGCTCTTTTCTTCACATCCAAATGGTTTCCACTGATATCGATATAAACATTGCTCTCAACAGATTAAATTGTTCCGTCGGCAATCGATTTAGACGGATCAAGTTTGCTATCCACAGGTCTTCGTAGCTTGTAGAAGCTTTCTTCTCCAGATTGTATGCGGGCTTGCTCAGCACTTTCTGGATAATGATCCACAAACCAGCGGCAGAGCGTACTGGCCGCTTTTCCTTGGGCGGCACGAATATCGTCAATCAATTCATGGCCTTCCAATTCGATCCAACACTGGGCATAAATCGGACCGCTGTCAACGCGGTCTACCCCTTCGAACAATGTTACTGCGATTCGCTTGCGTCCCTCCAGTATTTGCCAAGTCAGAGGAGACCATCCCTTCCCTCTAGGTAAGTCGCTTTCATGAACCACCAAGGTATGGCAAAACTGGTTGCGCAACTCATTGGGCACCAACTGTCCAAAACCCAAACAAAAGCAGAAATCGGCAGGGGGTACATTCTTTAGATGATGCGACCAGTATACTCTATGCCCGATTTCCGTCCAATCCATTACCAAATCCTCTACTACAGAATTGATCCAACTATCGGCATTACTGAGGATGACTATCCGTCGGGGGGGATGTCTTTACAGCAAGAATTTCAAGCTCAGCAATACGCGCCAGTAACCTTGCTCGATGTTGCGGCCATTCTTTTGCCAGCATGCCAAACCGAATCACATCGATACGATTTTCGCCGTTGAAGTGATGTTCCCGAAAACAGCCTTCCACGGTAAAGCCAACTTTTTTATGAAACCTTAGTGAATTCGAATTTGTCGCCAAAACTTCAGCGTTTATCTTAGCTAAATCAAACTCGGTGAATGCTAAATTTAAGGCATCAATGGCTAAGTAAATACCAGTTCCCAGGGTTGCATCTGGGCACGCATAAAATCCCCAGAAGGCGCTGCGTTGAACGAGGTCTACATTCGTAAAATTAACCACCCCCTGGGGAACCCCCGCTCTCCTCTCATAAATGAACCAGTGGGCGCTTGGGTCATTCTGCATACGTTTGTACCAGGCACGATGCTCATCAAGGCTTATCTCATGATGTGTATACATTGCCTGCCGGACAGTTGGTGCATTCCGCCATTTCAATACCATTATCAAATCAGCTTCAGTGAGGGGTCGTAGAGGCATGGTCATCACACTCATCCATCATATTCGCAACTCGATCTACTCCACAACCATCGACGAAGGATTGGCTCAAACGGCTTTGCTCGATTAGTTTGATTGGGTTGCGCAGCGCCCAACGCACTTTATTTGCAATTGTTTCAGGCGTTACTTGGCTCATTTCGCCAAGGAATGTGCTGCAGCCTGCAGCCATTAATGCTCGTTGGGTTTCTGTTTGGTTGTGGGCAATACTGATCACCAAACAAGGCAACCCCAGACACATGCGCTCCCATGTTGTAGTTCCTCCTGCGCCGATCATTAGATCGGCGCGAGCCATCAGTCCAGCCAAGCTCGGAAGTTTTTTATGCAAAACGGTGTATGGCCTATCCCTTGCCATCGACTCCACTCCTTGGATATCGGGATGGTTCTCACCAATGACTACGTCTACAACAAGCGATGCCAAATCATCAACCATCAGCGCCTTTAGGACTTTTACGGTTTCATTATTCGGGTCACTTCCACCCATAAAAACCAATAATCTTCGCACCAAGCCATCGCGTGAAGGCATTAAATGCCGCAATGCAGCATATTCTGGACTGAGCAAAACATACTTAGGCCCCAACAAACACATTGTTGTCGGTGACACAAACGAAAGATACCGCTGGGCAGTCAGTTCAGCATGCCAGTTCTGATCGATCAGCAAATCACAATCGTGCGGCCTGTCGGCTAGATCATCGATGACCAAAATCCGCCGAGCACGCGGTCGCATCACCTGTTCCCAGCGCCGATCAAGAGCATAATGATCGACCACGAGCCAATCCAAACTTTGGCCAGCGGTGGCTTCCCGCGTCTGATCGGCATCTGTACTCCAATTGGTGCCAAGCCAGGCGGCATGTGAAGGACCATCTTCCACCGTTCCTATGCCATCGCCTAATGACAAGGCTATTACTTCATGACCTCGCTGGCGGATTAGGTTCATCAAATGCCCCGGATGCCGGCGACAGATGAACGTGCAGTGAGCGCCGCGCTCCCGCAGCGCGTCTGCAAGCGTCAGGCAGCGCATGACGTGACCGGTTCCTATTTGAACAGAAGCATCAACTCGAAAAAAGACGGTCTTCATCGGCTTTAGTTGATTCGCTTGAAACCAGCGTGGCAGACAGGCCCTTTCAGGAGAGACATGACATCACGGCCGTCTTCGCATTGCCGAATCAGAGCGAAAACCGGGTCCATAGCTTCTGTATATTGATCGATCAGATCGGCTGTGTGCGAAAGACTTGCGTAGAATAGCGTCGATGCCAGCCATCCTTTGGCCAACATCTCCTGGGTGATTAAGGTCTTGTATGCCAACGCATTGGGACTATCAAATGAAAATCCAGCAAGCGCAGGAAGTCCTGAATGGGAAATACAAAGTCCATGACGCTTTGCAAGCGCATTCCATCGATCACGTACCTCGGAACCGATACTGGTGATTCTCTCCCAGGATCGTTCCTTCTCCATAACCTCAAGCGTTTTGAGGGCAGCAGTCGGACCGATACGCTCAGTCCAGAAGGTGCTACTGATGAAGGTAGATTGAGCAGCTTCCATAACTTCCCTCCGACCGATGACCGCCGTGATTGCATAGCCGTTTCCAAGGGTCTTCCCGAAGACTGCAATATCCGGATCAATACCATATTTTTTATGCAACCCACCAAACGTCTCTCGAAAACCAGAAGTGCATTCGTCGAAGATCAAGACGATGCCACAATCTGTAGCAAGCTTGCGCACCTGTCTCAGAAATCCCTCTTCAGGCTCGACGTTTCGTTTAACCTCCATTTTGATGATGCCGATTTCATAATTTTTTACCAGAGACTTTAATTCATCAAAGTTGTTGTAACGGAACGGTAGAACCGTACCCTTTAGACATCTCGGAACACCTTTCGGCTCAAGACCCGGCAATAGATGGCCGTCCAGACTACGATCATCACCCAGATTGGCGGCAAGATACCAATCGTGCCATCCATGATAGCCACAGAATGCAATCTGATCTTTTCCGGAAGCAGCGCGGGCAATCCGGATAGCGATGGCATTTGCTTCACCTCCTGTACGAGCAAAACGCACCATGTCTGCCCAGGGATGCAGCTCTACCAATCTTTCTGCAAGGTATACTTCCTCAGGACAGTTGAAAGTGGACATGTTGCCTGCCTCAACCGTCTTGAGAACCGCCTCATCAACTTCCGGATGACCGTAACCCAGTGTGTTGGTTCCAATCCCCATGATAGACATGTCGATAAATTCATTACCATCCAGGTCCCATACCCTGCAACCTTTGGCTTTACTGAAATACGCAGGCCATTGATCCGGAAGGAACATCTCAGCCCGTTTGGATAGCAGCATATTGCCACCGGGAATGATTCGCTTTGCCCGCTTCCATAGCTTTTGGCCTGTACCCATTCGAGCCCCTTCGTTTCGACCAATATGTTGATTGGCTTGGAAGATTTCAGGTCGTTCTTGATACAGTTTCAGTACATTTCTCCACCCAAAGTGAATGTCCGGTGAAAAGTATTGAAATACAGCTTGAATAACCGCCAAATCTTCCGGTTCATCCACTGTCCAGCGCAACGCTGACCAATCCTCTTCACAAGTCACGGATGCAACCAAAAAAGTACCGGATTTCACAATGAACGGGGTGACATGCTCGTGATCGTATACGTTTGTCGATACCTGGTTGGCATGCTGGAGGGCCTCGAGAGTAACCACCTCCACATCAAGTCCATCTGGGTAGGACGGAGGGTTCGTATTGCTAAGATAATCGACATGCTTTGACTTAAACTGTCGAACGCACTCGTCTACGATTATGGGATCGACCAATGGGCAATCGGCCGTGATACGTACAACGACATCTGCATCGTGTTTGATAGCTGTCCGGACATACCGGTCGAGGACATCCTCTTCGCTGCCTTGTTCACAAGGGAAACCCAGCATTTGGATGTGATTGACCAAAGGCTGGTTGCGAGAATCGATGGAGGTGGCTACAACGATTTGATCGATTTCTGTAGCGCGAGACAGCCGCTTTAGAAGCACTTCAATCATGGGCATATCGGCAATGGGTTTCATGACCTTGCCGGGAAGCCTTGTTGAGCTCATACGGGCTTGTACGATAGCGACCGTTTTCATAGCTTGTCCCAATTGAATGGATCAATCAGCAATTCGTCATGGCACACTAATTCTCTGAAAGTCGGATAAGATACTTCAATGGATACCGCATCGACGATTTGCCGGAGATGGTGAACATGATCCACGCCGATCACCACCCGGTCGACTTCAGGAATAGACAGAGGAAACTGGATGCAAGCAACAACAGCGTCTATATGGTGTTCGTCACGGAAGAGCTGCCAATGATCCCAAATGTTGGCCCAGCGTTCAAATTTTGGTGGTATATCTGATCGCTGAAGAAGAAGCAGCCCTTGCAGAAAAGCAGATCGAGTGTGAATTTCTATACCTTTTTCATGCAACTTTTTCAGCCAGCCAGAGTGGATAAGCCTTCGATCGATAAGGTTTAACGGTGCCTGAACGATGTCGATCGGATAGGACGCAAGGATAGAACTCAATATCTCGGGATCATAAATGGAAATGCCGATTTTCTGAATGAATCCATCATGTTGAAGCCGCTCGAGCACACTATAAATGGCCCTTCCAGAGGCTCCAAGCAAATCATCGGGTCGGTGCAGGAGCAAGCCATAGACAGCACCGACGTTTAATCGGCGGAATGATTGGTTTACTTGATGCAACACCCAATAGGTAGCATCATGGGTATCACTCGGAAAAGCGGGCAGCTTGGTTATGATACGAAAGTCAATAATACCGATTTTGCCCAAAACCTTTTCACTCGCTCCATAGGCTATAGCAGTATCAATCGTATCGATTCCGTTTTCTTTTGCAAAGCATAGGATCTCTTTTGCCGCCTCCAATCCGACCTGGCCGGTGTGGTTGGCAACCCCGTAAGGTAGACCAAACTGGGCAGTACCGATGGCGAGTTTCATCAAATTTTCTCGTTTTTTCTTAGAATAGTCGTACAAACCCACTCATTCGGATCATCTGTGTATTGTAGAGCACTATGTTGATGCACTTCATGAAAAAAACATGTGTATGCTGGATGCCACTCGAAGAGATTCCTGTAATCCATTTTATAGGTATAAATTCCATCTTTATGGTGATACTTACGATGGAACTGAGTCTTCGAGTAAAAATCGTGAATAATGATCCACCCCTGTGTTTTAAGCACGCGATCGGCTTCTTCCGATATGCGAAACAAATCCTCGCGATCTATTAGATAAAGACAAAAGCCGAATACAACAAAATCGAATATCTTATTTTCATAAGGTAGTTTATCTGCCGTACCAATTGAAGCAGATATCCCGTTTAACCTTGCTGCTTCAATTGCCTTTGAAGATGGATCTATACCATAACATTCCAAAGCATAATTTTGCTGAAGCCACTTTAGACGCTTTCCTTCGCCACAACCTATTTCAAGAAGCTTTCCTAACTTTATAGAATCACCTAATAATTTGTTTCCATGATTAAAAATACGGGATATGGCAAGTACAATTGAATCATTCTCAGCGTAATTACGTTCCTGGACCGATTGATGATTTCTTTCAAACCACGAATCGCCTTCTCCACTTAAAAAAACTTCTTTCTGCTTCATTGATATTTAGATTTCTCCTTAGAAATATACAGCTACTAAATATTACTATATTTCAAATATCATAAGCAAACACATTTTAGAATGAAAATTAGAGACATTTTTTCTAAGCCTCTTGCTTAACAGAAGAGTATCTGTCAGCGACGACTTAATAGTTTTTTCTTTGTAATAAGATCTTCTCTAATTCTTCGACAATGTGATTGACATCGCCGTCAGTCATAGTTGGAAAAATCGGCAGAGTAATTGCCTCGGCATAGTAGCTCTCTGCTTCGGGGAAGAGAGCGGTGGTCAGATGGCATACGACCGATGACTTATATTGTGAGAAATCATGCCAGGAATTAAAGGCGATCCTGGCGAAGTCCGGATGACGATAAACCGGGATGTAGTGAAGATGGACACCGATCCCCGCTGAACGCATGGCATCGAACACCTGCCGATGGGTCTTTCGGATACGATCGAGCTTCAGGCGAATGACATAGAGATGGAAACCGGAATAGGCGTCCGGATGTTGCCAAGGCCGGGTGATCGGCAGATTGGCCAGAAGCTCGTTGTATCTACGGGCCAGAGCATGACGTTTCCGGACGAACTCATCCAGGCGCCTGAGCTGGCTTGACCCGAGGGCTGCCTGAATGTCTGTCATGCGGTAATTTAAACCGAGTGCGATCTGTTCATAGTACCATGCGGGGGGTGAGATATTCGTTTCTTGAAATTGCATTTGGGTGCCCTCACGGGTAATGCCATGCGTTCGAAGCAAGGTCATGCGAGCAGCCAGTTCCGGGTTGTTGGTCAGCGCCATTCCGCCTTCACCTGTGGTGATGGTTTTGACCGGGTGAAAGCTGAAAACCGTTATGTCGCTGAAACGGCAATTTCCAATGGGTTCCCCCTGATAGCGTCCTCCAAGGGCATGACAGGCGTCTTCTATGATTCGAAATCCATATGCCTGGGACAACTGATGGATGGCCTCCATATCACAGGATTGCCCAGTGAGGTGAACTGGGATCACTACCTTGGGCAACCGACCGTTTGCTCTGGCGTATTTGAGCTTTTCTTCGAGATGACTCGGGCTCATGTTGTAGGTTCGGGGATCAATGTCAACAAAATCGAAATCCGCACCGCAGTATCTGGCACAATTAGCACTTGCCACAAAGGTAATGGGGCTCGTCCAAACCATGTCACCAGGGCCTACCCCAAGTGAAAGACAGGCCAGGTGCAAGGCGGCAGTTCCACTGTTAACAGCAACCGCGTAGTTTGCACCACAATAGGCCGACACAGCTTTTTCGAAGGCAGGCACTTCTGGACCTTGGGTAAGCCAGTCGGATCGTAACGCCCTGCATACCGCAGCGATATCCTGTTCGGTAATGGTTTGTCGACCATAGGGAATCATTGGTGAAGTAATGGGGGCAGTGTGCTCATCGGATGATGCGAACGGGTTGATGATTTGGATAAATTCGAACTTTTGAAAATCTTTTGTGTTGTTTGTGTACAGCACAGAAACGTGATTTTGATGCATTGTATATGCAATTGCGGCATCGTAAATTTGATATCGCTTTACGGATCGACCCACATTGGTAAGCCATGCTAAAAAACCGGTGTCGATATATGTCGGCAACACATCGATCCTTTGGGAATGGAGCATATCATCTATGATCGTTAAAGCAGTTTCTGTGGCCATGGGAAAATCGACCTTTCGGCCATTGGTAATGACAGAAAAAAACTCAAGCAGAATCAGCGAGCTGACACAGAAACCGCCCATCTTGATCAGATCTCTTAATATGGATACGGCTTGTCGATGATACAGTGAATCCCGGTTGTGTGCATATACCAGGATGTTCGTATCTACCATTGGCCTAAAACTTGTCATCGGCCATTTCCTCGTAAATATCAACGCGACTCATACCACTTTTCATCTGACCAAGGTTGGGAGCATTTTCAAGACGATTCAGGAAACGTTGTGTAGCGGTGTCAATTCCTTTGTTTCCTGAGACATCCTTTTCGGGTGGTTCATACACAGGCTCTATTGTAATTCTGAGCGGTCGCCCTTTAGGCAAAACTGTTAGAACAGACGGCGATACCGAAAGATGATGATCGGACAATAATTCACCAATATATTCAATTGTCATTTCTATCCCCCTTCGAATAAGCCGCACCTATAACACGATAAGTATTCATTCATTTTTCTGAGAAAATTCTTTTTTGTGATGGTAGTTGCTCTCTGGATAGTCCGGTGCGGGCATCACGTTACAAGCCTATTTCCCTATTTCAATCTGAATCGATCTATATGTGCTCTGTTCTACCGACGACTTCTCGAAGAAGCGCTCGGAGCTCTTCCACCGTTAACCTCCATGGATTAGTACCCGAATTGTATTCAAAATCTTCTGAAACAGCTTTACATCCGGTTTCGCAAAATCGTCTTTCGAAATAACGAAACTGGGGTTTGATCAGGTAATGATCATCGAATTCAAGCGTATTTCGGGCGTCATCCCGAGGCACCATCACTTCATGCAGTTTTTCACCGGCTCGAATGCCGATGAATTCCTTTCGACATTCCGGTGCAATCGCCTCTGCCAGATCCATAATATTGGCACTTGGAATTTTCGGTACAAACAACTCGCCACCGACCATTCGCTCTAAACATTTCAACACGAAATTCACTCCCTGCTCCAGAGTGATCCAAAATCGTGTCATGCGGGGATCGGTTATAGGCAACACACCCGATTTCCGTTTTTTTAGAAAAAACGGGATGACACTCCCGCGGCTACCGGCTACATTTCCATAGCGAACGACCGAAAAACGTGTTTCATCTCGACCGACATATGCATTTCCGGCAACAAAAAGCTTATCAGCACACAATTTGGTTGCACCATACAAATTGATCGGATTGGCTGCCTTATCCGTGCTTAATGCGATTACACGCTTAACTTTTTTGTCGATGGCCACGTTGATGACATTCTGAGCACCCAAAATATTCGTCTTGACAGCCTCGAATGGATTGTATTCTGCAGCAGGCACCTGCTTGAGCGCTGCCGCATGAATGACATAATCAATCCCATCGAAGGCACGCTCCAAGCGCTCTTTATCACGAATATCCCCGAGAAAATATCGCATGCAAGGGTAGACGGTATCCGAAAATTGTTGGGCCATTTCGAACTGCTTGAGCTCATCACGGCTAAAGATAACCAAACGGTTCGGCCTGTATCGGTTTAAAATAAGTTCTACGCATTTTTTCCCGAAGGAACCTGTTCCTCCAGTGATCAGAATATTTTTTTTGTTGAACATGATATTTGCTCTCTAAAGCACTGGATCAGGTGAAACTGTAATGAATCTCTGGGGCTTCTTAGATAGGAGTCCTTCCTTCAACGGCTTCTTGACCCTGATAATCAAATGTTTCATTTTTGGGGTAAATGATGTAATGATGTATCGAATTTTCTTCATAACCCAAGATGCTCACTCGTGGAATTTCGCTTAAAGGCAATTCCAGATCCAACATACGAGGAAACTGCGCATCCTCAGCTTTTCGAATATTCTAACGCAATCATCATACCACATTGTTCTTCGGATCTTCATATCGTCTCTACGTCGAAACCAACGATATTTCGCTCCGTCTTGCTGAATTCAACGCCGATCAAATGAATGGGAAATCCGAGGGCACGGTACTTTTCCGCATACCCCATGTCCCGAAGCTGCTGGATGGCTTTTCCGTCCGGGGCTTCTTCCACTACCTTGAATTCAAATAGATATACCCGTCCTGCGAAAACGACGGCCATGTCGATTCGTCCCCGATTGGTGGATTCCTCTGTACGGATGTCCAGCCCGAGGGCCGCAAAATAGCTGTAGAACACGCTCACGTAAAAGCCTTCGTACTGAGCTATGGTGTTTCCGGTATACCACTGATGTGGAATAGAGGCATAAAAGGCATGAAATAGCGATTTCAAACCTTCCACATCATCATCCTGAAGGATTCGATACAACTGCCCGATCTGTCGAGCCGGAACACTCGCATCACCGATCATTACCCGCAACAGACTCTCGTTCAATCCAGCCTTGACCTCACGATTTGGATATCGGAGCGTTAATTCCATTCGGCCCGGGATGAATTCCACGGAATCAACCGTCAGATATCCCGTCTGAAACAACAGGGCTTCCACCGGAATGTTGCCGACATCGAAGGTGGAAAGCAGGGTCTCCGGGGCAACGATCCGCTCCAAATCGGGGGTGAACTGCTTGCGTTCCATCAGGAGCTTGATGAGAAAAGTCGGGGTTCCGGTTTCAAACCAGTAAGGCCGGAACTGCCGGGTGCTGAAAAGCAGCAACAAATCGAAGGGGTTGTATACCGTCTCGCCTGTCCAGTTGTAGCCATTGTACCAGGCTCGAATCGCTTCACGATCGAGGCCGTCAAGCTCAGGCGCAAACACCCGATCCACGTCGTGTTCGGTATACCCGCAGATGGCACTATAGCGGTGATCCAGCGTGATATCCTGCAGGTTGTTCAACCCCGAAAACAGACTGACCTTTGAAAACTTGCTCACACCCGTCAGGAACGCAAATTTGATGTGGGCATCCGCATCCTTGATTACAGAATACAGGTCCTTGAGCCCCTCCCGGATCTCCAGTGCAATCGCCTCCTCCTCGATCCGATCCAGAATCGGCTTGTCGTACTCGTCCACCAGAACCACCACGCGATTGCCGGTTTGCTCATGCAATGCAATGATCAGATTCATGAACCTGCGGCGTATCGAAAATCCGATTCCCTGCAACCCAGAACCACTTTCGTAGCGCAGCATTTGTCCATCGATACTGTCGATCAAATCCTCGCGAGATCCCAACACCCCGCCGCCGAAACTGATCTTGATCACCGGATACCGCACCGACCAGTCCCAGTTGTTCTCGGCATACAATCCGGTGAACAAGGCCCGATTGCCTTCGAAGAGTTCCTTCAGTGTATCGAGAAACAGACTCTTGCCGAATCGCCGAGGCCGGGAAAGAAAATAGTATTTTCCCTGTCGAACCAGCTCGACGGCGAACTGCGTCTTGTCGACATAGTAGCAGTCGTCTTCACGGATTTCGCTGAATGTCTGGATGCCGATGGGAAGTCGCTTTCGTTTCATGAATCATTCCATGAGCAAAGTTCGAAAAGGAGTTTGTTTGAACTTACATGCAAAGTTGGGCCCAGCAAAAGCGAGGATCTGTCGTTAGGTGATTGTTCTTGTTGGAGGATTCGATTTCGTGAGGATAACGGCCTGTTTTCGTATCAGTTATGGTTTCCATATCATCGATTCTGCATCAAAACAAGGCCGAATTAGCGGTTGAAACCGCTCTCACCCACCTCTTGAAGACGACAAGTTTTCCGTGAACCGCATGGAAGCGAGTATACCTATTCTGTTGCTGCGGAAAAACACAGTCGCTTTCGCTCGTAGGTCTCGGGCATGCGGGCCGTCAGCGCATCGACTTGCTGATTGGACGGATCGCAACTTCATCGATGGCAATGACAACCGCCGGCATAGGCGCTATTGGTACAGATATTGCTTAGGAGATTTCCGACCAGAATGCAACGATCCGTTGTTGCGATTTCATCTTTTAGCCGCAACGGCTGGAGATGCAGAACGCCACAGCATCCGGTCTTTTTACGAGTCCAAAATTCATGAATGATCACCTCATCATCGGAAAGGAACCCCATGCTCGTCATCACTCGGAAGATGGACGAAAGTATCACGATCGGTGGAAACATCCGGGTGGCGGTTCTGGGAATCAAGGGAAACACCGTGAAATTGGGAATCGATGCGCCAAGGCAGACCCCGGTGTACCGTACGGAGGTCTATCAGAATATCATCGCCGAGAACTTGCGTGCGGCGGAACTCCCCCAGGATTTGTCGTTTTTGGATGGACATCCGGGTACAAAGGAGGGTGCATGATGTCTCCACACAACGCCTTGAATTCCAACGAACCTTCTGCCCAGGTTCTCGACATTCAGACATCCCGTTTCGGGATTGTCCAGGTGGAATCGGACAAAATCCTTCATTTTCCCGATGGGCTCTTGGGTCTGCCCGAACACAAGGATTACTGCCTGTTGCCCCACCAGCCGGGTTCTCCGTTCTTCTGGCTGCAGTCAATCACCGTCCCCTATCTATCCTTTGTCGTCATCGATCCCTTGCTGGGGGAGCCGGCGTATTTCGAAAATCTTCCAGAAGCAGACCGTCAGCTTTTTGAAGGGGTCGATCAGGGGGATGTCATCGTTTTGGCACTGGTGACCATCAAACCGGAAAAGGACCCGCCGCTTACGATGAATCTGGTCGGCCCGATCGTCATTGATCAAGTGACCCGAACGGCGCATCAAGTGGTACTCTCGAGCACGCGTTACAGTTGTCGGCATCCGTTAATCCTGAAGAAGTAGATTCCATTTTACCCAAAACAAGGCGGGCGCATGAAATCTCGTCAAAAGGAAATGCGAAACCGAAGGCCCTCGTCAACTCCGACATCTGGAAAAAAGGAGAAGCGGGCGGATGATGCACGTTACCAGCGGCTTCTCGAAGGATATCATCGAGGTCAGATCGATGAACTCCTAACAGAGCTTCAAGACTATGTACAATGCAATCCGAAGGACCCGGACGGATGGAATCTTCTGGGCCTTGTGCACCGAAAACGGTTGGCATACGAGGATGCCGTCGTATGTCTGGAAAAGGCGGTGGCTCTTTCTCCCAAAAACGTTCTGTATCTCAACAACCTCGGCAGCATCCACAAGGATCGAGGTGCGTTAGACCAGGCCCTCGACGTCTTTGAAAAAGCGATCGCCCTCAACGCAAACGATGCGGATATCTATTACAATGTAGGATTGCTTCACCATTCGAGGGGCGATTACGATCTCGCCCGCCACTGGTATCAAAAAAGTCTCGCCATTCGTCCCGATTTCCGTATGGCACAGGGAAACCTCGTCAGTCTGGACAAGGAGCAGGGAAAGATCGACGAAGCTCTTACCGGCTATCGTCGTCTGATCGAAATCAACCCGCTTGATGCTCCTCAATGGTCCAATTATCTGCTGGTATCCCACTACAAGGAAGACCTGACTGCAGAGGAACTTTTCGCAAGACACGTCGAATATGGGACGACCTTTGAATCGGCCATCCCTTCGCTTCCATTTCCCGATACCCTCGATTGGGTCATCCGACGTCGTATTCGAGTGGGCTTCGTTTCGGCCGATTTTCGAACACATTCGGTCGCCTTTTTCCTCATGCCCTTTTTGGTGTTTTACGATCGAAACCGCTTCGAGGTCTTTCTTTACAGCAACGGCAAAACTCTCGACGAAACCTCTGAGAAGATGAAAGCATTGGCCGACCACTGGCGCAATATTTTGCCCCTATCGGATGACGATGCCGCCCGCGCCATTCAGGAAGACCGGATCGATATCCTCATCGATTTGTCCGGACACTCCGGATACAATCGGCTGCCGATATTCGTACGAAAGCCGGCTCCGATCCAGGTGACATGGCTGGGCTATCCTGATACCACCGGCCTCACCCGCATCGATTACCGCATCTCCGATGCCTGGACCGATCCCCCCGGGGAAACCGACCCCCTGAATACGGAGCTTCTCTACCGGTTGCCCAACGGCTTTCTGTGTTATCAAGCCCCGAGTGACTGTCCGGAGGTGTCGGATCTGCCTATGATCCAGACTGGATCGGTCACTTTCGGTTCCTTCAACAACCATGTCAAAATCACGACCCATACGGTACGTATCTGGAGCCGCATCTTGCAAGCCGTTCCTGGATCGCGGCTTGTTCTCAAATCGAGTGTCAAACAGGACAAGTGCCGTATCGAGCAACTTCGAACATGCTTTGCATCCTACGGCATCGATCCGGAACGAATCATTTTTCTCGAATTTCTCCCATTGACCGAACACTTCCGGGCATACCACCAGATCGATATCGCTCTCGATACCTTTCCCTACAACGGGACGACGACCACCTGCGAAGCGCTGTACATGGGGGTTCCGGTGGCCACGATGCGCGGAAACTGCCATGCAGCGAGAGTGTCTGCCGGAATTTTGACACGTATCGGCTTGAACGACTGGATCGCTTCCGACGAAGATGAACTGATCCGTCTTGTCGTCTCGAAAGCGGCCGATATCGACGGCCTGCGGAATCTGCGCAACAACTTGCGCCGGATAATGGCCGAGTCGATCCTGATGAATCGGGAATTATTCGTCAAGGATCTGCAGGAAGCCTTCGAGGCGATGTGGGCGCAAAGGTGTGATCAGCAGATGGCCGAGCGGAGAGCCTCCATCGTTTGGATTCATGCCGAAAATCAAGACATGCTCAACTTTTTGACAGGGATTCTACGCGGCATCTTCAAAGGGGTTCATCGGGGAACGGAAATCGGAACGATCGCAGATCGCCAAGCCTTCGAACGCTTTGTAATGCAGGCGCTTCAGGAGCAACAGGCGGATCGAAAGCCTTACTGGGCGGGCTCTCTTGCCTATTTCGACGAGATGGATTCGCTGGCGATGGACGGTACGGCGCTGTCGATCGGTGTGGTGGGAACTCCTATTCCAGACACCCTTCCAAAGTCCGGATCTATCGGCAGACAATCGATGATCTTTCCGCCTCCCCTCGCCGAAAAGCCATCTTTTACCCATCGATTGGCAAATCGTTTGCAAGAGGATGCGAAAAACGCCATCCCTTCCGCAAGTTCAATGGTTTTCGCATGGAAAGATTGGGCCGAACATCCTGCCCGTATGGTACGAATGATGGCAGCCCGACTGTGCATCGACCTTGCAGAGGAAGATGTCAAGCGAATTCTGAGCGAATGTCCCGTTCCGAAAGGGGTAAACGACGCTATGGAACAGAAGCAGAAAGGATCACAACCGATGCATCCGTACCGATGGATTTCTTCCAATGAGGATCCGGCAACGTCTCTTGAACGACTTGCTTCCGATTGGGAATCCGGTGCCCCCAATACAGTTGGGTTCCATCCCTTAGGCATAATGCAGGGGCAGCAGTTTACTGGTTGGCCGGAGGACGATCGCGGGGATATCTTCGATGTAGCGATCGACACAAACCTTTCGATGACGCTTCCGAAAGAATCCGAGTCCGAAGCTTCCGGTCGGTTGCTGTTGGAGCGAACATTGTGTGATGCGGAAATCACCTTCTGGAAAAAATGGATTGAACCCGGATGCAACGGTATCGATGTGGGAGCCGGATATGGCCAGACGACACTTCTGTTGGCTTCTCTTGCTGGAGAGGTGGGAGGGGTTTGGTCCTTCGAAACCGATCCGGAACGATTCGTATGCATGCATCACAGCATCCAGAACAATGGTCTCTATGGTATCCGCCTGGTTCATGCGAAGGTGTCGGATCGGACCGATTCCCTTCGAGACAGGCCTTCTCCTTTATGGCAGTCCCCTCCTCTTGTGGCACTCGACGATGTGTCCTTGCGCTTTCGACTGCCTGCAATCGACTGGGTTCGGATCGATGCCGGAGAGGACATCCTACGGGTGATGGAAGGTGGAAGACGGTTCTTCCGCGATCACTCCCCCTTGATTCAAGTTCATTTCGGAGTTGCCGTCGGCCAAGGAACCGCTGAAATGATAAATTGGGCACAGGAAAATGGGTACGAAACCTATCGACTCGTTCCGATGCTCGAATGTCTTGTCCCGTGCAGAAGCCTTTCCGAAATCGAAGCGACTCAGAAGTCTCTGTTTTTCTGTAAACCGGATCGATCCGTCCGTCTGACGACAAAGGGGGTACTGATTCGTCAGGATGTTGACACCCAGGCAGGTGGATTGAGCGATCCGACGCTATGGCTCGAACATGTCCGACACTTTCCCTATGCCGTTCGTCTTCTCCGGAACTGGGAGAGCTACATCATGGAAAATCTACGGAATCCGGCCTGGCGGGTGCATCAGGAGGCCATGAGTTCCTATGCCATCGCCCGAATGAAAAACCTTTCCATGGAAGAACGATGGCGATCCTTGCTTCGGGCACAGCTTTTGCTTACCGATCTTGTTGCCAAGGAAGCCAGTTTTGCCAGACTTCAGACGATGGCCCGGGTTTCCATGGACATGGGGTTGTATCAGCGGGCGACAACCATCCTGGAGTACATGGTTCGAATGATGGAAACAGATACAACCCTGAGCATCGACGAACCGTTTCTGTGCCCTTGCAACCGACTGGAATCGATCGATCCGAAAGAAGAAATCGGCGGCTGGTGTCTGGCATCCATTCTGGAAGCCATCGAAAATGCCCGAACACAGATCGGAGAACCCGACGAGAAACAGTCCATGGAACGTATCGATATTTTGAGAACGACCCCCTTTCTCGATGAACGACTGGCGGAGCGGAAGGCTTGGTTCGAAAAGAAGCAGTGTCTCAATTTGATCGACCACACCATGGGTCATCTTGGAAATCGGATCGCCTGAAGAAACGGATCCCATAAGCGTTTCGGGAAAGATTCCCGAAAAGGCGTTTTCCACCTATGAAACGCATGGTTCGGCATGAGGCCCTAACCCATGAAATCGGTAAAAATCAAACACCGTGGTCACACCTCCGGACGAGACATCGATCGTCTTCTGCAACGCGGATTCGAGGCGCATAAGGCTGGGCGTTTGGACGAAGCCTTCGAAGCATATCGGAAGCTTTTGGCCGTTCGCCCGAACCATCCCGATGCCCTGCACCTTTCCGGTATGGTGTATTATGCCCGAAAACAGTTCGAGGAAGCGGCCGAACGGATCCAACGGGCTATTCGGCTCCAGCCCGGCGAGCCGATGTTCTACTACAATCTCGGTGCAACCCTCCATGAGCTGGGCCGCTTGGACGAGGCGGAGGCTGCCTATCGCAAGGCGCTGAAGATTCAGCCGAATTATGCGGAAGTCTACAGCAACCTCGGAAACACCCTGAAAAGCAAGGGCAATGTAGCGGAAGCCATCCAGAGCTTGAAGCAGGCCGTGGCTCTCCGACCGGATTTTGCGGATGCTTACTGCAATCTCGGTGTCGTCTTGGCTGCAGTCGATGCCATCGACGAAGCCGAGTTCTGTTATCGGAAGGCCCTGGCGCTTCAACCCCGAAATTTCCAAACCTGGCACAATTTAGGCAATCTCTTTCGGGATCGAAACCGGTTCTCCGACGCTCTGACCTGTTTTCAGAAGGCGCTTGAAATCGATGCCACCCGTCCTGAAAGCCTGAACAATCTCGGTCAGATCTACATGCTCCGGGGGGATGCGCTCACTTCCCTTCGGTATGTCAAGGCCGCTTGGGACATCAAGCCGGATTACTGGGCCGCAGGATCGAACTGGTTGCTGGGGTTGCATTATTCGGACACGTTTGCGCCCAATCAAATCTTCGAAGCCCATCGACACTGGGCCGAGCGCGTGTCGGCAGCCTATCTGGCAGAGGCGCGATCCATCGATAGCATACCTCGATCCGATTCTCGAATCCGCATCGGCTATGTGTCTCCGGACTTCCGAACCCATTCCGTCGCCTATTTTATCGAGCCCGTTCTTGCATGTCACGACCGCAGCCGATTTCATATCACGGCTTACTCGGATGCCGAAAAGGAAGACGAAACCACCCGCCGGATCGAGGGGCTCGTCGATCGCTGGCGGAGGACGACCTATCTGAAGGATGAGACATTGTTCGAGACGATCCGACGAGATGGGATCGACATTCTGGTGGATCTGGCCGGGCACACGGCGAACAACCGCCTCGTGGTGTTCGCCCGCAAGCCTGCCCCCATTCAGGTGACCTATATCGGATATCCCGACACGACCGGGCTTGAAACAATTGATTATCGGATTACGGATGCCTGGGCCGATCCGCCTGGAAAGACAGAGCATTTGCACACCGAAACCCTCGTTCGGTTGGAAAGCGGATTTTTGTGCTATCGGCCTCCGGAAACGGCACCGGAAGTTGTACCGTCCCCTTTCGAGCGAAACGGATATGTGACCTTCGGCTCTTTCAACAGCCTCGCCAAGCTGAGCGATGGACTCCTTCGCATCTGGTCACGCATTCTGGATGTCGTACCAGAGAGCCGCCTGCTGCTCAAGGCCGCACCGCTTGCCGATCCTCAGGTCCGATCGGACGTTCTCGATCGGCTTTATCGCTTTGGCGTGGATGCCGACCGGGTCATCGTGCACGGCAGGTTGCCGTTCGATCGGCATCTTGCCCTGTATGGAGAGATGGATATCGCTCTCGATACCTTTCCCTACCACGGAACCACTACGACTGTGGAGGCTTTGTGGATGGGGGTTCCAGTCATCAGTCTCGAAGGTACGACGCATGTTTCCCGGGTCGGCTCGAGTCTGCTCGGAAGGCTTGGCCTGAACGATCTGATCGCCCGAAACGGGGAAGACTACGTCCAGAAAGCCAGGGATCTGGCCAGTGATCTCCGGCGACTCGTCCTGCTTCGCCAAGGCATGCGGGAGCGCATACGCGCCTCACCGCTGGTTCAGGCCGAACGGCTGACTGCCGAACTCGAGCATGTCTTTATGAACATGCTGGAGCAGGCGAGACGGCAGACGTTCCATCATGCAGTAGGCGGACAATGAAGCGTTCCAGACGATTTTGAAAATGATTTCATGGCGAACGGGGTTTGAGCATTTTAGAAGATGAACGTTCGGTCGTCATTCCTGGCCAATGTAGGGGTTCAAAAGGTTGGCTTTCCCTGAACCTCAACGGGGCGATTCGGCGGTTCTCGCCCCTACAGGGTTTCACACGACGCTTCTCTCATTTTCAGGATATATAGGTAAAGGTTTGCAGGCCGGGGTTCATGCTCGGCAGTGCAGAAATCCAATCGATACGTCGATGCAGGAATTCCGACCTGCAAGGCGGTTTTTGTAAAGGAGGAACAGACTATGGCAATGACTATTCGTACCAACTTACCGTCGGAAGTGGCGCAGAAGAACTTGGGACGAGCTCAGAATGCACTGAATCGGAGCATCGAACGCTTGTCCTCCGGACTTCGCATCAACAGCGCCAAGGATGATGCGGCCGGAATGGCCGTATCGAACCGTTTTACGGCCCAGATCCGCGGGCTCAACCAAGCCGTCCGGAACGCCAACGACGGCATCTCCATGTTGCAGACATCAGAAGGCGGAATGCAAGAGGTGACGAACCTGCTCATGCGCATGCGGGAGTTGGCCGTTCAGGCTTCGAACGACACGTACTCCCAAGCCGATCGAACCGCTATGCAAATGGAATTGGATCAGCTGTATGCAGAAATCGATCGCATCGCTACATCCACCAAATTCAACGGTGTCAGTCTGCTGGATGGCTCGGGAGGTTCCAAGAGCTTTCAGATCGGCTCCGATGCCGGGCAATCTCTTTCCGTATCCCTGCAAAGTGTTCGAACCAAAGATCTCCACCTGAACGGATATTCGGCGCTGGGCGAGCTGAACAGCGGACGAATATCCAAGGTGAATGTGACAGGTCTGACCATCAACAACGTGGCGATTGGGGCGGCAACTGCCAACACGGCTTATGATGCTGCCGAAGCCATCAATGCGAAAACAGGCCAAACCGGGGTCACGGCGACAGCATACAATACGGTACGTGGGTCAGGAAATGTAAACGGCATCACCTCGGGGCTGGTCATCAACGAAGCGACGGTTGCGAATTCCGGGAATATGCAGGAGCTGGTCAATAACATCAATCGGGATGTGGCTGGCGTATCCGCAACATTGAACAGCGACGGGTCGATTACCCTGAGCAACGATACCGGAAAGGATATAACGATCACCGGGAATACCGGAGGAACAGGATTTTCAACCGGCACCTACAAAGGATACCTGTCCCTGAAGGCCCAAAACCAAGAACCGATCGAAATCACCGCAACCGGTGGCGACATATCCAAATTGCAGGGATGGGGCTACAACGTTTCATCCGGTGCTTCCCAAATTGTTGGTGGAACGGTGGGAACTTCAGCTTTGAATGCAGGAGATCTCTTCATCAATGGGGTGGATGTAGGAGCATCCAAAGGCAGCAGTGCCGGTGACAAGGCCGCTGCGATCAACAGCGTCCTGGATAAGACGGGGGTGAGGGCCCAGGCATATACCGAGCAAACCTACAACCTTCGATTCAGTGCAATCACGACGAGTATGACGGCAACGACTGTCATGATCAATGGAACGGCTGTGGATCTAACGGGTGTTAAAAACCTGAATGAAGTTATCGATAAAATCAATACCACCCTGAACTATACAATCACTGCCGGAACAAACGATGCGGGCCAGCTCGTGTTGAAGTCTGCCGCAGGCTATGATATCGAAGTCAAGGATGCAATGGGTGGCAGTGGGTTCATGGGCTTGAGCGCCACCGTAAGCACAACGAAAGGAACCATCACCCTCACTTCGGACACCGGAACCGATATCGTCATCACCGGTTCTGCGGCAGATGCGACAACGACTTCGAAGGCGGGTTTCGTATCACAAGGGGGAAGTTCGGAAGCCATCGGTTCCGGTTTGAGCCTGATGAGCCTGGCCAATGCCAACAATGCCATCAAGCGTATCGATGAGGCCATTGACAAGGTTTCCTATAATCGGGCTCAGTTGGGTGCCGTTCAAAACCGCTTGGAGAGCACCATCAACAATCTCCAGAACGTGGCAGAGAATTTCATGTCCGCAAACGGTCGGATCACGGACGCCGATTTCGCCCGTGAAACCGCAGAAATGACGAAGAACCAGATTCTGTCCCAGGCCGGTGTGGCCATGCTGGCCCAGGCCAAGCAAATCCCGCAGCAGGCCATCCAGCTGTTGCAGCAGTAACCCCGCCATCTCCAATAGGGGCGACCGTTCGGTCGCCCCTCCTCACATCCGATCCACCACCACCCCCACCAGCAACACCACACTGATCACGCTGTTGATATGAAAAAAGGCGATGTCGATGTGCGTCAGATCATCGGGCTTGACCAGGCGGTGTTCGATGACCAGTAGCACCACGATAACGGCCACACTCGCCAGATAGGGCCATCCCAAGTGGAACAAACCAGCAAGGGTGATGAGGCACAGCACCGTTAGCCCATGCAGCAGGGTGGAAACCTGAAAGGCTTTTCGGACCCCATAGCGCGCCGGAAGCGAAAACAGGCCGGCCTGTCTGTCGAAATCGATATCCTGACAGGCATAAAGGATGTCGAATCCGGCGATATAGCTCAAAAGCGCCAGGCTCAGCACCAGGATGCGGGCATCGAAATGGCCGGTTGCCGCAATCCAGGCGCCAAGCGGCGCCAAGGCGATGGCAAACCCCAGATAGACATGGGACCAGGCAGTAAACCGTTTCGTATAGCTGTATAGAAAGAGAACGGCCAGCACCGGCAGGGCCAGCCAAGCACAGAGGGTACTCAGCATCGCTGCAGCAAACCAGAAGACGAGCGCTGAAACGACGACGAATGCCACGGCTGCCTCCATCCGGATCCTGCCTGCAGGCAGCTCACGGGTAGCCGTCCGCGGATTCATAGCGTCGTAGCGGGCGTCCACGATGCGGTTGAAGCCCATGGCTGCAGATCGGGCCGCTACGAGGGCGACGACAATCCAAAAGATACGCTGGAATCCGATCGGCGAGATCCCGGAGGCCAAGACCAGTGCGGAAAGTGCGAACGGAGCTGCAAAGATGCTGTGGCTGAATTTGATCATCCTGCCGTAGGTATGAATGGACTGCAGGATCGGCGATGGCATGGCCTTTTCCTTCATTTCCTTTCGTTTCCAGTCACACAACCCGTGTTCGAGAAGATTGACCGTTTCATAGAGGAATACCCCAAGAAGACTCATTCCGGCGATGGCGACAAACATCGCCGTTCCGTCGAACCGTCCCCAGGCATCCATGATCAAAAATCCGAGTCCTTTTTCCGTAGCGAAGGATTCGACGAAGAAGAGAACGGCGACGGCGGTTCCGACCCCGATCCGCAGGGCCGTAAACCCCTCGGGTAGGGCTGCAGGCACGAGTACATGTCGGAAGGTATCCCATCCGCCGCCTCCCAGGGATCGGATCGAGACGATATATTGCCGTGGCAGATGAACGATGCAGTCCCTACAGGCGACCAGGATCTGGTATCCGACGATCAGGGTGATGACGAACACCCGTGAAAGGTCTCCCAATCCGAAAAGAACCAGAACGACCGGCAGAAACACGATCTTGGGAATCGGATAGGTTAAAAACACCATGGGGCTGACAATCCGGTCGATCCGCGGATGAAAACCGATCAGAATTCCGAGGGGAAAACCGATCAACCAGGATGTCGTCAAAGCCGCGCCTGCCCTGAAGGCGCTGGCACCGACATGGATCCAGAAATTGGTCTGCCGGAGGGCCTCCCAGAAGGCCACGCCCACCACTTCCGGGGTGGGGAGCATGTCGATGTGTAACCGATCTGCCAGGGCCTTCCATCCGACGATCAGGATCAGAAGGGAAAGGGCGTAGCGCATCAAAGACGTTTCCCGGTGTCGTCGTCGTTTTCCGGCATCTCGGCAAGGGCTCGCCGTACCTTTCGAACGGTTTCGAAAAATGCCGGATGCATCCGAAAATCGGGCGTATCGAACAGCGGGTTTTCGATTCGATGGGCAACCGTTGCCGGCCTTCCCTGAAGCACCAGAACGGCTTGTCCCATAAAAACGGCTTCCTCGACACTGTGCGTCACCAGTACATAGGAGAGCCGGTGCATCCGCCACAAGTCCTTGACGAGGTTTTGCAGATGCTCTCGGGTGATTGCATCCAGGGATGAAAACGGCTCATCGAGAAGCAGCACTTCCGGCTGCAGGGCCAAAGCTCGGGCGATGGCCACCCGCTGCTTCTGCCCGCCGCTCAATTGCACGGGGTAACGTCCGCCGAGATCGCCGATTCCCACTTCGTTCATGAGTCGTCGGGCCGTTTCGGCAGCCTGTCGCCTGCCTGTGCCGGCTATTCGCATGCCAAGCACGATATTGTCCAAAACGGTTTTCCAGGGGAAGAGTCCGAAATCCTGAAAGACGATGGCGGGTTTTCCCGATCCATTCCGTTGAGTCGGGAAAGAAGAATGGATATGGATCCTTCCTTCATCCGGCTCCAAGAGCCCGGCCATCAGGTAGAGGAGCGTGGTTTTACCGCATCCGGAAGGTCCGATGATGGCCAAGGTACTACCCTCCGGCACCTCGAAGGACACCGAGCGAATCACCCATCCATCGACCTCGCTGTATCCACGGGATACCCCTTCCACGACGATCATCGCCCTGCCTTTCCTGAATGGTTCACGGAGCGAAGACGATGTCTCGTTCGTTCAGCGGCGTGTCGATCATTCGGTTTTCGATCAGCCATTGTTGAACAAGATCGATATCCCGAGACGTGGGAAGACCTGCGGCAGGGAAAACCGGAAGACGCCAGCTGGTGGATCGTTCGCTCGGAAGTCTGCATCTGCGAATCAGGATGTCGGTCATGGCTTCGGGTTCCTGCCGGATCGTCTCGACGGCCTTTGCATAGGCGGTTCGAAATCGGGCAAGCCTTCCGGGATCGGCCACGACCCAATTCCGGTTTAGAGCGATCACGGTTTCGGTCAGATCGAGCCTTCGGTCATCCAGAAGAACCCGGGCGCCCTTCGATTCGGCAAGACTGAGCAACGGCTCAGGAAGGAGGGCTGCCGCGATCTGACCGGAAAGAAGCAGCTGCATGCGGATCGGGATTTTCTTGATGTCCTGTTTTTCGACCTTTTCTGTGGGGACACCGGCGGCAGTCAGCATCTGATCGAGCAAAAATTCGATGACCGTCGCCCGGGATATGCCGATCGTCCGCTGGACGAGTCGGTCGGGCCGATCGATGTCGGAGCCTGGAGCCAGAGCCAGCCCGAACATACGACGCTCCGGATCTGTACGATAGGCTACTATCACGATGCGGATCGGCTGACCGGAGCGGATGAGCAGCATCGTGTTCAAGAGATCACCGAAATAGCCTTCCAATTTTCCGGCCTGAAGCGCCGCATCCCGCTCGAGTGCACTGTCAAAGCTCATCAGCTCGACCGCAAGACCGTTTGCATCGAACAGCCCCCGTTCCTTCGCCACCCAGAGAGGCAGGGTGTCTACCACAGGAAGCACCCCGATGCGGATTTCGTCTTTGGCCCATCCTGTCGGCGAAAACGACAAGCCGAGCCCAAGGAAAACCGCCAGAAGTCGAAGGATTCGACGGAAATGTGCGTTCACGGTTCTTGCCATCGCTCGACAACTTCCTCCAATTCGTTCTTGGAAAGGGCCCCCCAGCGCAACACCCGAACCGGATCGCTCGTTACATCCACCACCGTCGATCCCGGTCCTCCGGCAAGAAGGCCGGCATCGAGCACCAGATCCACAGCCCCCAGGACCTCGGCGGACAATTCGGCAATGTCATGGCATCCGCTTTCCCCCGAAACATTCGCACTGGTGCCTGTGATCGGTGCGCCCGTTTGGTTAACGAGGGCCTGTGCCACCCGATGGTTCGGCAGCCGGATGCCGATTTTGCCGCTTCCGGCTGTCAACATTTCCGGAACGCTGGGCGCCGCTGCAAAAACCAGGGTCAATCTTCCAGGCCAGAAACGGTCCATCAGGCGCACGGCCACATCCGGAATTTCCGTGACCAGATCGAAGATATCGCTACGACTGCGGATAAGGATCAAAATGGGTTTGGAAGGATCCCGTTCCTTGATGGTGTAAATGCGTCGGACGGCGACCTCATCGTTCCATAAAGCTCCGAGTCCGTAAAGTCCGGAGGTTGGGAAGCAGACCACCCCTCCCGATCGAAGCACCTTCCCGGCATGCCGGATGACATCCGGATCGGGGGCAAACGGATCGACCACCCGAATGTCAGGCACAGGTGCAGAGCTTTCTGGCCTTTTCCTCCACCTGAAGCGCCATATCTGTCTTGAACTTCTCCAGCATGGAGGCCAGTCGGATGTCGGAAAGCGCAAGGATCTGGACGGCGAGAATGCCGGCGTTTCGGGCGCCCGATTTGCCGATGGCCATGCAGGCCACGGGAATGCCCGGCGGCATCTGAACCGTAGACAGCAGGGCGTCGAGACCCTGCAGGGCCGAAGAATCGATGGGAACGGCGATGACCGGAAGCGTGGTGTGAGCGGCCAGTACACCGGCCAAGTGGGCGGCGTGCCCTGCACCTGCAATGATCACCTTCATGCCGTGTCTTGCGGCCTCGGATGCGAAATTGGCGGCCCTTGCCGGGCTCCTGTGGGCGGAGGCGATCGTCATCTCGAAGCTCACCCCGAATTTCCGCAGCACGGCAGCGGCTTCTTCCATCACCGGCAAATCCGAATCGCTTCCCATGACGATACCGACCTTGGCCGGGGCCTTGATGCGGTTCAGGGCACGCTTGGCGATGTCTTTCCGGTAATGGGCGCCTTTCCAGGATATGGCCGATACCGCCTTATAGGCTACGGTAACGGCGTCCTGAATGCCATTGCCCAGAGCCGTCACCCCGAGAACCCGACCGCCGCTCGTGACGACGGCGTCACCCTGTTTGGCCGTCCCGGCATGGAAAACGACCACGTTTTTCATGCGCCGAACCTTGTCGAGACCGGTGATGGGTAGGCCCTTCGGATAACTTCCCGGATAGCCTTCCGATGCCATCACCACACAGACGGCCGGCCGCTCGTCGATTTCGAGTTTGTGGTTCTTCAAGGTGCCGTCGATGGTGGCTTCCATGATCGGCACCAGATCCCCTTTGAGGCGCATCAGAAGCGGTTGGGTTTCCGGATCGCCGAATCGGGCGTTGAATTCGAGGACATTCACCCGATCGTTGTGAATCATGAGCCCTGCATACAGAACGCCCTTGTAGGTCCTGCCTTCGGCGGCCATGGCCTTCACCGTCGGGATCATCACTTGGTTCAGGATCACTTCCTGAAGGGCATGATCGATGACGGGAGCCGGCGAATAGGCCCCCATGCCGCCCGTGTTCGGCCCCTCGTCGTTGTCGAAGACCCGCTTGTGATCTTGAGAGGATGGCAGCGGCAGAACGGTTTCCCCGTCGGTGAAAGCGAGAAAGGAGGCTTCCTCGCCCTTGAGACATTCTTCGATGACGACCTTTTTGCCGGCATCTCCGAAAACCTTGTCCACCATGATTCGTTTCAAGCCATCGAGCGCCTCGTCGATGGTCTTGCACACCAGAACTCCCTTTCCGGCGGCAAGCCCGTCGGCCTTCACCACGATGGGGGCCGACTGTTTGCGCAGGTAGGCGGCGGCCTTTTCGTAGGAAGCGAAGGATTTCCCTTCCGCAGTCGGGATGCCGTACTTTTTCATGAGATTCTTCGCGAAAGATTTGCTGGCTTCGATTTCTGCGGCTTTCTTCGAAGCACCGAAAATTCGCAACCCGTTTTTTTCGAAGACGTCGACGATCCCTCCGGCCAGCGGGCCTTCAGGACCGACGACCGTCAAATCGATGGCGTTCTCCTTCGCGAATGCCAAAAGGTTGTCGATGTCCTCGGCATCGATCGGAACACAGGTTGCCAGCTCCGCGATTCCGGCATTTCCGGGTGCACAATAAATCCGATTTGCTTTCGGGCTTTGTGCGAGCTTCCACACCAGGGCATGCTCTCTTCCACCACCACCGATGACGAGGATGTTCATAGGATTTGTCTCCTGATTCGGGTTACAGGGTGAGGATTCAATGGGTTGATCGGTCTGTTTCAGCTTCGAAGCGAATGACGACTGCGATGGGTTTCCAACCCGAGCTCGATCAACCGGTCCATCAACGCGCTGAAGGAGATGCCGGCTGTCCGGGCGGCAAGCGGAAGCAGGCTCGTTCGGGTCATGCCTGGAATGGTGTTGGTTTCCAGAACATGAATCGTTCCATTGCAGAGAATCATATCCGTCCGACTGCATCCTTCACAGAACAGGGCGCGATGAGCCGCCATGGCCAGATGCTGGGCTTTTTCTCGGATCGTTTCATCGATTCTGGCCGGACAGATTTCGTTGCTGGCGCCGGGCGTATACTTGGCTTCGTAGTCAAAAAAGGTAAAGCGCTTGTCCGGAATGATTTCGATGACCGGAAGCGCTTCCAGTTCCTGATTGCCGAGTACGGCCACCGTCAACTCGGTCCCCTCAATATAGGATTCCACCAGAACCTTCTTTCCAAACTCTCTTGCCTTTTCAATCGCTTCTGGCAGCAAATCCCGCTCCCGGACAATACTCATGCCGATGCTCGATCCGCCTTTGGCTGGCTTCACCACGAGGGGAATGCCGATTCGGGAGACGATGGTCTCGAAGGATGGATCGGTTCGTCCATCGAGAACCACATAGGGTGGTGTCGGAATTCCCGCTCTCTCATAGAGGATTTTGGATGCCGCTTTGTCCATGGCGATCGCACTTCCCAGAACGCCGGAGCCCTGGTAAGGAATACCCAGACAATCAAGCAGCCCCTGTACGGTGCCGTCTTCTCCATACGGGCCGTGGAGAATGATCAATGCAAAGTCGATCTTCGGCGCATCGGTCACCAGCTTCAGCAGATCGCTCTTGGGATCGTATCGCAGGACGGTGTATTTTTCCTTGTCGAGGGCTTCATAGACCTGATCTCCGCTCTTCAAGGAAACCTCCCGTTCGGAAGACATCCCGCCAGCCAGCAATGCCACGGTCAATGGTTTCATACCGATGAATTCCTTCAATGCGTTCCCGCGCCTCATCATCTATCGCTCTGAGACGATGCATCGATCTGAAATAACGATCGAATGTTTATCGAGAGGGTTGCACCACCGTCAGGAAAATTCTCACGAAAGTCGCTGTACCCCGATTTTAAGGTATTTCCGGGCCTGAGCATGGGGGGAGAACCGCCTTTTGGACTTTTTGCGAAGCCGTCAAGGTTTCGTTACCCACGGAACCGAAAGAGCTCTCCCTTCACCTGATTGAATTCTTCCAGGGTGATCAAGTCGTTTTCCAGCATCCGGGCCAGTTCGGTCAATTCTCTGACGCGTGCGGTCACCGGATCTTCGATCTGGTGGTGGGTATCGATATATGGGGATTCGACTTGTTCGTGTGCCGGACCTTGCTGGGGCTTTCCCAATTTGAGTGAAGCAATTCCCCCAAGGAGGCTGATTTCAACGGTGCGATTCCGGAACATGGGCATGGAAAGCATTTCCTTCAGGGTCTTGCCTTCCTGTTTCATGCGCTTATAGAACCGATAGGCCGAAATCGCCAGGGCCGTCGATCCGCCGAGAAAGACCCAGATCATGTATTCGAGAAACCCCCGGAAGAACAGTACGAGGAGCCCCAAGCCCGCAATCAAGACCAGATGCAGCATCAGAATGCCATAGGCCATGAGAACGCTTTTCAAATGGGATTCCGATGGTACACCTGCAGCAGAGGGGGAAGAAGTTGCAGATTTCATGAAGGGGTTTTCCTGTGGTGGGAAGATGCCATCCGCTCGACGAGGATTTCGGCGTACTGCTGAGGCATTTCCAGGTTGATCGTCTTCTGCCGCATGGAATTGAGCTTCAGAATCATGAAGTTGAGCTTCTTCAACAACCGGTATTTCTCTTGGGTATCCTGCATTCCGGCAAGCAGTTCCTGTGTCTGGCGGATTTCCTGCTTTATGGAGAGTTCCGGGGGCAGGCAATCGGCATTCTTGAGAATTTTGTGGGCCAGCCGCAAATCTTCCGCGATATGCCCATCTTCTTCCAGTTCCAGCGGTTGCCCTTTACCGGGGAGATGGTCGAATTCACCGTTGCGTTGAGCTGCCAGAATCCGCTCTTCGACGATTTTTTCAAAGCCGGTAATCATGTGCCGTCATGCAATACGGAAGTCACGGAACAGAAAATGGGTCTATACAAGTCGGCAAGATATTAAGGAAGAAAGAAACCCTTTTCAAGCGGAAATGCAGATCGACGCAAAAGCGGTTCAAGAAAACCTGAGATCGTCCGATATACGGTACAGGAATCCCAATTCTTTTCTTGATATCTCGAATCCAGTGAATTAAAAGGGTTAACAAAAGCCCAATATAATTGGACTTTTAATGTAATTCACGATTCCTGTTTCTTAGAAAAAGCCTATCGTGTCTTACGTTCAGGAAGACATACGATATCACCAATGCGCAGAGGAGGAATTTCGTATGAAGACAACCCTTACCCTGAAAACGAAACAAATGCTGCTCAGCATGGGTGGTGTGATTCTCCTGTCCGTCGTCGTTCTGCTACTCCTGCTATATGGGAACCACCAGACACGAGGCATCATCGAGGAGCAGCTGGGACAGCAGGCACGTGAGGGAGCCGCCCGGATTGCAGAGGGGGTCTACAATATGGTGCACACCCAGGATCAGCTGCTGCGGGTTAAACTGCAGGGAGACCTCTCCGTTGCCCGCGATCAACTGCTCCGTGTCGGAAAGCCGAAGCTTTCGGGTGAAACCGTCTTCTGGAAAGCCGTCAATCAGTTCAGCAAGGAAGCCAAAGAAATCACCCTTCCCAAGCTGCTGGCAGGTGACACCTGGTTGGGGCAAGAAAGCGCCCCGACCACCGAAGTGCCTGTCGTGGATACGGTCAAGAAATTGGTCGGCGGAACGTGCACCATTTTTCAGCGCATGAATCCGGAAGGGGATATGTTGCGGGTGGCGACCAATGTTCTGGGGGCAGACGGCAAACGGGCGATCGGGACCTTCATCCCGATTAAGAATCCCGATGGAACCCCCAACCCGGTCGTTTCAACCGTCCTGAGCGGGAAAACCTATATCGGCAGAGCCTTCGTGGTCAACGCCTGGTATATCACCGCTTATGAACCGATTCTCGATACCGATGGCAAAAACATCATCGGCATGCTCTATGTCGGTATTCCCATGGAATCCGTCAAGGAACTCCGAGAGAGCATCTACAATATTTCAGTGGGAAAGACCGGTTATGTGTATGTCGTCGGCGGAAGCGGCAACCAAAAGGGACAGTACATCATTTCCTACAAGGGAAAACGGGACGGAGAAAATATTTGGGATACCAAGGACAGCGAAGGACGTTTCTTCGTTCATGATATCATCGAAAAAGGTATGGCAACCAAGAACGGCCAATGCAATTTTGTCTATTATCCTTGGAAAAACCAGGGGGAAACGACGGCCCGGATGAAGGTTGCCGCAGTCACCTACTACGAACCCTGGGATTGGGTGATCGGGGCAGGCACCTACCTGGATGAACTTCAGGAGTCTGTCGTTTCCCTGAACCTGCAGAACCGCAAGTTCCTTTATTGGCAGCTGGCGGTCATGATCGTCGTTTTAGCGGCCGTTCTGATCGCAGGCTGGCTGATCACCTCCCGCATCAGCCGTTCCTTCAAGCAGATTTCGGTAGGACTTGGCGATGCGGCCGAAGAAGTATCCGCTGCGGCTGAACAGGTTTCTTCGGCAAGCCAAACACTTGCTCAAGGGGCGAGCGAGCAGGCGGCGTCTTTGGAAGAGACATCGGCCTCCCTCGAGGAAATGTCGGCCATGACGCATCAGAATGCCAACAATGCCCAGGAAGCCAATGCCTTGATGGAAAAGACCCGGTCCGTTGTTCAGGAGGCCAACAACGCCATGCATGCCTTGATCGAATCGATGCAGGAAATTTCCCATGCCAGCGAAGAAACCTCCAAAATCATCAAGACCATCGATGAAATCGCTTTCCAGACCAATCTGCTGGCCCTGAATGCGGCGGTCGAAGCTGCCCGCGCGGGTGAAGCCGGTGCCGGTTTCGCCGTCGTTGCAGACGAAGTGCGCAACCTGGCCATGCGTGCGGCACAAGCTGCCAAATCCACCGCCGAGCTCATCGAAGGAACCGTAAAGAAAGTCAAAACCGGTTCCGAGATCGTTTCCAAAACAAACGCCGCTTTTTCAGAAGTCGCCGGCAGCACCACCAAGGTTTCGGAACTGATCGGCGAAATTGCGGAAGCGTCCAGAGAGCAGGCGCAGGGAATCGGTCAGGTGAATGCGTCCGTTTCCGAGATGGACAAGGTGACTCAGCATACGGCAGCCACAGCCGAAGAGTCGGCCAGTGCCAGTGAGGAATTGTCCGCTCAGGCGGAACACATGAAGGCGATGGTTCAGGAACTGTTGCTTCTCGTCATCGGAACATCGACCCTCCAAGCAGGGGCATCGGTCAAGAAGAGCCCTGCTGCTGCGACTACAGGGAAACAGGGGAAACGAACACCGATGTTGCCTGCAAAGCAGGGAAAAACGACAGCCCTGGCCAGACCGCGATCCAAACAAGAAGTGCATCCGGAAGAAATCATTCCTTTCGATGAAGACGAACTGAAAAAATTTTAGTGCCTTTCCGTTCGAAGATTGGTAAATTATCTGTGGGCAGTAGGCAGCAGGCAGAAGGATGTTTGATGGACTCGCAAAAAGTCTCTACCTCCCGATTTCCTTCCAATGCCGGGCTTCCAGCAGGAGGGCGGGTGGTGTTTTGCGAAGCAGCGGAAACGTGTTTGAAGCAGCCGGAGATCGTTGGATCGGGCGGACGCGCTTCATCCACTTTCGGATGAAAAACAGTAGGTTGCCTTTCAGAAAACCTTCATTTCCATCTTGGCCATCCGCCCGATCCTACGAGATCGGGCTGCTGAGTTTTTCCGCTGCGCAAGCAAAATGCACCCGCCCTCCTGCGGGTCAACCAAAAGCATCTGACTTTTTGCGAGGCCATCATGTTTCATCTTCTAAGTTTTTAGATCCGATACGTGCCTGCCCAAGATTCGAAAACCACAGAAAGGACATCGAAAGGAAATTTCTAATGCAACAAACGCTTTCCATCATCAAACCCGACGGCGTTCGCCGCGGACTCGTCGGAGAAGTGATCAAACGTCTCGAAACCAACGGTATCCGGATCGTTGCGATGAAAATGCTTCACCTGAGCAAGGCCCAGGCCGAAGGGTTCTATGCCGTACATAGAGAACGACCGTTTTTCCAGAGCCTCACCGATTTCATGTCTTCGGGGCCGGTTGTGGTCATGGTTCTCGAAGGGGAAGATGTCATTCAGAAATACCGTACCCTCATGGGCGCCACCGACTACCGGAAGGCCGAAGAAGGCACCATCCGGCGGGATTTTGCCACTGACATCGAAAAGAACGTCGTTCATGGCTCGGATGCCCCGGAAACCGCAGCCTTCGAGATATCCTATTTCTTTAACCGGCTGGAAATCGTCGGCTGATGCCTTCTTGCGGAGATCGCATCGAGTTAAGACATGTGGCGATCGTGCTTGTTCGGCCCCGATTTCCAGAAAACATCGGGGCCGCAGCACGCGCCATGAAGAACATGGGGATCGAAGAGCTCATCGTCGTATCCCCCGAAAACTTCGATCGAGAGCGGATCGATCGAATGGCCACGCATGTGGCCCGCGACATCGTCGACCGGGCCGTCGTTCACTCCCGTCTTTCCGATGCGCTTTCTCCCTTTTCCTATGTTGTCGGGACAACCGCCCGTTTGGGTGGAGAGCGATGCAACGTGCTCGCCCCGAAAACACTCGCCCAAAAGTTGATCCCCATTTCCCGAAAGAACCGGATCGCCGTTCTGTTCGGATCCGAGGACCGTGGTCTGTTGAACGAAGACCTGCGGTTGTGTCACGATCTAGTCACCATACCGACAGCGGATTTCTCTTCGCTCAACCTTGCCCAAGCAGTGATGGTCATCTGCTACGAGCTGCATGAAGCCCACCGGACGGAAAAGCCCAATCTGGTACCGCGACTGGCCACCCGGCATGAACTGGACGGCATGTACGAACAGCTTCGCGATGTTCTGGTGCGAATCCATTACATCAATCCCGAACATCCGGACTATTGGATGAACAAGGTCCGACGATTTTTCAACCGATATCAGCTGAGGGCCGGTGAAGTCAGTGTGATCCGAGGCATCTGCCGCCAGATTCTGTGGTATGGTTCAAGATCCCGGATCGGTGCGGACGATCCGGAATGAACCAACACCCCGCTGGATTGCTGCTGTTGCAACAATCGCGCTTGCCGATCCGGATGAATCGCACATCTGGAGCTGCGCCCCGTTGGATGAAAAGGATCGAGGCGACTTTCGTCAGAAGCGTCATCCGCCTCCTTTCGGACGTGTGATCCCTGGTTCCACGAAAAGAGCCGTCCATGCCCCTGGTCAGCGTCATCATACCGACCTACAATCGATCCACTTTTCTTCGCAATGCCATCGAAAGCGTGCTGAAACAGACCTTTCAGGATTTTGATCTCCTGGTTGTCGACGATGCATCGCTGGTCGATGTGGGGCAAATCGTCAGCGAATTCCGGGACAGTCGGGTTCGGTGGATTCGTCACGATCGGAACAGGGGAGAAGCCGGGGCCCGGAACACGGGGATATTGCATTCGACAGGGGAATTTCTGGCCTTTCTGGATGACGACGACGAGTGGCTTCCGGAAAAGCTGGAACTGCAGGTATCCGTTTTGGCCATTCAACCCCCCTCCGTCGGAGGAATCTACACGGGCTTCTACGTTGTAGACATAACGGACGGAACCATTCTATACACCAAGATCCCCTCTCTATTCGGAGCCGTCGCTTTCGGGAAAAGGGAAGAGGAAAACGGGAAAAAGGACGGATCGGAGCGTTTTGATGTTGAGGAAGCATCGTCTCGATGGACATTATCTCCAAGGACAGCGAACGGCGCCATGGACATCTATGGGGAACTGCTTCGGCACAATGTCATCGGAACTCCTTCGACAGTGATGCTTCGCCGCTCTTGCATCGAGCGGGTGGGACTTTTCGACCCATCGATCGTCTACGGCGTCGATCACGATTTGTATTTGCGAATTGCCAGACACTTCACCTTCGACTGCATCCCTAAGCCGCTTGTACGCTACCATGTTCACGACGGACGGATGAGCAACGACCCCGACGTCGTCCTTCACGGGATGAAGGCTCTCACCCGAAGGTATGGTCGGGAAAGGGGCTTTTTCGTCAATCGAAAGGTTCTGGGCAGCGGTTACTACGACGCAGGTAGTGCCTGCATCGACAGAAATCAGCGAAAACGGGCCCGAGGACTTTTCCTGTGTTCCATTCTCATGAATCCTATGGAATGGATGAGTTATCATCAGTTCGTTTGTTCCCTATTTGAAGAACGCCGCCTTCAAGCCCTCAAACGTTTGAAACGTCGGCTGTTCCCTCTCGAGGCCGACAACGAATCCAACGGTAACCGCCGCCTTCCGATCGGACGCATGGAATGAACCGCCCTGCCCTTCCCTATCCGCCCGAGCGTCGTTCGGTTCATTCGGCGTGGCCGGATGGGTCCCACTTCCTCTATCACATCGATCTGATCCTGCATCTGAGCAGGCGCAATTTCCTGCTGCGCTATAAAGGATCCCTCCTCGGGGTGCTGTGGTCCCTTCTGGTGCCCTTCAGTCAACTGCTCGTTCTGGTTTTCGTATTCGGCAGGGTCCTGCCGCTTCAGATCGAGGGGTATCCCGCCTTCGTATTTACGGCCCTTCTTCCCTGGAATTGGTTCAGTTACTGTCTAAGCTCCGCAGGGGTGCTCTTTATCGGAAACCGGGATCTGATGCGCATCCCGAGCTTCGATCCGATCACCCTGGTGGTGGTCGATGTCCTCGTGAATCTTGCGCTGTTCATCCTCTTTCTACCGATTCTGATCGCCATTCTTCTCGTTTATGACCGGCCCTTCCCGTCCATGATCGTTGCGCTTCCGATCCTTCTGTGCATTCAAGCCATGCTGGTCGTCGGTCTTTCTCTGATCGTCGCGACCTCGAACGTGTTCTACCGGGATATCCAGTACATCATGAGCGTCATCCTGATGCTCCTGTTCTATCTGACGCCCGTCTTCTACTCCGCTCGAAATTTGGATGCCCGCTATCAGTGGGTCTTTTATCTCAATCCGATGGCTGTTCTGATTGAAAGCTACCGTTCGATTCTCTATTGGGGGCAGTCTCCGCCGTGGATCCAGCTGGCAGCGGTTGCGGCCGTCTGCATGTTGCTGCTGTGGGCTGCACACCGTTTCTATCGAAGACGACTTCCCGACATGATCGATTTGCTCTAACACCGAGAACACCGGTATGAAGGACATTCTTGTGGTGGACCGGGTTTCCAAGCGGTTCCGTCGGCAGTCCGATCGCTATGGAACCCTTAAGGAACTTCTGATACAGCGTCTTCTGGGAAAGCACGCGACCGATCAAGAATTCTGGGCGCTGAAGGAGGTGAGCTTTTCCCTGCAGAGAGGATGCTCCATCGGGATCATCGGCCACAACGGGGCGGGAAAGAGTACCCTGCTTCGGCTGCTGTGCGGCCTGGGCCGACCGACGACCGGCACCATTCAGTGCATGGGCAGCATCGGAAGCCTTCTGGAGTTGGGCGGTGGTTTTCAGCCGGAATTGAGCGGCAGGGAAAACCTGATGACAGCCGGCATTCTCTCCGGTCTTCGGACGAAAGAGGTGAAAGCCCTCGAGGAGGATATCATCGCCTTTGCCGAACTCGAATCGTTTATCGATCAGCCCGTACGTACCTATTCGAGCGGCATGTATCTTCGACTGGCCTTTGCATCGGCCATCCGGATGAACCATGATATCCTGGTCATCGACGAAGTGCTGGCCGTCGGAGACACTCGCTTTCAAGCGAAATGCCTCGACCAGCTGAAGGATTTCCGGAAATCCGGAAAATCGCTCGTCCTGACGTCCCATGATCTCGATCAGGTTCGAAGCCTTTGTGATGAAGTGATCGTTCTGGAAGAAGGAGCGATCGCCTATCGGGGAGATCCGGAAAACGCCGTTCACCGCTATCACGAGCTCATGCGGCAACGGACTGAACGGCGGGCGGCGGAGGCAACTTCCCCAGGAATGCAACCGGACCGCTCGGAGATGGTTCAAGGAGAGCGAATCGGTACCTTCGAAGCGGCTATGGAGCGTATCTGGTTGCTGACGGACGCAGGCGAACCGGCAGAGGTCTTGAAAACCGGGGATCGGCTGACCATAGACATTCACTACAGACGAATGCCGAATGTCCAGGATGTTGCCATTCTCCTGGGTGTCTATACGGAAACGAACGTCAAATGCTTTGAAACCTCCGTTCCGTCGGCTCGAAACCTCTTCGGCCCTTTGCCTGAAGCGGGTGTCCTACGATGTGTTCTCTCCGAACTTTGGCTTCAACCCGGACGATACCATGTCAATCTCGGTTTCTATCCGACGGACTGGAGCTACACGTACGACTACCACTGGCAAATGCACCCCTTCCAGGTCGTCTTGGATACGCCGGTGGATCGATTTCAGAGCGTCAGCGGTCCACTGGCCGTTCGGCCTTTGTGGTCCACATTGTCACTTTCTTCGAACCTCTGATGGACTTGTAACACGTTGTCTTTCATCATGTTTTGGGAACTTCCAGGCCCCCGGAGATGAAAATCCAGTCGTCATGTTGGGCCGATGGAGGGGTGACGGGATAACAAGACACGCACTTTCGCACGACGTACTAGGCATCTTGCTTTTTCACAACAAGGCTATTGGATTTTTTGCGAGGCCCTCATGTTTACACCCATCCGCGTTGTCGAAATCGAACTGAGCAATCTGAAATCCTATCTGGATCGGCATTATTCGGGATACGGGAAGGGCCTTGCCCTCTTGCGCCTGCATGGGGTTCCCGTCGGCATAGAAAAATTTTCCTTCATCGACGGAAAGCTTGACCCCCTCGATCTGCGAAAGGCCATCCTGAAGCACCACGCTCATCGCATCATCCGCACCCTGATAGCAAAGCGTTTGGAATCGCCCCTCCGCCACTTGCTGACCCCGGAAGACCTGCTGAATCCTCAGTCAGCATGTTCCCATCCACCAGACTCCGCTCTTCCAGTGACGGTTGCCGTCTGCACCCGGGATCGGACCACCGATCTCGCCATGTGTCTCGATTCCCTCAGTCGCCTGCGGTATCCGAATCTCGATATCCTCGTCGTCGACAATGCACCGGCGACCGATGCCACGCGGAAACTGGTTCAGGACTGTTATCCGGCCGTTCGGTATGTGCTCGAACCCCGGCCTGGTTTGGATTGGGCGAGAAACCGGGCCATTCTGGAAGCGAAGGGGGACGTTGTCGCCTATACGGATGACGATGTCATCGTCGATCCGGGATGGATCGACGAAATCGTCCGGGTGTTTCAGGAAGATGCCACCGTGATGGCCGTTACGGGGATGGTCGTCCCCTGGGAACTGGAGACGGAAGCCCAGTGGCTGTTCGAACGCTATGGTGGGTTCAACCGGGGATTCGATCCGAAATGGGCTTTATTGGGAAAAGCGCACGCTCATCTGGCTGCAATCCGGTATATCGGCTCCGGCCAGTTCGGGACTGGCGCCAACATGGCCTTTCGCAAAAAAGTGTTCGAAGCGATCGGGGCCTTCGATCCGGCACTCGATGTTGGAACCGTGACAAACGGCGGAGGCGACCTCGAGATGTTCTTCCGGCTGCTCAGGGAAGGGTACGGGCTGATGTATGAACCAAAGGCCCTGGTGTGGCACCGTCACCGAAAAAGCCTTTCGGAGCTTCACTCCCAGATCGAGAGCTGGGGAACCGGATTTTACGCCTATCTGACACGAAGCGCACGGGCCTATCCGGATAACCGGTTTGCCATCGCCCGATTCGGGCTGTGGTGGTTGTGGCGACACGTGCGCAGGTATGCGGCTGCTTCCGTTAAGCCATCCCCCATTCCCAGAAATCTGGTGATGCGGGAACTTCTGGGGTCTCTTAAAGGGCCTTACCTATTGACCAAAGCTCGAAAAAGGGCTGCAGAAATCCAGAGGCGCTTTGGCCCTCTAACGGTCGATCCGATCGGCTCTCATACCGCTTCCGTGGCAAGACGTTTTCCCAAGAAGGATCCGATCGCCGTTCGCACCATCGATCTCCACAATGGCATTTCATCGATCGATGGTTTGGAATCCTATCATCGAATCCGCCTGATGCTGACTTGGAGTGGAAAACCCATCGGAGTGCTGGACTTGAAGGACATCGGCCCCGTCCTCAGCGCCCATCGTCTTCGATATGAAATCGCCAATGCCGTTGGACTCGACCTCTTTACCGAAACGGACAGACTTGACAAGGGCGTTCTTTGGTCCCGGATCCTCGATGGTTTCGTCGAGCGCTGCATGCCGACATCCGTTCCTTCATCCATCGGAGCCTGCACGAGAAGACTCTCCTCAAAGCTTTCGGTATCGGTCGTCATCGCAACCCGGGACAGGCCCGATGACCTGCGGGAATGCCTGCGTTGCCTGACCCGTCAGCGGGTCAACCATCCGATGGAAATCCTGGTTGTAGACAACAACCCGTCATCCGGCCTGACAGCCCCGGTGGTATCGGCGTTTCCGAATGTTCGGCTGGCAGTCGAAACCCGAAAAGGCAGCTCCTTTGCGAGGAACTGCGGTATTCGTCTCAGTACGGGCGATATCGTCGCAATGACCGACGACGACACCACGATGCCGGAGGACTGGATCGAAACCCTGATTGCACCGTTCGAGCAGCAGGATGTAGGAATTGTGACCGGAAATGTTCTGCCTGCAGAACTGGAAACATCGGCGCAACGACTGTTCGAACAGTATGGCGGTCTGGGACGCGGGTTTGTTCGGTGGAAGGCCGATCGGGATTGGTTCGATGAATTCACCCGGAAAGCGGTACCCACATGGCATCTGGGGGGAACGGCGAATGCGGCCTTCCGACGTACGATCTTTTCCGATGCGGGAGTCGGTTGGTTCGAAGAAACCTTGGGTGCAGGCGTTCCGACCGGTGTCGGAGAAGACACCTACATGTTTTACCGGGCGCTGAAGGAAGGCTATGCCATCGTCTACGAGCCGTCGGCCTATGTCTGGCACAAGCACCGCAGATCGATGAGCGATTTGGAACGGCAAATATACGCTTATAGCAAGGGACATGTCGCTTACCACTTGACCACGCTCTTTCGAGACGGCGATTTTCGCGCCTTGACAACCCTTTTCTTCGCTCTCCCGAGGTACCATCTATCACGCATCAAGGATTATCTCCTGGGATGGGCGGATTATCCCCTGCGGTTGGCTTTTCTCGAGCTCGCAGGTCACCTGGCCGGGCCTTGGGCCTATTGGAAGGCCAAGCGACTGGTGAAGCGAATAGGACAGGGTGATGGATGACGGCTTCGCAAAAAGTCCACAAGTCTCATCCGAGTCGCATGGGGGAGACACGCCTTTTTC
>CAZJXF010000012.1:0-47294 GCA_964549995.1 uncultured Desulfatirhabdium sp. | reverse complement strand
CAAAAGATGAGCTTTTACCCTTCCTTTAAACCTATTCGTTAAGTTAATGACATTGGAACCCGGGTTCCACAGCCCTTCAAAGATGCGAAGGGGTTTGGAATGCAGGCAGAAAGAGCAAAACGGCATGGTCATCGATCATTCCAGTGATGACCCATGGCAGGAATGAAAAGAACTTTGAGGTTTTTGATGCCGAGGTTTCGATGGCCGATACCAACCTGATCGTCAGACGCCGTCACACCGAAAGATAGCGCGACTGAATCTCGGTATTGGCCAGCAGTTCGTGCCTGGTGCCTTCGTAGCGGATGAGGCCTTTGTCGATGACATAGCCCCGATCGGAGATGGAGAGGGCGAAGAGGGCATTCTGCTCGGCGAGAAGAACGGGGATGGTGTTCTTGATTTCGAGGATGACCCGAGCCAGCTCCTCGACGATGACGGGCGCAAGTCCTTCGCAGGGCTCGTCGAGCAGCAGTAGGGCCGGATTTCCGGCAAGCGCACGGGCGATGGCGAGCATTTGCTGCTCCCCGCCCGAAAGATTGCCCCCTTTTCGCTCCCGCAGCCGATCCAGCAGAGGAAACACCTGAAACAGCCGGTCGATCGTCCAGGGTTCGAGCCCCGGCCTTGGCGGCAGCAGGGCAACCTCCAGATTTTCGGTCACGGTCAGTCCGGCGAAGATGCGTCGGTCTTCCGGAACGAAGGCAAGCCCTTTTCGGACGATGCTGTAAACGGGCTTTCCCGCAATTTCCTCCCCGAAAAACCGTACACTTCCCCGTCGAGGCGGCACCACCCCGACGGCAGCCTTCATCGTCGTCGATTTCCCCGCGCCGTTTCGCCCCAGAAGGCAAACGATCTCCCCCTGCCGCACTGCAAGCGATACCCCCTGCAACACGTGGCTGTCTCCATAGTAGGCATGCACCGCCTCAAGCTGGAGCATACAGACTGCCTCCCAGATAGGCTTGTTTGACCTGATCGTTTGACCGGATTTCGTCGGGAGTTCCTTCGGCAAGCAGCGTTCCCTGATGCAGCACATAAATCTGCTGCGCAACGGAGAAAACCACCTTCATGTCGTGCTCGGTGATAAAGAACGTCGTGCCGGACTGATCGGCAAGCTCCCGGATGAGATGGATCATGCGGTCGGTTTCCTCCGGATTCATTCCTGCCGTCGGTTCATCGAGCAACACGAGCTTGGGCTTTCGGGCCAGGACGAGAGCGATTTCGATGAGCCGCTTGTCCCCGTAGGCCAAGGTCGACACCACCCGATCCCGCATTTCCCGAAGCCCCACCCGCTCCAGAATGGCCTCCGCCTCCTCCACCCAGTCCTTGCGCCTGTCAAGGGACCGCAGAAACGCAAAACCGGCCCCATGGTCTACGATGAGCGGAACAAGGACGTTTTCGAGAACGGTGAGCTCCGGAAACACGTTGGTGATCTGGAAGGAGCGAAGCATCCCGCGGGACACCAGCCGGTGAGGAGCGAGACCTGTAACATCTTCGCCGTCGAAATGGACCGTTCCCGTCGTCGGCCGATATTTGCCGCTGATGACGTTGTAGAACGTGGTCTTTCCGGCGCCGTTCGGGCCGATCAGCGCACTCAGCCTTCCCTGAGGCACCTGGAGGGAGACGTCGGAGAGCGCCTGAAATTTTCCGAAATTCCGGCTGACATGCCGAACCTCGAGGATGGGTGCTGTCGCCTGGCTCATGGCTGTTTCCCCTTTCCGGTCCGATCCACCCAAGCCATCAGGGTGCCCAGAACGCCTTTGGGGAATAGAAGGACCAGAAACACGAGGATGGCGCCCAGAAAAACCATCCAGCTGTTGGTGAACGAGGTGATCCAGTGTTCGAGAATGAAGAAGATGGCTGCGCCGACGACCGGCCCCAGAAAGACTCCGGATCCGCCGAGAATGGTCATCAAAACGGCTTTTCCGGAAAAAGACCAGTGGAGCATTTCCGGAGAAGCGATCCGGTTGAAGAGGGCGAACAGTGCGCCGGCAACACCGGCAAGGGTTCCGGCCAGAACGAATGCCAGCAGGCGCACAGCCCTGAGGTCTGCGCCGACAAAGGCGACTCGGTTGCTGTTTTCTCGGGTAGCCCGTAGCATCAAGCCGAAGGGGGAGCGGGTGATGCGCCGCAAGAAGAGCATTCCCAGGATGACGACGACGAGAACGAGATAATAGAAATGGCGGGGGTGGCCGATGGATACCTTCCAGAAAAGGAGGTTCAGAGCGGGCAGGGCGAAATTGCCCAGCCCGTCGCTCCCGCCCGTGACCGACCGCCAGTTGTGGGCCACCGTAAAGAGCATCATGCCGAAGCCGAGGGTCAGAATGGCGAAATAGATTTCATCGAGCCGAACACTCAACCATCCGATAATGAGCGCCAGCACGGCCGCCCCCAGACAAGCGCAGAGCAGCGCCAGCCAAAGGGACGGGCTGAGATGCAGAATGCAGAACACGGCGAAATAGGCTCCTGCTCCGAAAAATCCGGCCTGACCGAACGACAGCAGGCCCGTATTGCCGAAGAGCAGGTTGAAGCTCATGGCAAACAGGCCCATCGTGAGGATTTCGGTGACGATGAGCACCCAGTAGGTGGACAGGAAAAGCGGAAGGGTGAGGAGCCCGGCAAGGAGAAGTCCGAAAAGGAGCGGATAACCGAGGAATCTGCGGTTCATGTCAGGCTTCTCCGCCGAAAAGGCCCCGGGGCCGGGTGAGCAGGATCACGGCGAGGAAAAGGTACGGAAGCGCCATCTGCAGATCTGGGATCCAGGTGGTGCCGAAGGAATTGAGAAGCCCCAGGATAAGCGCGCCCACAAAAGCCCCCGGAAAGCTTCCCATTCCGCCGATCACGACGACGATGAAGCTTTCGATGATGATCCGCTCGCCCATGGCCGGACCGACGCTCTGATGCGGAGCGGCAAGCGCACCGCCCAATGCGGCAAGCCAGGCGCCGAAGGCGAATACGCCCGTGAACAGGATGGGCACACGCACCCCGATGATTTCCGCCATTTGACGGTCCATGGCCGAGGCGCGCAGGATCTTTCCCCACCGGGTGAAGGTGAAGAACATCCAGAGGCCGAGACCGACCAGGGGCCCCAGGATGACCAGAAAGATGCGATAGACCGGATAGCTCTGGGAGAAAAATGGGATGACGCCCGACAGAATGGCGGGAGGCGCCACGACGTGGTAGGCGGGACCCCAGATCAGGCGGACCCCGTCATCCAGAAACAGCATTAGGCCGAAGGTGAGCAGTAGCTGGAAACTGACATCTCTTCCGTAGATCGGCCTCAAGAGAAAGCGTTCGATCAGGACCGACAGAGCGGCAACGATGGGCGGACCGAAAATGAGCCCCATCCAGAAGGAGCCGGACCAGCGAACGAACTGCATGCACAGGTAGGAACCCAACATGAAGAGAGAACCATGAGCGAAGTTCAGCACCCCCATGACGCCGAAAACCGTCGTGAGGCCCATCGAAATGAGAAAGAGCAGCATTCCCCACGAAAGGCCGTTCAGAATGTTCGCCAGAAATCCTTCCACCGTTGCTCCAGTTGCAGGCGTTCCGAGTTGGAGTTGATAACGTTCGGGAAAAAACGAACCGCAAAGACGCGAAGGACACGAAGGGAATGGTATGCGGATCGGTCTTTCGCTCAATACAGGCGCATCACGATTCGCACCTGAAGGGTGCATCACGATGCGCCCCTACACGCCCTATTTCATCTTGCACCCGGTTTCCTCTACCGGCGGCGTGATGGCATCCCCGGGGAGCTGGAAGATGTTTTTCAGTGTACGGATCGGCATCTTGGGATCGGCTGCGGTCTGTCCCCACACGCCGTCTGTAACGGCCTGATGGTCTTCAGCCCGGATGGTGATCTTGCCGACGGGCACTTCGATGGACAGTCCTTCGAGGGCTGTGACGATCTTTTCCTTGTCGACCGAATTGGCTTTCTTGGCTGCAGCTGCGTAAGCCTTCAGGGCAGCATAGGCACCGTGAGCGTTGTAGGAGGGATAGGCGTTGTAGCGCTTCATGTAGGCATCCACGAAGGCCTTGTTCACGGGCGAATCGTTCGCAGCAAACCAGTAGCGGGTGCCCACCCAGATATTTTCGGGCATCTTGTCCTTGAGGGCATACAGGACTTCGGTTGCAGCACCCAGGGTCATGAGCACTTCCCGCTTGCCGTCAAAGAAGCCCATGTCCGAAGCCTGTCGAACGAAATCGATCAGATTTCCGCCCCACAGCGAGATCAGAACACCGTCCGCCTTGGAATTGAGGATCTTGGTGATGTAGGGTGAAAAATCCGTGGTTGCCATCGGAGAGAAGGCGACCTGATCCTTTGGCAGGAAAACGGCATCCTGTTTGAGCGGTTGCAGGTATTTCTGGAAAAATTCCCAGGACTGGTGGCCGAAGGAATAGTCGGGGCCGACGGTCGTCCAGGTTTTGGCCTTGAGTTTTGCGGCCAGTTTGGAAGCCATGGCGATGTTCTGGTTGATGTTGAGCGACACGCGGAAGGTGTAGCGGTTGCAGTTGGTGCCGGTGACATCGGGGGTGGCGGCATGGGTGATGATGAGTGGGGTCTTGAGCTCGTTCATGATGGGGGCTACTGCCGAGGCCACACCGCTCGAATCGATCCCCATCACGACATCCACCTCGTTTTCGTAAACGAGTTTGCGGATGGCCCGGATGCCGACATCGGGTTTGCCGGTGCTGTCCTCGAACAGGGCTTCGACCTTCCGACCGTTGATGCCGCCTGCCGCATTGATTTCATCGATGGCAAGCTCCGCCCCCTGTTTGGCGAACTGGCCATAGGTGGCGAACGGCCCGGACATGATGTAGACGAAACCGACCTTGACGGGTTTTTCTGCGGCAAGAGCGGTACCGGTCACGGCAAAGACGACACAGAGCATCAGCAGAACGGTCAACCAGCGATGTTTCATGACGGCCTCCTTGAATGGATGGTGAAATGAAAGGAATCCGAGAGTATGGCGGAATATACGGAAGTCCAGAGGGCAGTGTCAAGGAAAAGGAATGAAGAACCTTCATTCGGTTGTTTCATCCCCCAGGGGGCGGGTACGCCTTTTGATGCTTCAGCGGAAACGTGTTTTCTATTCCGTGAGACGGAATGCATCCGCATCCATCCAGGCCGGAAACTCCTTTCGGAAAGACTCGATGCGCTCCCGCTCGAGGCCGATCGTTGCGACAAGGGGGCTTTCGCTCCAGTGACCGAGGATGTCGCCGGTTGCATCGACCACCATCGAATCTCCCGAAAAGGGGATTCCGGCACCGTCACATCCCACCCGGTTGACGCCGACCACGGCCATCTGGTTTTCGATGGCCCGGGCGACCAGAAGGTGTTGCCAGACGTTTCGTCGCGCCTTGGGCCAGCTTGCCACGACAATGGCCAGATGGGCATGGGGTGCGGTGTTCCGCATCCAGACAGGAAAGCGCAGGTCGTAGCAGACATAGCCGCGAATCCGCCACCCGTTCAGCTCCACCTCCAGAACCGTCGCGCCCGGCGTATAGACTCGGTCTTCCCCCATCATCCGAAACAGATGCCGTTTATCTGCAAAGGATATCTCGCCGTTCGGTCGCATCCAGATCAGGCGGTTGAAAAACCGTCCGCCTTCCGTAACGACGAGGCTTCCCATCAGGACAGACTTCATTCGGCGGGCGGTTTCGGCCATCCAGTCGATCGTCGGGCCGTCCATGGGTTCGGCGATGGATGCGGCATTCATGGTGAATCCCGTGCTGAACATTTCCGGAAGGACGACGATGTCGATCGGGGAATCGATGGCTTGCAGCATGCGATCCAGCCGGCTGCGGTTGGTTGCGGCATCCTCCCATGCGGGATCGAACTGAACGACGGCAAGCTTCAGATGCGACATAGGCGTGCTGCGGCCTCCTCGAGGGTGTGTTCGTTTTTGGCGAAGCAGAACCGGAGCACGCGGTGGTCCTGCCGATCCGAATGGAATACCGAAGGCGGAATGGCGGCTACGCCGAATTCCCGGGTCATGCGTACGGCAAAATCGGTGTCGGGTTCATCGGAAATCCGCGAGTAGTCGAGCATCTGAAAATACGTGCCCTCGCAGGGCAGAGGGATGAATCGGCTCTCTGCGATCCGGGATCGAAAGAAGTCTCGTTTGCGCTGGTAAAAATCTCCCAACTCCAAGTAGGCCGACGGCTCTTCGAGCATGTCGGCAAGGGCGTATTGAACCGGGGTGTTGGAGGAGAAGGTGACGAATTGATGAATTTTCTGAAATTCGGCGCTCAGGGGTGCGGGAGCGAGGCAATAGCCGATTTTCCATCCCGTCGCATGATAGGTCTTACCGAAGGAGCTGATGACGAAACTGCGTTCGGCCAGATCCGAATACCGGCACATGCTCTCGTGCATCCGGCCGTCGAAGACGATGTGTTCGTAAACCTCGTCGCTGACAATGAGTATCCGGGTGTCTGCTACGATCTGTCGCAAGGCTTCGATATCGGATCGATCGAGAATCCTTCCGGTCGGATTGTGCGGGGAATTGAGGATGATGAGCCGGGTCTTCACGGAAATGGAATCCCGGACATGGTCCCAATCGATGCGGTAGCCGGGAAAGCGCATGGCGGAGGGGACGGCTACGGCATGGCTTAAAGTGATGGCGGGGATGTAAGCGTCGTAAGCCGGCTCGATGACGATGGCTTCATCGGAAGGCTGCAGGCAGGCGGTGATGGCGCAGAAGACTGCTTCGGTCGCACCCGAGGTGACGGTGATTTCGGTGTCGGGATGGTAGCGGCGGCCGTACAGCCGCTCGACCTTTTCTGAAATTCGCTCTCGAAGCAGGGGCACCCCCTGCATGGGAGCATATTGGTTTCGACCCTGGTGCATATGAACGAGTACTCGGTCGATCAGGTGCGGGTCTACGGAAAAGTCCGGGAATCCTTGAGACAGGTTGATAGCCCCCGTCTGCTGGGCCAGTGCGCTCATTTGTGTAAAGATCGTCACTCCGGTATCCGGAAGTCTCGATCGGTCGATGAAGGTCATGCCCCGTTCTCCTGCTGTTTTGTTCCAGAAATGCGAAGCCGTCGCTAAACGTCTGAGAATCGCCTGCGAGCAACATGGAATCCATAGCCATTCATTTCTTCCTTTGCAAGCAGAAATCACAGCGTTTGATCAACCGTCTTTGAACAACGAGGAATCTGTTCATGGGAATCAGGCCGATTTTTTTCGATGTGGAATCACGAACCAGAAAGCTTAGCGGTTGTCTGAAATTAGACATATGTATCTTGCTCGGCCGAAAGAGAACCGCTATGATCTGTAATCCACCATGAATCCTGCCCGGAGTGTCTCTTACTTCGGATCGCTGTGGTTACCCAATGGAAACACGGCCTGCAACCGTTTGAAGAACCCATCTTGAGGGAGGATCCCGATGAAACTCACCCGCTGCATGTACTGGTTCGTAGGGCTTGTCGTGTGTCTGGTTTCTGTGGCTTTCGCAGGGCCGACGATCGAAAAACGCTTGCAGGACACCTATACGGTGATGTTTGTGGGGATGGGAGACAGTCTGACCCACGGGACCATGGATGCCACCAATAATCTGGTCAATACCCAAAACGCTTACCTGCAGCGGCTGGCCGATGCGCTCTCCGTCGTTCTGCCGATCCGCTTTTCACAGCCCTACTACGGTTTTCGGGAACAGCGGCTGCGGCCCTTCATCGTTCCCACAAACATCGGCATCGATGGTTCGGATATTTTTTCGCTCGAAGGCATCGAATACTACAAGCGGGTAGGTGCGACGGAATCATACGTTACAGAAGCTTATCTCTGCAACAGTGCCACCCCGCTCACGTTTCAGGATGACTATGACAAGGTGATGTATCCGCTGAACCGGATCGCAGGAAAATCGGTATCCCAAATCGATGCGAGCCTTACCCTGCTGAAGCTTCATGCTGAGGAAAATCCGGGGGCACCGGCTCTGGTACTGCTTTGGATCGGAAACAACGACACGAGTCTGGCAGCTCTTGGAGCGGGCGGCAGCAACCCCTCCTTTCTGCCGTTGCCCGTGGATGCCATTTCGAAAGAAATCACCCCCGCCCTTCTGGAACTGCTGGAAAAAGGCAAAAGCAGCGGCCAGCTCAGCTTCGAGCCCTATTCCCGGCAGGCCATCGAACGAAACATGACGGACATCGCCGATTTCGACCGCCAGTTCAACCATATCCTTTCCCGCCTGCATCAGGAAAACCCCATGCCTTCGGGTACCGCAACCTTCTGCGTGCTCACCCTTCCGTATTACAGCGCAGTCGGATATTTGTTCGATTCCGATGACATCGAATGGTATCTGAAGCAGATCGATCCCGCCTATCAGGTGCCTCCCACCTTCAAACGGGTGGCCGAACCCGGCCAGCCCATCACCAAGCCCTTCAGCGGGGATCGTGTTTCGCTCTTCACGTTCGCCTGCATGTATGCGCTGATGAACAGCGGGTATTCCGCCGAACAGGTCAATGCGATTTTGGAAAAGGATGGCGTACAGCAGGATGGGCTGGTGCTGTCTGAAGAAGAGCAGCAGGTCATCATGTCCCGTATCGATGCCTACAACCAAATCATTCGGACGGCTGCATCCGCCTACGAGGACGTCGTTTTGATCGATATCGGTCCCTATCTGAATTCGGTGCTGGGGGGAGAAACGGCTGTAACGGTTTCCGGAAAGACGCTCAGCCGGAAATGGTCCCGCGGGAGTGCATTCAGTCTGGATGGGGTTCATCCGGGCTATACCGCACAAGCGCTGATCGCCAACCAGATCCTGTCAGCGATCCAGCAGCGGTTTCAGGTGAACGTACCGCTCATCGATGTGGAGCAGGTATTCGCATCCGATCCCTATATCGATCGGGATGGGGACGGATGGGTTCCTGGTCCAGACTATCCCGCGCATGGATTGACGGAACTCTTGTTTCTCTTCACCGATCCAAACGATCAGGATTTCTCGGTCAAGGCGCATCTACCGCCGAATTTCTGGAGAGAGCTCTCCCGCATTCTTCTCAAGGAATTGCTCGGCATTCCGGGGGTGAAGGCGTTGCAGCAGATGGACGGTGCGGAATGATTGAGTTCAGGGAAAGAAAAGGGAAGCGGGAAGGAGGGCGGATAAGAGCGTTTTGATGCTGTAGGGGCGACCCGGCAGGGTCGCTCCCCATGCGGCTCAGATGAAACTTTTGGGACTTTTTGCGAGGCCATCACGATTTGCATTTTCTGCTTCAATGACGGCCCATATCCTTTAGCTGCTTTTCCCGGTATTGAATATAGGCGTTGCGGACGGAAACATAGGGATCGATGGCTGCGGATTTGAGAGCTTCGTAATCGCCCAGGCGGAAAGATGTCTGATTGATGGTATCCAAACCGTCCACGCCGATCTGCGTCCAGGTGTCGTCGATGTAGGATACCGGCGTAAGAAACCAGTCTCCTCCTTTGCCGAACGTATCCCGTAGCGAGGATGGCCCGAGCACCGGCCAGGTGATGAAAAACCCGTGATCGAGGCCCATCACGCCGAGGGTCTGACCGAAATCCTCCTCAGGCGGATTGAGTTTCGGGTTCTCCTTGGCCAGGTCCAAGAAACCGGCGATGCCGAAGGTGGAGTTGTACACGAATCGGGCCATTTCGTTGGCCGAATCAGCCATTTTCCCCTGCAGGAAGCAGTTGACGATCCGCAGCGGTCCGGCAAGGTTGTGGAAGAAATTGCGGATGCCCTCCCGCACCGGATCCGGTGTGACAGCTTTGTATCCCTGGGCAACGGGCTTAAGAACCCAGAAATAGAGCTTGTCGTTGAACTGGAACATGGCCCGGTTCCAAGGCTCCAGTGGATCGGCGATGGTTGGGGCAGGCGGTTCTTTCTGTTCTTCTTCCAGAAAATCGAGATCTTCGTCCTGGAAAGGGTCTTTGGGTTGCGCTGCAACGCTACCGGTGTTCGCCACCAGCAACAGGCCCAGTATTGCGATCAGCCATCCGGTGCGGGTCATGTTTCCTTGTCCTTCATCTGCGGGTTCAGTTCTTGAGATCCTGGATGTCGGTTTTCTTCCGGAGGCGCTCGATGACTTGTTCCGGGGTTTCTTTGGCCAGCAGCTCATCGAACTGGCTGCGGTAGTTCTTGATCAGGCTCACCCCTTCGATGTTCACATCGTAGACCCGCCAGCGCTTGTCTACCAGGATCATGCTGTAGTCCACCGGAACGTTCACGGATCGCCGCTTGATGAAGGATTTCACCACCGCCTTGTCGTCTCCGACCTTCTCCTCTTCGAGGAATTCCACGGTTTCATCCTGATACTGATTCTGAACCTTGTCCATGTATGTGTTGTTCAGGTGATCGGCAAACACGTCGGTGAAATTCTTCCGTTGTTCCGGGGTGAAGGTGCGCCAGTTTTTCCCGAGCGCCCGCTTGCTCATTTCGATGAAATCGAAAGCCTGGTTCGTGATGGCGAAGATCTTCTCCCGCTGTTCCTGTTTTTTGTCCGGTGCCTTGTATTGGGGGTCTTTCAGGATGTCGATCACTTGTTCGATCGGACCCTTGAGCTGGTTCATTGCTTCGCCGGCGACAACGGTCGTGCCGAAGAGAAGAACCGCCAGTGTTGCGGCAATCCATAACGATATGCGGTGGTTCATAATTTCCTCCAGATCAATGGTCATGATGTTCCCATCCACCCCTTTTCCCTTCCAGATACAAAAACGTTCATCGGTTGAAAGGAATCCTATGGGGTAGTTGCCCAGCTGCCTACGCGAGGCCATCACGCATAGGTGGCATCCGCAAAATTCACCCATCCGCCGGCTCGGATCATCTTCCATTCGAACTCGCCGAGCGTGAAAGGAACGGTCCATCGGTCGGTGTCGGACCGGAAGACGAACGTGCTTTGATCCAGATCGGTGATGACCGATGCGGGTCTTCCAGAAAAGCGTTGGAACAGGAGGTCGATCGTCTCTTCCGGTAGGGTGACGGCCATCATGCCGCAATTGAACATGTTCTGTCGGAAGATCCGAGCGAAGCTTTTGGCGATGATGAGCCAGATGCCATTTACTTCGAAGGCCCAGGGGGCATGCTCCCGGGAGGATCCACAGCCGAAATTGGATCGGCTGATGACCACCGATTTGCCGGGGATGTCCCGTGATGCGGAGAAGCCATCGAGCAGCAGGTCTTCGAGAAGATGGGGTTTCAAGGCGACTTTCGTGATTTCCGTCAGGTATTTGGCCGGAATGATTTCATCGGTGTTGATGTCGTCCCGATTCAGAAAGAGGATGTTGCCGCTGAAGACGTTGCTCACGGGGTCCTCCTTTCCGCAGGAGCAATGTGCCCTGCCAGGGCGCTTGCAGCCGCAGTGGCCGGGCTCATCAGGTGGACCATGCCGCCTTTGCCCATCCTGCCGTTGAAGTTTCGGTTCGTGGTGGAGGCGCATACCTCGCCTTCCGCCAGAATGCCGTTGCTCATTCCGAGGCATGCACCGCAGGTGGGGTTGGTCACACAGAAACCGGCATCCAGGAAGATCTCGAGAAGCCCTTCCGTCATGGCCTGCCGGAAGACGGCTGGCGTGGCCGGGGAGACGATGCCGCGCACCCGTGGATGAATCCGCTTGCCCTTCAGCACGGAGGCGGCAACCCGCAGATCTTCGATCCGACCGTTGGTGCAGGAGCCGATGTAGACCTGATCGACCGCGACATCTTGCATGTCTTCGGCCGGCTTGACCTGATCGGGTTTGAAGCCGAAGGTCGTCATGGGTTTGAGATTCGATACATCCAGCCGGATCACCCGGGCATAGTCGGCGTCCGGATCGGGGAGCCAGGTGCGGAAGGCGGAGAGTGCGGCGCTCCGATCGCCATATTCTCCCTGGATGAAGGGCCACAGGTAGTCGAGGGTGGTTTCGTCGGGATAACAGATCCCACAGGTGGCCCCGGCCTCGATGGCCATGTTGCAGATCGTCATGCGACCTTCCATGCCCATTCGTTCGATGACCGGACCGCAGAATTCGATGACGTGGTTGGTGGCTCCATTGACGCCCAGGGTACCGATCACCGACAGAATCACATCCTTGGCATAGACCCCTTCGGGAAGGGTTCCGGTGAGATCGATCCGGATGGTCTTCTGCAGCGGAAAGGCGCACACGCCCTTGAGAATACCCACTTCGAGATCGGTGGTGCCGACCCCTGCGGAGAAGGCGCCGAAGGCTCCATAGGTACAGGTGTGGGAGTCGCCCATGATGATCGTGTATCCCGGCCGGACAAATCCCTTCTCCGGAAAGAGGGCATGACAGATGCCGTTTCTGCCGATATCGAAAAAGTCCTGAATGCCGTGCCGCCTGGCCCAGTCCCGCAGGATTTTCCCTTGCATGGCCGTCTTGGAATCCTTTGCAGGGGAAACGTGATCGATGACGGCCTTGATTTTGGTTGGATCGAAGACACGATCCTTCCCCCGTTCGACGAGATCGGCAATCGCCATCGGGGTAGTGATTTCATGGCAAAAGACCGCATCCAGCCGAACGACGACGACATCCTCCCCCAGCCGATCGACCCGATGCGCATCGATGATTTTTTCAACAAGGGTTTTACCCAAAACAGTTCCTTTCCTGATCCCTGTTAATCCGTATCGGTTTTCAGAACAGCCAGAAACGCGGACTGAGGTATTTCCACCTGTCCGACCATCTTCATGCGTTTCTTGCCTTTTTTTTGCTTTTCCAAGAGCTTTCGCTTTCGGGTGATGTCCCCCCCGTAGCATTTGGCCGTGACGTCCTTGCGAAACGGCGAAACCGTGGAGCGGGCGATGATCGTGCTGCCGATAGCCCCCTGGATGGCGATTTTGAAAAGCTGCCGCGGAATTTCTTCCTTGAGCTTTTCGCAGGCGCTTCGAGCCCGTTCATAGGCCCTGTCCTTGTGTACGAGCTGGCTTAGGGCGTCTACCCGTTCGCCGTTGATGAGTATGTCGAGCTTGACAAGCTGGGTTTCGCGGAATTCGATGATTTCATAATCGAAGGAACCGTAGCCTTGGGTGACGGATTTCAACTTGTCGTAGAAGTCGTAAACCACTTCGGCCAACGGAAGTTCGAAGATCATCTCGAGCCGGTTGCTCGTCAAATATTGGTAGTTGCGGCTGATGCCCCGGCGGTCCAGACACAGTTTCATCACCTGGCCCATGTAACGGTCCGGAACGATGATGGTGGCCTTGATGAAGGGTTCCCGGGTGGAAACGATCTGCGAGGGATCGGGATAGAGAGCCGGGTTGTCGATGATCACCGTGGAGCCGTCCGTCAGCTGTACTTGATATTGAACCGAAGGCGCCGTGAGAATGAGGCTCAGGTCGTATTCCCGCTCCAGCCGCTCCTGCACGACCTCGAGATGGAGAAGCCCCAGGAACCCGCATCGGAAACCGAACCCGAGAGCTGCGGAGGAATCCTTCTCATAGACGAGGGAAGCATCGTTCAGGTGCAGCTTGTCCAGAGCCTCGGCAAGGGCCGGGTAATCGTCGGAGGCTACTGGATAGATGGAAGAGAAGACGACGGGTTTGGCGAGCTTGAATCCCGGCATGGGTTTTTCGCAGGGTCTGTCGTGATGGGTGATGGTATCGCCGCAGCGGGTGTCGCGGACGGTCTTGATGCCTGCGATGAGATAGCCGACATCGCCTGCGAGCAGCCGATCCTTCGGAATCCGTTTGATCTGGAAGAGGCCGACTTCCTCTACCTTATAGACGGCATTGTTCGACATGAAGCGGATGGTGTCGCCAACGCCGATCGATCCCTGAAACACCCGAAAATGAACGATCGTTCCCCGGAAGGCATCGTAGTGGCTGTCGAAAATCAGGGCCTGAAGCGGGGCGTTGGGGTCTCCGGAAGGGGCCGGAAGTCGGGTGACGATGCTTTCGAACACATCCTCGATACCGATGCCTTCCTTGGCCGAGGCCAGAACGGCCGTGTCCGGATCGAGGCCGAGATCGTCTCCGATCTGGTGTTTCACCCGTTCGATATCTGCCGAAGGCAGATCGATCTTGTTGATGACCGGAACGATTTCGAGATTGTGTTCGAGTGCGAGATAGAGGTTTGCAAGGGTTTGGGCTTCGACCCCCTGGCTGGCGTCTATCAACAGAAGCGCTCCTTCGCAGGAGGCCAGCGCCCGAGAGACTTCATAGGTGAAGTCCACATGCCCGGGGGTGTCGATCAGGTTCAGGGTGTAGGTTTTTCCGTCTCGGGCCTTGTAGGGTAGACAGACGGTCTGGCTCTTGATGGTAATGCCTCGTTCCCGCTCGATGTCCATCGAATCGAGAATTTGTTCCTGAAAATCGCGCTCGGCGATGATGCCGGAAGCCTGGATCAGCCGATCGGAGAGGGTGGATTTCCCGTGGTCGATGTGGGCGATGATGCTGAAATTGCGGATGTTCGATATGCGGTCGGCCATGAATGAAATCCGATTCTGAAAAAACGAAGGGCAAGCAGCTGTGCTTCGTTGCCTGCCCGTTGAAGAAGTTCGAAAGATGAATTGACACCTTTCCCAATTTCATTTACTTTCTGTGTGTTTCGTTTTACCAGAAGCCCTTTCTGGATGTCAACATCCCCATTTTTCTATAGGACGCAGGCAGAGAACTCTTGACGTGGAATCGCTTTCCCTTCTGATCGTCGACGATGATGCCGTCGTTCGGCAGCAACTGATCGAATTTTTCCGACTATCCGGTTTTGCATGTCTGGGGGCCGAGGATGCCGAAGAAGCCAATGCCCTTCTGTCGTCCCAGTCGGTGGATATCCTGATTGTCAATCTCCAGATGGAACACATGGATGGTCTTGACTTCATCGAATCCGTCAAGAAGCAATGGGATGTCGATGTGATTGCCATGACCCTGTATCCGGGGGATTATACCTACGAATTCGTCGTTTCCCGAGGGGCGAGCGATTTCATCACCAAACCGGTCCGATATCCGGAGTTGCTGCTTCGGATCCGTCGGCTGGCCAACGAAAGGCAGCTGCGGCGGGAACGGGAGGAGATGATCGAGCGGCTCAAAATCCTGTCCATTACCGACGATCTGACCCAATTATACAATTCGAGGCATTTTCATCGTCAAATCGTCATGGAAGTCGAGCGCGCCAATCGGTACCATCATTCGTTGAGCCTGCTGATGATCGACGTGGATCATTTCAAGAGCTTCAATGACCGCTTCGGTCATCTCAACGGGGATAACGCGCTGGCCCATGTCGGTTTTCTGCTGAAGTCGAGTCTTCGGGCGATGGATTCGGCCTATCGGTACGGAGGCGAGGAGTTCGCCGTGATTCTTCCGGTCACGACGGGAGAGGAGGCCATTGTGGTGGCCGAGAGAATCCGCCTGAAGGTCGAAAAGAGCCCGGTGACGCTCGACGATGGGACCTCTGTTCCGGTGACCTTAAGCATTGGTGTCGCCGATTATGTTTCCGGAGAAACGGCCGACCGGTTGATCCGACGGGCGGACGAAGCCCTGTATATCAGCAAGAACAGCGGCAGAAACCGAACCACCTTCCTACCGACAGCAGCACGGCAGGCTGCCGCCTGAAGCGACGTTTGCCTTATTGGCATCGGACGAACCCTTTCGAATTCCATGCACTGGCAACTCATCGATCTTTCAACGTACCTCGAGAACCTTTCCGATCACGAGCATCTTCTCGATCAACTCATTTCTCTTTATCGGCAGGAAGGCTGGTGGAAAGAACCCCCAGACAGCCGACAAAGTCTTCGAGCGCTGATCCGAAACAGCCATGTCTTTGCTGCAGCCGTCACCGAAGACGGACAAGTGTTGGGCATGGGAAGAGCCATCAGCGATCGAACGAGCGATGCCTACATCCAGGATGTGGCCGTCCGGTTGGATTCCCGAAACAGGGGGATCGGAAAGGCCGTCGTCTCCTTTCTTGTCGAGGAGTTGCGTCGATCCGGCATGACCTGGATCGGTCTTATCTCCCAGAATCACTCCTACCCGTTCTATAGAAAGCTTGGATTCAACCCCATGAAGGCGGTTGCCATGACCTTGCCATGATATCGCTCGATCCCATCGTTCCCGAAGATTACGACCGACTGAAACCCTATTTCACCAACCAACGCTACCGCCTGTGCATCTATTCGCTTCCGTCGTTGCTCTCCTGGGCGAACGAAGCCTACCATCCCCGGGCGACCGTCATCGATGGCTGTCTGATTCTGGCGGCGAAATTCATCCGGGAACCGTCGAAGGATCATCTCATTCTGCCCATATGCCCCGAGCGGGAGTCGACGCCCGAGGAACTGTATCGATTGACGCAGGAAACCGGATATTCCAGCATTTGGTTCGTTCCGGAAGACTACATCGAACGCTACGGCTCCTCCGTTTGTGAGCGTTGGTTCACGATCCACCCGCAACCGGAATACGACGATTATGTGTACAGTCGAGACGATCTGGCTTTTCTGAAAGGCCGTAAATACGCCAAGAAGCGAAACCTGATCGCCCAGTTCCAAAAAACCCATGTGCAGACGGGAGATGTCGTCGTCGAGCCTATCGAATCGGCATCCATACCGGAGTGTCTGTCGTTTCTCGATCTATGGTGCGAGGAGCGCAATTGCCGGTCCTACACGAATGACGATCTCGAGTGTGAAAAGCAGGCCCTGATCAACCTGCTGAACCATATCCATCGGTATGCGGTCAAGGGGCTGGTGCTGCGTATTCGGGGGGAGGTTTCCGCATTGGGTGTGGCCGCAAACTTGACCGCAGACATGGGTGTCTTACACTTCGAAAAAGCGTTCGCCCGGTACAAAGGGTTGTATCAGTTCTTCGATCGCTATTGTGCCGAGCAGTTGTTTGAAGGGTGTTCCTGGATCAACAAGGAAAGCGATATGGGTGTGGCCAATCTGGCCAAAGCCAAAAAATCCTATTATCCGGCGATGCGGGTCCGCTCGTATGAGCTGCGGGTCACATCACCTTCTGAAAGGGGGCAGATATGACAGACTCGACCCTATCCATTCTCAAGAAAGCGATTCTGCTGGAGCGTCGCGGCAAGTCCTTCTATACCCATGTGGCCAAACAGACACAGGAACCGTCGCTTCGGGAGTTCTTCGAGGCCATGGCCGAGGAAGAAGATCGGCACGAAGCCATCCTGTCTCGGCAGTTTCGCGCCGTCAGCACGACGGGGCGGTTCGAGGCCGGTGAAGGAGGTCTTCCTGCTGAAACCATTGCGGTCAGTCGGGTACTGACGCCCGATATTGCTGTTCGGTTGACGTCTGCAGGATTCGAGGCTTCGGCCGTTTCGGCATCGATGGCCATGGAAGCCAATGCCATCGCCATGTACCGGCAGGCAGCCCTGGATGCCGTCGATCCGGAGGAAAAGAAACTCTACGGCTGGCTGGCCGACTTCGAGTCCGGTCATTATGAAACCCTGGCCAAGCTGGATCGCGTGCTGACCGAGTCGGCCTGGAATGATGCGGCGTTCTGGCCGTTTTAAAAAAGCAAAGAACAAGGAAAAGGGGGGACCGGATCGGCTTCCCCTTTTCCGCTGCTTCAGCCGTCTTCATCCAGGCGGACAGCGATGTGATACAACCTGTCTCCTCTTTGGAGCAACAGAGCGACCGAAGGTTTGTTCCGGATCTTAATGACGCTCCGGTAAAAACCTTCGGTATCGGTTACGGTCAGATCGTCGATTTGTCGGATGATGTCCCCACGGGTGGCGCCGATCCGAGCGAGGTAGCTTCCATCGGCTACGGCATCGATTTTGACGCCGAAGGCTTTTCCATTTCGGGCGACGGCATTTGAAACCCGAATGCCCAGAAGCCGCCAGACAAGTTCCTGGCCGCGGCTTTCCGGATAGGTGGTCGAACGGATGCTGACGGTGAGGATTTTTCCTTTTCTGCCGAGTTGCATCGGAATGGTATCTCCCGCACCGTATCCCTGCAGGGCGGCCCGATAATCCTCGACCGATTTCATCGCTTTTCCACCGATCTCCAGAACCAGGTCTCCCGGCTGCACACCGGCTGCTGCCGCCGGGCTCTCCGATTCCACATCCCGAACCAGAATGCCGCCTGACTTCGATGGGTCAACCGTTCCCGACTGCTTCAGGTAAGCGGCCGTCTGGGTGTCGACTCCCTGCACCCGAATGCCGATCCAGGGCTGCACCACTTCCCCATATCGAATGAGATCGTTCATGATCCGCTTGGCCTTCTGGATGGGGATGGCGAAGCCGATTCCCTGCGCCTTGGCGTAAATGGCCGTGTTGATGCCGATCAGTTCCCCGCGGATGTTGAGCAGCGGCCCTCCGGAATTGCCCGGGTTGATGGATGCATCGGTCTGGATAAAATCGTGGTAAACGGTTTCTTCCGTTCGGATGCTTCTGCCCAGTGCACTGATCACGCCAGTGGTGACCGTGTGGGAAAAGCCGAAGGGGTTTCCGATGGCAATGACCGTTTCACCGATCATCAGATCGTCGCTCGATCCCATTTCAATGGCCGGCAGAGGCAATGGCGATACGATCTGCAGTACGGCCAGATCCGAGTTCGAATCGATTCCGACGACTTTGGCTTCCAGTTCCCGCTCGTCCATGAGACCCACACGGATTTTTCCCGCTTTTTCGATGACGTGGGCGTTGGTCAGGATATAGCCGCGTTTTCCGTCCACGATGACACCGGATCCGAGGCTGGTGCGATCCATCGGGCGCTGCGGTCGATTTTCGAAGAAGTCCCGAAAGAAGTTGTCGAAGAAGGGGTTGCCGGTGAAGGGCGCGAAGGGGGAAACGGAGCGATCGGCTGCAGCCTCCGAGCGGATGTTGACGACTGCAGGGCCTACTTTTCGAACGGCCTTGACGACGGGTGTCTCTCGCAGGTCATCGGCTGAAAATGTCACGGCGGGCGGCACAACCGCCCAGATGGCGCATAGCATCCATGCCATTCCGATTTTAAGGCTTTTCATCTTTGGAACCTCTGTATTATACTAATCGATTGCGGAAAGACACATTTCCTTCCATGCGGCTCACTGGAGACTCACTGACTTTTTGCAAGGCCATCATTCATGACCCATTCCTCAACCACAGACCCATCCGATGCGCGTTTCTGGAAAGCGCTCGGCGGCATCGAACAGCCCAGCCGGTACATTGGGTTCGAACCCAATCATATCCGGAAACGTCCCGAAGAGATCAAGCTTTTTTTTGCGCTGGCCTTTCCGGAAATGTACGAAATCGGCATGTCCCATTTCGGTATCCAGATTCTGTATCACATCTTGAACCGACAGCCGGGCATTGCGGCGGAACGGGTGTTTGCGCCGGGGCTGGATCTGCATGAGCGAATGGTTCGGGAAAACCAACCTCTTGTTTCTCTCGAGTCCAAGCGGCCGTTGCGGGATTTCGATATCGTCGGATTCAGCCTTCTCTACGAGCTGACCTATACGAACGTCCTTTACATGCTCGAGGCCGCCGGTATTCCCTTCGATGCCCGAACTCGGGATGGGAACGTTCCATTTGTCATTGCAGGCGGCCCCTGCACGGTCAATCCGGAACCCATGGCCCGGTTTTTCGATGCCATGGTCATCGGAGACGGGGAACGGGTCGTTCTGACGTTGACGGAGGAATGGATGCGCTGGAAGAGCGATGGCGCCGGTTCCAGAGAAGATCTTCTGGAGCGCTGGGCAGCCATCGAAGGGGTATACATTCCTCGGTTCTACGATGTTCAAACGGATGGGCAAGGCTTCCGGCGCCGCATACCCAAAGTCAACGCGCCTGCCCGCATCCGTCGTGCCGTAGTAGCCGATCTGGACAGCGCCGCTTTTCCAGACAGCCCGCTTGTTCCCTTCGGAAAACCCGTTCATGATCGACTGCGTCTGGAGATATCCAGGGGGTGTTCGCGGGGGTGCCGCTTCTGTCAGGCCGGAATGATTTACCGACCGGTTCGGGAGCGTTCCATTTCGACCATCTTAAAACAGGCCCGGAACGCCATCGATGCGACCGGATACGAGGATTTATCCCTGCTTTCCCTGAGCACGGGAGATTATACGGAGCTCGAACGGTTGATGGAAGTGCTGATGGGCCATTGCGAACCCCGGCATGTGGCCGTTTCGCTGCCTTCCATTCGGGCGGATCGGCTTTCGAAGCCCCTGATGGAAGCCATTAAACGGGTCCGGAAGACCGGTTTCACGATCGCTCCGGAGGCGGGGAGCCAACGTCTTCGAAACGTCATCAACAAGAACATCGGCGAGGCGGACATCCGCCGGGCGGTCGAGGATGCTTTTTCCCTTGGATGGCAGGTCATCAAGCTCTATTTCATGATCGGATTGCCGACGGAAGAGGATGCGGATCTCGACGCCCTGGTCGATTTGGTCAAAGGGCTTCGGTCCCTGCTTCGGTCCTTCGGGAAGCATCGCCGTGGAGAGATGCACATCAGCCTGACCACCTTCATTCCCAAGCCGCACACACCTTTTCAATGGGAGCCGCAGATTCCTATCGAAGAAGCCTATCGACGGCTTTCGGCCATTCGCCATCGGCTTCAGATGCCCGGAATTTCGGTGAAATGGCAACAGCCGGAGGTGAGTTTTTTGGAGGGGGTTCTGGCTCGAGGAGACGATCGGTGTTCGGCTGTCATCGAGAGAGCCTATCGCATGGGATGCCGCTTCGATGGGTGGAGCGATCACTTCCGGTTGGATCGATGGAAGGCTGCCTTCGAAGCCGAAGGCGTGGATCCGGCCGAATTCGTTTATCGAAAGCGGCAATGGGATGAGCCGCTTCCCTGGGACCACATCGATGTCCGGGTTACGAAAGACTTTCTTCAGGCAGAAAACCGGCTGGCGATGGCAGGACAGCCGACACCGGACTGCAGGCAGGCCGAATGCCGTGGATGCGGGGTATGTGATTTCGAAACCCTTCAGCCCGTATTGTGCCGGGACATGCCGGAAGCGAACCGCTCCGACGGGTTGCCTGCGGAGGAGGTGAAACAAACTCCTCCATTCCGATGGAAACCGGTGGTGCTTCGGTACACCAAAACCGGAAATGCTCGCTTTCTGGGACATCTGGAGGTCTACAACCTGTTTTGCCGCGCCTTTCGACGAAGCGGTATTTCCGTTGAATTTTCGGAAGGGTTTCATCCCAAGCCCAAACTGTCTTTCGATGAAGCGCTTCCCATCGGACTGGCGTCCATGTGTGAAATCTTTCGGGCTTCGGTCGCTGCGGATACCGATTGCGATGTGCTGGTCGAGCGGCTGAACCATGCCCTGATCGAAGGGATTTCCATCATCGGATGCGAACCTGTGGAACCTTCTTCGAAAGGCCGGAACCCATCGACCGGTGCCACCTACCGTGTCGATCTTTTCCGACAGGGGTTCGATCGGGAGGCACTGGAGCGGTTTGAACAGGCGGATACCTTCGACATCACCCGAACCAATCGCAAGGGGATCACCCGCCACATCGATCTCAAACGAATCGTTCCGGAAATCCGACTGCTTTCCGACACCTCCTGCGAGATGCGGTTGTTGCATGTCCAGGATGCGGTTCTTCGTCCGGCCGATGTGCTGCGGGCCGTCTGGCAGTTTCCGGAAGATGTCATCCAGGAGGCGGAAGTCACCAAAGTGGCCTAAGAACATGCGAGTCCATCACCCCATGACCCATAACCTCTAACCCATGACCTATCGCCTATCGCCTATCGCCTATAGCCCATCGCCTCTTTTTCCTACGGAGCACCGATGTATAAAAAACTCGTCATCAACGCCACGGAATACGAAACCCGCGTGGCCCTCCTCGAGGACGGCACCATCGCGGAACTGTTCATCCAACGACACAACGATTCCGATATCGCCGGAAACATTTACAAAGGCCGCATTCAGCGTGTGCTTCCCGGTATGCAAGCGGCCTTCGTCGATATCGGGCTCGAGCAGGCCGCATTTCTGTATGTCGATGACATCATCGGCAGCAGGCCCTCTCTCCAGGAGCCCAACCTTTTCAAGGAAAGCGAGGAGGAAGATCTGGAGGAAGCACCGGTCACTCTCGCCACCGTGTCGAAGGATGACGAAAAGCGCAAGGGCATTCCGATCGAAGATCTCGTGACCGAGGGACAGGAGATCCTGGTCCATGTGGCCAAGAGCCCGATCGGCTCCAAAGGGGCTCGGGTGACGACCTATGTCTCGCTTCCAGGTCGCTTCCTGGTCATGATGCCGTTTACGGATCACATCGGCATTTCCCGAAGGATCAGCGATGAAGCGGAGCGCAACCGGCTCAAGGAAATGGTTCTGTCCCTGCGGACCGAACCCTTCGGCTACATCGTCCGTACCGCCAGCGAAGGGGTTCAGCCGGAGAAGCTCGCGAATGAAATGGTTTTTCTCAAGAACCTCTGGGAAGCCATTCAAACCCGTTACAAAACGAACGCCGCACCCAGTCTGATCCATCGGGAACTCAATGTGAGCCTTCGGGCCGTTCGAGACTTGCTCACCCACGAGGCCGACAAGCTCATCATCGACAATCCGCTCGTCTATGACACCGTTCAGAATTTTCTGGATCGATTCATGCCCTTCATGAAGGATTCGGTCGAGCTTTACCAGGGATCGGAGCCGATTTTCGACGCCTTCAATCTGGAGGGAGACATTCTGCGGGCCCTGAAAAAGAAGGTGTGGCTCAAATCGGGCGGATATATCGTCATCGAGGAAACCGAAGCCCTGGTCGCCATCGATGTCAATACAGGGCGGTATGTCGGCAAACACAACCTGGAGGAGACCATTCTCAAGACCAATCTGGAGGCGGTCAAGGAAATCGCCTATCAGCTCCGGCTGCGGGATATCGGCGGCATCATCATCATCGATTTCATCGACATGGAGAAGAAGGCCAATCAGGAAAAAGTCTACAATGCCCTGATCGAGGCCCTCCGGAAGGACCGCAGCAAGACCCACGTACTACCGATGTCTGAAATCGGTCTCATTCAGATGACCCGAAAGCGGATTCGTCAATCCCTTCACCGGGTACTCTGCGAACCGTGTCTCTATTGCGAAGGAGAGGGGTTCATCCTTTCGAAAAAATCGGTATGCCATATGATCTTTCGGGAAATTCTCTCCGAATACCGGGAGAAAGACACGCGGAAAATCACTGTTCATGTCCATCCCGAGGTCGCCGAGCTGCTGCATCGGGAAGAAAACCATTTGATCGTCAAACTGGAGAAGGAAACCGGAAAACCAATCGTCATCTACCCGAACGAACGCTTTCATATCGAACAGTATGAGATCATCGAAATGATGCAGGAGGGATAAAGGCCGGAAGAAAGAATCAAAAAACGATTGACGGAATTTATGGAAATCACGTAATATAAATTGTTTATAAAAGGCTTTCGGGATCATCGTTGATGGACTCGCAAAAAGTCGCCACTTACCGATTTCCTTCCAATGCCGGGCTTCCAGCAGGAGAGCGGGTGGTGTTTTGCGAAGCAGCGGAAACGTGTTTGAAGCAGCCGGAGATCGTTGGATCGGGCGGACGCGCTTCATCTGTTTTGGCTTGAAAATCCGGATGTTGCCTTTCAGAAAGCCATCGTTTCCATCTTGGCCATCCGCCCGATCCTACGAGATCGGGCTGCTGAGTTTTTCCGCTGCGCAAGCAAAATGCACCCGCTCTCCTGCGGGTTCAACAAGAGCATCTGACTTTTTGCGAGTCCATCATCATTCAATCGATGCAATTATGATAAGGAGTGAAACATGAAACGAACCTATCAACCCAGTAAGCTCAAGCACAAACGGACCCATGGGTTCCTGACCCGAATGGCGACACGCCAGGGAAGGGAAGTGATTCGACGCCGTCGTGCCAAAGGTAGAAAGCGGCTTTCGGCCTGAAAACCCAGGGCATGAACCGACAGGATACCCTCCCAGTATGCGCATGCCGGGGGATTCCCAGGCATGCGCTTGTCCCACCTCGTATCGCACGCATCCATTGCACCATCTCTGCAGGCATGAAACCATTTTCCTTTCAACCGTGCGATCGTCTGCGAAAGAAAAGCGAATACCAGGTTGTCTACGAACGTGGGAAACGGGTGCACAACGAGGTGTTCACCATTCACTACCTGCCGAACACCTCTACGCGTTCCCGATTGGGGATGAGTGTTTCTCGAAAAGTCGGAGGGGCCGTCGTTCGAAACCGTATCAAACGAATCGCCCGGGAAGTCTTTCGGCTCCATCGAGAGCGCCTCTTTCCCAACGGACATTGGGATATCCATCTGATCGCGAGGAAACCGGCCGGGAAATTGGATTCAAGGGAATTGATGCATGCCATACTCGATATTTTCGGTAAAATCGAGCATCGAAACCGCTCCAATGGAGCCCATGACTGAACCCTATGCTTCGATGGCCCGCTCTCTTTTGTATTCGTGCCTATCAGCTGCTCGTTTCTCCCTGGCTGGGAGACCATTGCCGGTTCTATCCGTCCTGTTCCCAGTACGCTTATGAGGCCATATCGAAATACGGCATGGGGAAAGGCGGTTGGATGGCGCTCAAGCGTTTGGGCAAATGCCATCCGTTTCATCCCGGAGGCGTCGATCCCGTACCCTGATGCCGGAAGCGGGCGTTCGAGCCGCCACTGACCGATTTTCTTTCAATGCCGGGCTTCCAGCAGGAGGGCGGCTGAATTTTTCCGATATAGCGAAAAAAGCGTATCCGCCCCCATGCGGCTTACTCAAGACTTATCGACTTTTTGCGAGTGGCCGAGGAAGCACGCATTTTCGCACAACGCACCACGCATTTGGATGGTTACACGAACCCGACGCAATACCGTATCAACAGGAGTCAACTTTCATGGAGCAAGGCCGCGTATTCTTAGCGATCGCACTTTCTTTTTTGGTGTTTCTGGTATGGGGGTATCTGTTTCCCCCCGACAACCCGCCTGTCAACACTTCGGTCGAAACGACGTCCCCTGTAAAACCCCAGGCTGAGGTGCAACCGTCCCCACCTGCGGCTGAAGCGCTTCAGGCTTCCCCCGGAAAGATCGTCGAGCAGGATTTGGCATCTGCCGAGGAAGTCCGGGAAATCCGGGTGACCACCCCCTTGTATCACGCCGTTTTATCCTCCCGGGGTGCGGTGCTGAACCACATGGAGCTGACCGGATACCGTGAAACCGTGGAACCCGATTCTCCTTTGAAAGTTCTGGTTCCGACGCTGTTCCCGGAAGGTCTTTCCCAAATTGCCTACGGAGATCTTTCGGCTGCCGTTCTCTCGAAGAGCGTCTTCCGGACGTCATCGACCGGCGACACGATCCAGGTGGAGCAACAACCGCAATCCATTTTGTTTTCGTGGAATGCACCCAACGGTATCACGATCGTCAAGCAATACACCTTTCATCCGGACAGCTACATCATCGATCTCGATGTGCGGATCGTCAACCAAAGCGGCGCGGCGCTCAACCGCCCGCTTATGGTACAGTTGAATAAGGTTGCCGATGCCCACAAGAAGGATTTCGGTTTTGTAGGACTCAGCGCCCTGTTGAACGAAAAACTCGAGCAAATCACCGAATCCGATGCGGCGAAGAAACCCGAAACGGCCGGACTGGTGCAGTGGATGGCGCTCGAAGAGCGGTATTTCATGGCGGCCGTCGTTCCGGCGGAGCCGACACAAGGCAAGATCCTGCTGCGTCCGGAGAATCAGGTGCTTCATGCACAACTTGTGGGTCCCGAAAAATCCATCGAAAACGGTGCTCAGCTTTCCCAGCAATTCCGGCTGTATTTCGGTCCCAAGAGCCTGAGCATTTTGAAAGCGACCGGCCTGGGGTTGGATCGGGCCATTCATTTCGGCATGTTCGATATTCTGGCCAAACCCTTTCTGTGGATCATGAACACGATTTACAGCGTCGTGCCGAACTACGGCATCGCCATCATCATTCTGACGATCCTCGTGAAGGCGATCCTGTGGCCGTTGGGAACCAAGAGCTATCAGTCCATGGCCCAGATGAAGAAAATGCAGCCTCTTCTGGTGGAAATCCGCAACAAATACAAGGACGACAAGAAGCGCATGAACGAAGAGACGATGGCCCTGTACAAGACATACAAGGTCAATCCGATGGGCGGTTGTTTGCCGATGATCGTTCAGATCCCGGTCTTCTTCGCCCTCTACCGGATGCTCTACGAAGCCATCGAATTGCGGCATGCACCTTTCTTCGGATGGATTACGGATTTGTCAGCGCCCGACCGTCTCTTCCATTTCCCGTTCTCGATTCCGTTCATGGAACCGCCCTACGGGATCCCGGTCTTGACACTCGTGATGGGTGTGACCATGTTTTTGCAGCAGAAAATGAGCCCGCCGGCAGGCGATCCGACACAGGCCAAAATGATGATGGCCATGCCGATCGTGTTTACCGTCATCTTCATCAATTTTTCCTCGGGGCTCGTGCTCTACTGGCTAATCAACAACATCATCTCCATCGGTCAGCAGTACATGATCCAGAAAAAATACGCATGAGCAACCCTATCACCGTTTTTTCATGAAGCGATGAACGAACGAATTTTCGAAGGAAGAAACCTTCAGGCAGCCGTCGAAAACGCTTGCAGAAGCCTTGGTATACCCGTGGAGAACCTGTCTTATGACGTGATCTCCTATGGATCGAGCGGGATTTTCGGCATTGTCGGCATCAAGAAGGCCAAGATTCGCGTACGGCTGCCGGAATCGGTTTCGGAAGAATCCCTGCAGCTTCGGCAAACCGAGAGGTCCCCGGCTCCCCCGGTCGAACAGCCGATGGATGATGTTCCGCAGCCTTCTGTCCCTGCTTCGGAAACCAAGTCGCTCGTGGATACCGTCATGCCGCAGGCGGATGGTAAGGTGCAGGGGGTGGATATCGCGAAAGAGACGGCCGTGCCGGAAGCAAAGCCGGGGGAGTTGCCGATCGAAGAATGGCGACGGTTTCTGTCGGCCGTCGTCTGTCGGCTTGCCGATTCGCCGGTCGTCGATGTCTCCCGAAACGACCATCGGATCGTGTTTTCCATCGAAAGTCCGGCGTGCGAACATTTGATCGGGAAAAAGGGTCAGACGCTGAATGCCGTCCTGCACGTTCTCCGAAAATATGTTCAGAAGACCGATCCCTCGCTGAAGGTTTTCATCGATGTCAACCGGTTTCGGGAGCGAAAAACCGAACGATTGACCCGATTGACGAACAAGGTCATCCAGAAAGTGGTGCAGCGGGGCCGACCGATCGCCATCAGTTCCCTGTCTCCGAAAGAACACGACATCGTTCAGCATTTGATCGAGCAGGACGAACGGGTGTGTGCCCGAACCATCGAAAACGGGCCTTCCCGGAAAATGATCGTATCGCTTGCCCCATCCCACGAACTGCCGGCATGACCTCCGGGTCAGGGATGGACGACATGACATCGGATACCATCGCAGCCATTTCTACGCCTCCGGGAATCGGTGGCATCGGAATCGTCCGCATATCCGGGATGGCTGCGTTCGGCATTCTCCACAGGCTTTTTCGACCCGCAGATGGGCGGCTTTGGGAACGAATGGCAGCCGACGGCCTATTGGCGCTTTGTTCGCACCAGGTTCTTTATGGAACGATCGTCGATTGTCGGACACAGCTTCCCATCGATGAAGCCTTGGTGCTACCCATGGCCGCTCCGCGGTCGTATACGCGGGAAGATGTCGTCGAGATTCAGTGCCACGGCGGATCGGCCGTTTTGAAGCGGATTCTCGAAAGCGTCCTGCAAGCAGGTGCCCGGCTTGCCGAGCCGGGAGAATTCACCAAACGCGCCTTCCTGAACGGCAGAATCGATCTGACTCAGGCCGAAGCCGTCCTCGATCTCATCGAGGCTCAGAGCGAACAGGCCGCAGCTGCCGCGTTGAACATCCTGCAGGGCGGGCTCTCCAAAGAGCTGACCTCCTTGCGCCTTCTCGTTCAGGACCTCTCGGCCGAGCTCGAGGCATGCATCGATTTTCCGGAGGACATGCCCATGCCCTCCCTTGTACATCGAATGCAATGGGCCGATCGATTGGCCTCGGGTATCCTCGTGATTCAGAAGCTGCTTCGGGCGGCGGACGGATATGCCCGGATTCGGGATGGGCTGATCGTCACCCTTCTCGGAAAGCCGAACGTAGGCAAATCCAGCCTCTTCAATGTGCTGCTCGGGCAGGAGCGCGCCATCGTCACCGAAATTCCCGGAACCACCCGAGACCTCATTCAGGCCGAAACCCGGATCCACGGGGTTCGGCTTCAGTTGTGGGATACGGCCGGGATTCAGGAGACCGACGATCCGGTGGAGCATATCGGCATCCAGAAAACCATCGAGCAGTGCAGTCGATCCGACCTGATCCTGTTCATGCTGGATGTCCGTGATGCCGTTCCCGGGCCGGATGATCCGGTTGCCTGTGCGATCGCCGAAAAACCCCATATCGTCGTTTTGAACAAACTGGATCGGGTTGAAACCTTCGATCCGGTCCCCTGGGAAAAGCGCTTCCATCCGGCTCCGGTTCTTGCCGTATCCGTCAAAACCGGGGCCTTTCTGGATCGACTTGAAGAGGCGCTGGAACGAACGATCCAAGGCATATCGCCTCCCCTGGCCGTCGATACCATTGTTCCCAACCTGCGGCAAAAGGGCCTGCTGCTTCAGCTCGAGCAGGCCCTTCGGCAAGCCGAAACCCAATTGCGGGCGGGTGTCACAGAGGAAATGGTTGCAGAGGATCTACGGTTGGCGCTTCACATCCTGCAGGAGATATCCGGTGAATCCGTCCGGTTCGACGTTCTCGAATCGGTTTTCAGCCGGTTCTGTATCGGGAAGTAAGAACGGCGGTGGGGACGCTATTATAGAGGATGGACGCGCAAAAAGTCGATCTATCCCTGTTTTGGGGTGTTTCCGGGCCTGAGCATGGGGGCGGGTACGCCTTTTGATGCTGCAGCGGAAACTTGTTTGAAGCCGCCGGAGCTCGTTGGGCCGGGCATGCAAAACACTTCGGCTTGTGTTTGAAAAGCTTGCCATTTCAATGAGATGCTCTCTCCTGGAGCGTCTGGCACCATGCCCGGCCCTTACGAGATCGGGCGGCTGAGTTTTTCCGATGCAGCGAAAAAGGGGTGCCCGCCCCCATGCGGCTCGCTGCAGACTCACTAACTTTTTGGGAGTCCATCATAGAGAAAGGAATACCAATGGACATTCGTGAGGAATTCGCCCCATTTCGATACCAGTACAATCAGCTGGTCGCCTCGGCAGACCGTGCCTTCGAGCAGATTCAGGCGTCGTTTCCGGAATGCGTGACCTGTAAACCGGCCTGCAACGACTGCTGTTACGCCCTCTTCGATCTGACCCTCGTCGAAGCGATGGCCATTCATGAGCAGTTTGAAGCGCACTTTTCCGGTGAGCAAAGAGAACAAATGCTGGAAAAATGCAACAAGGCGGATCGAGCGGTCTACAAGATCAAGCGTAAGGCATACAAGCGGATCAAGGCCGGAGAAGACGCCAAAACCATCCTGGCCGCTCTTTCGGAGGAACGGGTTCGCTGCCCGATGTTGAACGATGCCGGAACCTGCGATATCTATACGTTTCGACCCATCACCTGCAGGCTTTACGGCATTCCCACCTTCGACGGTGAAAACAGCCATACCTGCGGTCTGTCGAATTTTCAGAAAGGTCACTCCTACCCAACGGCGAAATACGATCGCATCCACGAAAAATTGTTGAATCTCTCGATGGATTTCGTCCGGCAGATTCAATCCAGACATCGGAAGATGGGAGATCTTCTCGTTCCGTTGTCCATGGCCATTCTTACGGTATACGACGAAGAATATCTCGGTATTCCGGTGAAACCGTCCGATTCCGATGGAGGCGTTTCCCATGCATCGTGATTTGGATCATCCATCTTCCGAAACGATCGAGGAACGCAAGAGAGCCGTGTTCGAGGCCATGTCCGAGCGGCGCAAGAAGCACATCCTCAAAAAAGGATACGACAACTGGGATCCGTTTCAGGAGCCCAAAGATCCCATCGATATCCGCAAAGATCCTACCAAACGAACGACCCAGCAGCTTGTCCGGGAGTTTCTGCAGCAGCACTCGCCGGAAAACTATTCGAACGCCTACGGTGCAGGCGTTCTGGAAATGGCCCTCGGGCTGATCAACGGCGACGATAAATGCCGGGGTATGTACGATTTTGCCTGCTGGTACAGCAAACTGCTTGCCGCTTCCAAGGAAGAACAGGACAAATCAGGGGTAGGACCGGACGGCTCGTGATGTCGTACCGCGCACATTTGCGAAACATGCCTTAGCGTTTCTTCACCCAAAGCCTCGAAATAGCAACGATGACCTCCGAGCAGAACCGCATCTTCTATACCCTGTTTTTTTCGGTGTTCTGTGCCGTTCTCGGGGTGGGCATCGTCATCCCACTTCTTCCGGTTTACGCCAAACAGATCGGGTCGAGCGGGCTTGAAATCGGGCTCATTTTCGGAGCCTTTTCCATTTCCCGAACCCTCATGCTTCCTTTTTTCGGCAGACGTTCGGATGCTACGGCCCGAAAACCCTTTATCGTGTTCGGACTCCTCTGTTACGCCTTCGTATCGGTCGCCTTCGTCTATTCCACGGACGTTCACACGCTGATCGCCATCCGCTTCCTTCAGGGAATTGCATCCGCCATGATCCTACCCGTGGCCCAGGCCTATCTGGGGGATATCACCCTTTCCGGAAGTGAGGGCCGAACGATGGGGTTGTTCAATCTGTCCATGTTTTCGGGATTGAGTCTCGGCCCCCTTGCGGGCGGGATGATTTCCCAGCATTTCGACATGAATGCGGCCTATTTCTGCATGGGAATTCTGTCTGCCGCCGGTTTCCTGATGTGCCTTCTGTTGTTGCCCTCCTCCCGGCAGGAAAGGCAGATGCACCAGCGAAAGCCTCCGGCTGCCTGGGGACTGCTGCTTTCCGATCGCGAACTTCCGACGCTCATGCTCCTTCGCTTTGCCCATACCTCCTGCATCGGCATGCTCTGGGGATTTCTACCGGTCTATGCAGGGTCCGGCTTTGGTCTTTCTCCGATGGCCACCGGAACCCTGGTTACCATGAGCGTCCTTATCAGCGGCATGTTGAACTGGCCGATGGGCGTTCTGTCCGATCGCATGTCGAAGAAGGCTTTGGGCATTTTGGGAGGAATGATTGTTGCGATATCGGTCGTTTCCATGATCGGGGCCGGGGGATTCTGGGGGCTGTTCTGGGCGAGTGTCGGTTTCGGGATCGGGGGCGGCATGCTGACACCTGCCGTGATGGGAATGGCTGTCGGCTGTGGAAGCCGCTTGGAAAGCATGGGATCCGTGATGGCCCTGATGACGGTCGGTCACAGCACGGGCATGATGGTGGGGTCGGTCAGCGCCGGCTGGATATTCGACCGATGGGGAATCACCCATGCCTTCGGTGCCATGGCCGCCCTGATGATGGTTTGCACCCTGTGGTTCGGTCTGAACCCCTACAGACCGAGATAGGCTTTCCGGATCTCGGGGTCTCCGGCCAGATCCCGCGAAAGACCGCTGCGCACGATGCGGCCGCTTTCCATAATATAGGCTCGCTGGGAATGGCGAAGGGCGAGATCGACATTCTGCTCCACGAGCAGCAGGGTCATGTCGGTGAGCTCGTCCAAAATACGGTAGATTTCCCGGGTGATCAGCGGGGCCAGACCCAGGGAAAGCTCGTCGATCACCAGAAGTTCCGGATCGCTCATCAGAGCCCTGCCGATGGTGAGCATCTGCTGTTCGCCCCCGGAAAGGGTCGATCCGATTTGATGTTTCCGCTCTTCGAGAATGGGAAAGAGGTTGAATACCCGCCTACGGTTTTCTTCCATCCGCTTGCTGCCCCGCTTTGGATAGGCCCCCATCGATAAATTATCCCAAACGGTCATCTCCTTGTAAATGCGCCTTCCTTCCGGAGCCAGGGAAAGCCCCAGCTGGACGATCTCGAACGGTTTCTTTCCGGCGAGCGGTGCATCGTGCCACCGAATGTCACCGGATCGAATCGGAAGTCCTCCGAAGATGGTCTCAATGAGGGTGGTTTTCCCGGCGCCGTTGCTTCCCAAAATGGCGATCCGTTCCCCTTTCTGGATATGAAGGGAGACATCCCACAGAATCTGGGCCTCTCCTCGATAAACGTCGATATGGTCGATGCGAAGCATGCGCTGCCCTTCCTAATTCCCCAAATAGGCGTCGATCACCCGGGGATCGGTGACAACGGTTTCCGGAGCGCCTTCCATCAATTTTTCCCCTTGATGCAGCACCACAATCCGGTCTGCAGCACTCATGATGGCGCCCATGATGTGTTCGATCCACAAGATGGTGATGCCGAAATTTCGTTGAAGTTCCCGGATCATGGAAACGGCCTGGAGGACTTCCTGGGAGTTGAGTCCTCCCAGGACTTCATCGAGAAGCAGCAGTTTCGGCCGGACGGCGATGGTCCGGGCGATTTCGAGCTTCTTCTTCTGAATGAGGTTCAATCCGGAGGCGGGAGCGTCGCGCTGATCCGAGAGTCCGACGAAGGCGAGGGCTTCGGTTGCAAGATCCTGAAGTCTTCCGAGCGGTTCTTTCGGACGATGGTTGATCAGGCCGACCAGGACATTTTCCAAACAGGTCATTTTCAGAAAGGGCCGCGTGATCTGAAATGTCCGGGCCAGCCCCAGTCGGCTGACCTTGTGGGCGGGCCAGCCCGTGATGTCCGTATCCAGAAATCGAATGGATCCGGTGCTCGGCGGGATGGCGGCAGCCAGAACGTTGAACAGGGTCGTTTTCCCGGCGCCGTTTGGGCCGATCAATCCGACGATCTCTCCATCCTCGAGATGGATATCCACACCGTTCAGAGCCATGACGCCGCCGAAGTGGCGGGTGATGTGGGTTGCTTGCAGAAGCGGCATCATTCCGATGTCCTTTTTCGAAATACGCCGACGATTCCCTGGGGCGCAAACCGGGCCATGACGAGGGCGACAATGCCGAAGGACAGAACGTGGTATTCGCCGTATGCCCGGATGTATTCGGAGAGAATCTTCAGCACGAAGGAGCCGATGACCGGACCGACAAAGGAACCCATGCCGCCGATCACCGTCATGGAGAGCACCAGAAACTGCTGGTCGAGGGAAGGAATCTGCGGGGTGATGAGCAGCAGATAGTGCCCGAAGAGCCCGCCGGCAAGCCCAGCCAGCAGACTGGAAACCGTGAAGGCGAGAACCCGGATGTGCACGACATCCACACCCAGAGAGGCGGCAGCCGTTTCATCGTTCTGCACTGCCCGGAAATTGAGACCGATCCGGGAGTGGATCATGCGGTACACGACGATGAGAACGACAACGGAGGCTGCGAGCATGATCCAGAGATAGCCCGCCTTGGAATAGACCTCCAGAAGACCCGGCACCTGAAGCCCCATCGTTCCCCGGGTTACCTCGTATTCGTTCGTGATGATGATGTGCAGAATTTCCGAAAACCCGAGGGTCGTCAGGGAAAGATAGATGCCTCCCATTTTGAGACAGAGAACACCCAGGAACAATCCGAAGATGCCGGCTGCGGCGGTGCCACACAGAACGCCGATCCAGGGGTGGACGCCCATCTTGACGGCAAGAATTCCCGAAACATAGGCCCCGATGCCGGCGAATGCGGCATGGGCGAAGGAAACCTGTCCGGTATACCCGGCGACGAGGTTCCAGCTCGAGGCCATCATGACATAGAACAGACTCACGATGACGATGTGCAGCTTGTAGTCATCCAGAAAAACAGGCGATAGGGCGCAGAGCAGTCCGAAGACGGCAAGGGCGATGAGTTGGTTGCGTTCGTTCACGAATACCCCTTTTCCAACCATGATGGTCTCGCAAAAAGTCGATCTACCCCCGATTTTCGGGTAGTTCCGGGCTTGAGCATGGGGGCGGGCATGCCTTCCGATGCAGCGAAAAAGGTGTGCCCGCCCCCATGCGGCTCGGATGAGACTTTTGGACTTTTTGCGAGGCCATCAACCATGTCTCATGCTTGTTTTCTTCCAAACAAACCTGCCGGTCGAAAGAGCAGCACCAGGATCAGAATGATGAAGCCGAAGACATTCTTGTATCCGGTCGATACATAGGCGGCCCCGATGTTTTCGACCAGCCCGAGCAACAGCCCGCCGATGACACATCCCTTGAGGGATCCCATCCCGCCGAGAACGACAACGACGAAGGCGGTGAGGGCGACGGGGACACCGGAGGTCGGTGTGACCGGAAAGACGGGTGCCAGAATGACACCGGCGGCTCCTGCTAAGGCGCATCCGAGGCCGAAACTGATCATGTTCAACCGGGTGGTGTTGACTCCGTTCCATTGTGCCATTTCCCGATCCTGACTGGCAGCGCGGATGATGAGCCCGAACCAGGTACGGTGCACCAGAAGGAAAACGGCTGCGATGATGAGGATGCCGGTGATGAGCGCGATCAACCGCTGGTTGCCATAGAAGAACAGCCCGAAGACATTCGATGCTCCGGCGATCCATTGCGGGGGTTTCCGCGGATAGGGTCCGAAGATCAGCAGATAGGCGTTCTGCAGGACGATGGACAGGATGAAGGTAAGAATCAGCGAATACATGTCGTTGCCATAGGTCGGGCGGATCAGGGTCGCCTCGATGGCGATTCCGATCAGAAAGATCAGGGAGACCGAAAGGAGAATGGCGACGAACGGATGCAGCCCGAGCGTATCCGCAAACAGGAAACTGAAGTATCCAGCCAGAATGTAGAGCTCACCGTGGGCGAAGTTGACGACGTTCATGATCCCGACGACAAGCGACACTCCAAGAGCCGCCAGGGCGTAGATGACGCCCATGACAAGGCCGTTCATGATGGTCAGAGGCAGCATGGAAAATCCGAAAACCGTGAATGGACGTTGGGTGATCTCAACCGACCCGCAAGGAGAGAGGGGGCTCTTGTTCGGTGTCCTTCCGTTTCAGGAAACCGCAGGGGCAAGGCTCGAGCCCCTGCGGAGGACGATCCGGAATCAGCGGACCAGTTTGCCGGTGGCTGCATCCGTCGGGTAGATGACCACCTGATTCTTGTTCTGCCACTGGACGACCAGCATGGGCGGCATCCACTGGTGGTATTCCGGTCCGCCGAGCTGCTTGCCGAACTGAACCATGCCCCGGGTGACCAGCAGATGGGTGTTTTCGAGGGCGTCGACGAGCTTGTCGGGATCCGTCGACTTGGCGCGGTTGATGGCATCGGCAGCGATCAGGATGACATCGAAGATCGAGCGGGACTTGTAGTCCGTCGGCTGCTTTCCGAAGGCCTTTACATAAGATTCACGGAACTGGGTGGCGAGTTTCGTCAATTCCACTTTTTCATGCATCGAGGAGATGAAGCATTCCTTGTCACCGTAATCGCCGACGTTCTTCCAGTAATCCGGCCATACGCTGGGGGGACCCGCTCCATCGAGGATGACGGCTTTGGGGGTGAGCTGGACTTCACCGGCCTGGGCGACGAAATAATGCAGCCCGGTTCCGTAGACATAAGCGAGGACGACATCCGGATTGTAAGCCTTGATCTTGGTCAGTTCCGTATAGTGATCCTGGCTGTTGCGTTCCGTGACCATGAATTCATAGGCGACGCCCGCCTGATCCAGGGCCTTCTTGGTGAGCTCGGCGATACCGAGACCCCAGTCGGTGTTCTCCGCAACGATGAAGGCTTTCTTGAATTTTTCGGTGATGACCCATTTGGCGATGGTCTGGTTGACGACACCGGAGTTGGATGGCCCTGCCCGGAAAACGTATTTGTAGTTCTTGGCCGTGATGGGATCGGCCCAGGCTTCTGCGACGATGAAAGGCACCTTCAGGCGGTTGGCGACTTCGATTTCAGCGAGGGCGGAGGAAGAATGGCTCTCTCCCAACACCATGACGACCTTGTCCCGGGTGACGAGGCGTTCGAATCCGCTGGCAGCCACATCCGGAGCGCCTGCCGTGTCTTCGAAAACGATTTCGAGCTTTTTACCGAGCACGCCGCCCTGGGCATTCACATGTTCGACCGCCAGTTGAATACCTTCCTGAAAAGCGGTGCCTGTGGCCGCAGCCGTTCCGGTTCTGGGCCCGACGACACCTACCTTGATCGTATCCTGAGCAATGGCCATGGAGCTCACACACAGGATGGCTGCAGCCAATAGAGCGAGTGCAACGGACCATTTCCTTCTGATCTTCATGAATGCCTCCTTTGGGGCTGGTTGAATGATGGCTATAGGTGATGGACTCGCAAAAAGTCTGGATTCAGGACAAAACTTCCCGCACCCCCTTTTCCAGGGTATCGACGATCCAGTCGATTTCGGATTCAGTCACGATATAGGGCGGGCTCAGCATGATGGCGTCGCCCTGGCCTCCGGCGAATCCGATGCATTTGTAGCTGATCATGCCCTGCTGCATCAGGTTTTCGAAGAGCCTTTCCGTAACCTTGGCCTCTCGGGGAAAAGGAGCCTTGGTCTTCTTGTCTTGGACGAATTCGACGGCCCGCATCATGCCGATGCCGCGGATGTCGCCTACGTGGGGATGATCGAGAAGCCGCTGCAGTTTGTCGGCGAATAAGGCCCCCATCCGTTCGGCCCTCTCGATTAGTTGTTCCTCTTCCATGATTTGGACGACGGAAAGCGCTGCCGCAGCGGCTACGGCATGGTGGGAAAAGGTGTGCCCGTGAACGAAATTGCCGGCGTGATTGAAAAGGGCTTCCAGATCCCGAGTCTTGCAACCGACGGCCGACAGCGGGGCATAACCGCCGTTCAGGCCCTTTCCGAGGGTGATGATGTCGGGGTGAACGTCGTAATGGTGGAAGCCGAACCATTTTCCGGTTCGTCCCATGCCGCTCATGACCTCATCCAGAATCAACAGCACCCCGTATTTCCGGCAGATGGACTCGATGACGGGGTAATAGTCCGCAGGAGGAACGATGGCCCCGATCGTGGCTCCGCCGATGGTCTCGGCAATGAAGGCGGCGATGCTGTCCTTTCCCTCGAGAAGAAGGGCTTCTTCCAGTGCCCAGGCACAGCGCATGCCGCAGGCGGAAGGGGTAAGACCGTAGGTACAGCGGTAGCAGTAGGGCGGCGGAATGTGACGGACGGCTGGGGAGAGCATCGGCAGGAAGGGTGCCCGCATCGATGGTTTTCCCGTGACCGACAGGGCGCCCAGTGTCGCTCCATGATAGGAATTCCATCGGGAAAGAATCCGGTATCGCTGCGGGTTGCCTCCGGCGATCTGGACCTGGCGGGCCAGTTTGACGGCAGCCTCCACGGCTTCGGATCCGCTCGACAGAAAATAGAAGCGATCCAGTTCACGGTCCGCATGGAAGGAAAGCCGTTCGGCCAGCCGCTCCACGGGCTCCGAAGTAAACATCGTTCCGTGCACATAGGCCAGGGTTTCGGCCTGCTCGGCCATGGCCATGGCGACACGCTTTCGGCCATGGCCGATGTTCACGCAGATGGGACCGCCGCTGGCATCCAGATAGCGGTTGCCGGATGCATCCGTTACCCAGACGCCTTCTGCCCGGACGGCAAGCGGAAGCTTTTTGTCCAGCCTCCGCTGAAAGACATGGCTTGGATACATGATGAAATCGTTTCGTCAGAAGGTCGGGACGGTCGTGAAAAAGTCGTTCAGGATCTGCTTGGCTCGATCGATATGCCGGACCATTGCCTGACCGGCTTCCTCCGCATTTCCGGCCTTTGCCGCAGCGATGATTTCTTCATGATCCTTGTAATAGTCTTCGTAGCTGGCCACCATCAGGGATGTATAGCGGAAACGGAAAATCTGCTGACGAATGTTCTCGACGGCTTCCCGAAGCTTTCGGTTGCCGCACCGTACCCAGAACACCTGATGAAAAGAGCGGTTGTGCTCGCTCCACAGCCGCATCCGGACTTCCTCCTCCTTGTCGAGGGATTGGTGCAGCAGTTTCTGGATGTGATCCAGCAGGGCGAAATCCTTTTGATTCAGATTGGGTGTGGCCCATTCGACCGCTTTTCCTTCCAGAAGAGCCAGCAGGGAATAATAGTCCGCAACCTCTTCGGAGGATATCTTGGCGACGGACGCCCCTCGGTTGGGGAAAATTTCCACGAATCCTTCTTGAGCAAGCTTTGACAAAGCTTCGCGGATGGGGCCTCGGCTGCAGTTGTATTGCTGGCTGAGCTGAATTTCGATCAACCGCTCTCCGGGGCCCAGTTTTCCGAAGATGATCGCCTTGCGCAGGTCACTGTAGATGCTTTCCTTGACGCGTTTTCCCATGAACATTTTCCTTTCGAATGAGGGTGATTGATGTGTGTGTATGAATTTTAACAGTCGGGATGGAGGATATGTCCGCCTCTCGGGTCATCGCCGGCCCTTGGTCCTTTTGCGGTTCGATCCCTTTTTTGGCAATTTCATCCGTACCGAAGTGGTTGAGAAGAATTGCTCCCAACAAGGGATTGAACAAAAAATTGTATGACAAGATTGCATTTAGCTTTTATCGTATTCCGAAAACAGATGTCAAGAGGTAAGCGATCCAATTTCTGCAGGCTTTTCAAAAAATTTCATCTGCCAGTCTTCCGTTTGATAGTCTGGAATCGGTGGGTCGACGGAAGCCGTTTCGGTTGCGGGTTTCCAAGGCCGCCTGAGGGGTCAAGGCGAGGCTCAAACGGTTTGCGTCTCATCGAAAGCCGTTTGTCAGCCGTCTTTGGAGATCGTGACAGACGTTGTTTGCACCCTCTTAGCGTTTGACATGGGATCGATCTTCGCTTAAGAAGGAAACATCCGCTTCACGTTCAAGGAGGGTACTATGAAAGCCAGATTCACCGTTCTTGTCATGTGGGTTGCCGTTCTTTCGATGACCATCGGTTTCGCGATGGCAGGCCCCCTTCCGCCAAGCGGAGAGCGAACCTGTTATGACACGCGCTCCGAGGTCCCGCATCCCCAACCCGGAAGGATCATCTTCGGTGCGCCAAAACCGGCCAATACGCCACCTCCCGAGTTCATCAAGCTGAATGAAACCGGTAACGAGTTGCCGTTGGAATCCGGAACCTGGGCTATGGTTCAGGACAAGACGACGGGGCTCGTATGGGAAGTCAAGCAGAACAAAGATGGAAAGCCGGATCCAACCAATCCTCACGATGCGGACAATCGGATGCGTTGGTACGATCCAGACCCATCGACGAACGGCGGAGCCGCCGGAATGAAGGGAACGGATACCCAGGTCTTCCTTCAAACGCTCAACGATCACCATTTCGGCGGGTTTTCCGACTGGCGGCTTCCCACCATCCATGAGCTTGCCCGACTGGCGGATTACCACCGGTTTTACCCATCCATCAGCACCCTGTATTTCCCGGATACGTTCGCTTCCTTCTACTGGTCTTCCTCCAGTGTCGGCGGCTATCCCCACTATGCCTGGGGCGTCTACATGAGCGATGGCTGCGATTATTTTCTGGACAAGAACCGGTATGCGGGCTACGCCATGGCTGTGCGGGGCAAGCCCATCAGCGGCGATCCGAACTGGTGGTAGGCGGATGAGGGCACGATCGGAAGCCGACTTTCTCTTCGAAGCCCGGTTCCTGAAAGACATTCCGCGATCCGGATTCGCTTTCCTGGGGGCCGGACGGGAATCCGTCGCCGAACATGTCTATCTGACAACGGTGGTGGCATACGTTCTGTCGGTGATGGCACCGCATGTCGATCGCAACCGGTTGATGCTCCTGTGTCTGTTTCATGATCTACCGGAGGCAAGAATCGGGGATTTGAACAGTGTTCAAAAAGCCTATCACCGGCCGCAGACGCCAAAATGCCTTCATGAGATGACGAAAGGTCTGTCCTTCGGCGGCCGACTGGCCGAATGGATACACGAGTTTGAAACCGGCAATACGCAAGAGGCGCTTCTGGCCCGGGATGCCGATCAGATCGCCCTGATCCTGGAGCTGAAATGGCTTTTGGATCATGGCACTGCAGCAGCCCAGCAATGGATCGACAGCGTGCGGCTTCGTGTTCGAACCGAAGCCGGGCGGTCGCTGACCGACGAGATTCTGAAAACGGAAAGCGATGCCTGGTGGTGGCGCATTGTCCATGCCTGCAGCCAGGAAGAAAATCGGTTGGATCATGAAAACGACCAAGCGACATGAAGAAGGGTTTCATCGACCTTTTGCGGAGCTGAAGCGGCGGCTGCAGATGCGATCCGATGCCGAAATGCCCTGCGATCGCAGTCGTTCGGATGCCGACGGCACCCCTTCGGCCATGAACGATCGGGAAATGTTTCTGGCCGCAATGAAAGGGGTTGTTCGGCTGGACCGCTCGAAATATTGGATGATGCCGAAGGGACCTTCCAGACCGACAGGGCCTCGGCGAGATATGGATATAGATGGTTATGGCAATCTTCATCGCCTGATTCTGACCGGCGAAGGCTTCGATGTTTCCCTGACACCCGAATATATCGAAGGAGCTTCGCCGGACCTCGATCCCCATGTGCCTCGGCTGTTGCACCGGGGCAAATACGCCATTCAGGCCCATCTGGATCTGCATGGGTTTACGGCGAGGGAGGCACGCCTTCAATTCGATCGTTTCATGGAAACCAGCCTGAGGGAAGGGCTGCGGACGGTGCTGATCATTCACGGCAGGGGGCTTTCCTCTCCGAAGGAACCCGTCCTGAAGCGGTGTCTTCAGGAATGGATTCTTCGTTCCTCCTGGCGAAGATGGGTCAGTGCCTATTGCACGGCCAGGTCTTGTGACGGCGGCGCCGGGGCCACCGTCCTTCTGCTGCGGAAGGTTCGCAGCCGACGAACAAAAGGGATTGCCCAACCATGAAGGGAAGCGAGCGTTTTCAGGCGATGGTCGTGTCGATCGATGCCGACGGCAAAGCGGTACGCACGGTGACGAGCAAGCGCATCGACGAACTTCCCGAAGGCGATGTGCTGATCCGTGTCCGCTATTCCTCCCTCAATTATAAAGATGCACTTTCGGCTTCCGGAAACCGGGGGGTGACCCGGAACTATCCCCACACGCCGGGGATCGATGCCGCCGGAGAGGTGGTGGAAAGCCGAAATCCATCGTTTGAGCAAGGCCAGCCCGTTCTAGTCACAGGCTACGATCTGGGTATGAATACCTCTGGGGGGTTCGGCCAGTACATTCGGGTGCCTGCGGACTGGGTGGTTCCTCTGCCGAGTGGGTTGACGCAGAGGGAAGCCATGATGTTGGGGACAGCGGGGTTTACGGCGGGTCTTTCGGTGAACAAACTGTTCAGACACGGCCTTTTGCCGGATGAGGGGGAAGTGCTGGTCACCGGGGCCACCGGCGGCGTAGGGACCCTTGCCGTCGCCATATTGAGCCGTTTGGGGTATCGGGTGGCTGCCGCTTCCGGAAAGCCGGATGCGGCCGAGCGGCTTCAGTCTTTCGGCATTCATCGGATCGTCGATCGCAGCACCCTTCGGGACAATCCCCAAAAAGCCCTTCTTCCGGCGGTATGGCATGGGGTCGTCGATACGGTCGGAGGAGAAGTCCTCAGCTGTGCGATCAAGTCCACCCATTTGCACGCTCCGGTAACGACCTGCGGCAACATTGCGTCCGCTCAGTTGTCGCTGACGGTATATCCGTTCATTCTGAGAGGCGTAACCCTTTATGGCATCGATTCGGCCCAGACGCCCATGCCGCTTCGGCGATGGATCTGGGAAAGGCTGGCATCCGATTGGAAGCCCCAAGGGCTGATGCAGATCCACCGGGAAGTGGACCTGGAGGAACTGGAGACAGAAATCCAGACCATGCTGGCCGGAAAGGGAACGGGTCGCGTGCTGGTGCGATTGGGATGAACAAGGAAGGCGGTCTTTCCGCCATGAACGGTTGAAAGGGAAGGTTTCATGTGTGAAGCGAATGCCTATTTGATTGAAGGTGGAGAAACCAAACTCGTCATGGAAGCCGTAGACGTCGTGGAACCCGAGGAAGGGGGCCTGCGGCTCATCAACATTTTCGGGGACCAGAAATTCGTCAAGGCGAAGATTCATTCCCTGTCGCTGGTGGACCACAAGGTGTTTCTCAAGCATGAGCCGTTTTCGGCGTAGCATGGGAGCCGGAATGCGACGATTTTCGGTTTTCGGTGCGGGGATTTCATGAAAATTGTCGTCGCTCGAACCGCCGGCTTCTGCATGGGCGTCAAGCGCGCCGTCGAAATGGTGCTGGATGCACCATCCGAGCAAGAGCCCCCGATTCAGACCTATGGTCCGCTGATTCACAACCCGCAGGTCCTCGAGTTGCTGGAAGAAAAGGGAATCCACGTCCTCGAGGGCATTCCGGACACCGGATCGGGAACAGTCATCATTCGGGCCCACGGTGTGCCGCCCGAAGAAAAGACGGCTCTGGTTCAGGCCGGATTTCAGGTGATCGATGCGACCTGCCCACGGGTGATCAAGGTGCAGCAGATCATCCGAAAGCATGCCCGACAGGGCTTTTCGATCGTGATCCTGGGCGATGCCGACCATCCGGAGGTCAAAGGGCTCAAGGGATTTGCAGAGGGCAAGGGGTTTGTCGTCGCCGATCTCACCGAACTTACCGGCCTTCCGGTGTTCGAACGAGCGATCGTCGTCGCTCAAACCACCTACAATTCGAACCTGTTTCTGGAAGTCAAGAACTGGCTTCAGCAAAATCGCCCCGAGTACAAGGTCTTTGACACCATCTGCGATTCCACATCCACCCGCCAGGCCGAGGTCCGGGAGCTTGCCCAAGCCTGTGATCTGTTGATCGTGGTAGGGGGCAAGACCAGCGGGAACACGAGGCGGCTGGCCGAGGTTGCCGAGCAAAACGGCGTCCGAACCCTTGCAGTGGAATCGGATCGGGATATCGATCCGGCGGCACTCGAAGGGGTGGATGTCGTTGGAATCACGGCAGGCGCTTCGACGCCGAATTGGGTCATCAACCGGGTGGTGCGCCGTGTGGAGGGGCTTTCCCTCAAGCGGAGCCTGGGGATCAAGCGTACCTGGTTCGTTCTGCAGCAGGCGCTGTTGCTGACCAATGTCTATGTGGCCCTCGGTGCAGGCGCCTTGTGCGTGGCCTGCTCCAAATTGCTTTCCGTCAGCGGTTCGAAGGGGCATGCCATCATCGCCATGCTGTATGTGCTTTCGATGCACATGCTGAACAACCTGACCGGAAGCCATGCAGACCGATACAACGATCCGGATCGGGAGAAATTCTACAGAAGGCACCGAAAGGCGTTGGGTATCATGGCCGTCGCTTCCGGTGCGGCCGGCATCTGGTATGCCTTCGCGTTGGGGTGGCTTCCCTTTCTGGTGTTGCTCTTCATGAGTGTTACGGGTCTGTCGTACAATGTCCCGGTCATTCCCTATCGGCAAGGGGTTCGCATCCGGCGGCTGCGTGACGTTCCGGGTTCCAAGACGGTGCTGATAGCCGTCGCCTGGGGGGTGGTGACGGCTTTGCTGCCGGCGCTCTCCTATTTTCGAGGGCTCCCCATCGAAACTTTCCCCGTGTTTTTGTGGGCCGCAGGTCTGGTATTCGTTCGGACGGCCTTCTTCGACATTCTCGATATGCAAGGGGACCGGATCGTCGGTCGGGAAACCATTCCCCTTGTCTTGGGCGAGCAGAAGACCTTTCGGATGCTGTATGTGTTTCTGGTCGCTCTCGCTCTCCTGCCGCTTCTGGGGACGTTTCTCGGGTGGTTTTCCGCATGGGCGGTGTTGTTGGCGATCTGCCCGGCGCTGATGGGCTGGATCATCGGATGGCATCGCAGAGGACACATGATGCCGGGCATTCGTCTCGAATTTCGGATGGAAACGGCCCTGCTCCTTTCCGGTGTGGTGGCCGGGCTGGCTGCATGGTTCGGGCTGCCGTGAGAGGATAGCTTGTAACATGGCGTTTTTCCTTTCCTACCAAAGTCGAATATCAGGAGTCAGGAGTCAGGAGTCAGAAGTCAGGAGTCAGAAGTCAGAAGAAAAGCGGAATAAGTCTGTTTTTTCAGGCTTGCTCCTTCAAGGTTCATGCATCGGCGTAAAGCGCCGGTTGCATGGGGGAGTAAGATGATAGGCTCGCAAAACACCACCCGCCCGCCTGCTGGAAGTCCGGCATTGGAAGAAAATCGGTAGGTGGATGCTTTTTACAAAGCCGTCAAGAAGGGCTTCGATGTGGCACACCTTCCTCTTGTTCAGGCCTTGCTCGATCCTGCTCGGTACCCGCATCCCGTCGATGATGTCCGTTTGATCGAAACCCATATTAGTTGGGTCTTTCTGGCCGGTCCCTACGCCTACAAGATCAAGAAGCCCATTGATTTGGGGTTTCTCGACTTTTCCACCCTCGAAAAACGAAAATGCGCCTGTGAAGAGGAATTGCGCCTCAATAGGCGAACCGCCCCCGATCTCTATCGGGCCGTCCTTCCGCTCTATTGGTCGTCCGAAGCCCCTGTGTGGAGCGGTTCCGGCGACCCGATCGAATATGCCGTCCAGATGATCCGCTTCGATGAGCGGCAGCAGATGGATCGGATGCTGGCGGAAGGGCGGTTGACGGTTCGCCATATGGATGCCCTCGCGGAAACCGTTGCCGCATTTCACGAGAAGCATGCCGCACGTTCTCTAGATGCCGCATACGGTCACCCGGATGCCATCCGCAACGCCTGGGAAGACAATTTCCGTCAGATTCGTCAATGGAATCCGCCGAAGGAATGTATCGATCGCCTGGATGCCATCGAACGATGGACCGTAGACACCCATGAACGGCTCCGGAAGCGGTTCGTCGAACGCAAGGCAACCGGTTTCATCCGGGAATGCCACGGAGACCTGCATCTGAAGAACCTGGCCTGGAGGAACGACCAACCGCTCGTGTTCGACTGTATCGAATTCGATCCCTTTTTGCGCTGGATCGATGTCATGAACGACTGCGCTTTTCTGTCGATGGATTTGGAATTTCAAGGCGTCTTCCCCCTGTCCCAGCGGTTTTTGGACGGCTATATCGAGCGGACCGGGGATTTCGATGGCCTTGCCCTGCTGCGGTTCTACAAGGTGTATCGAGCGATGGTTCGTGCCAAGGTGCGGCTGATTCGTGCGAGGCAGGAAATCGGGGAAGGCCGGGGAGAAGGAGCCATGCAGGAATTCTGTCGGTATATCGGCTATGCCTTTGCTTCGATAGCGCCTTCACCGAAGGCAATCCTCCTGACCTATGGGGTATCGGCATCCGGAAAAAGCCGTATCGCTCGATCGCTGACAGAGCGGCTGCCGGTATTCCGGATTCGTTCGGATGTGGAGCGGAAGCGCCTGTTTGGCATCGACAGGCGATCGGATGCAGCTTCGGATTTCGGGAAAGGGATTTATACGCAAGAGGCGACCCGCCGCACCTATGAGCGGCTGGTTTCCCTGTGCGAAACGGTTCTCGATGCCGGTTACGGCGTCGTCGTGGATGCGGCTTTTCTGCGCCTGGAGGAACGGCAGCGGTTTCGGCGGTTGGCGGACGAACGAGGCGTACCCTTCCTGGTGGTGGAACCCACGGCTTCCGTGGATACCCTGCGACGACGCATCCGACATCGCAGCCGAGGGGTTTCGGACGCCGGCCCCGACGTTTTGGAGCATCAGCTGCAGACCCTGGAGCCCCTCACCGAGGAGGAGCGGCCCGATGTGCTTTCCATCGATACGGAAAACGACGCCGATCCGGCGGAACTGGTGGAAAGGATCCAGAAACGTTTTTCTTCTCCTGGTTGATGGGCTCGCAAAAAACTGTAGGGGGCGACACGACGTCGCCCCTAAAGACCTTCGCACGAAACACTTTTGAACCCCTTAACTGGTTTTCCCTGACAATGGACTCATGAGCCATGAGCATGTATCTTCCCGAAAAAGTCAAACATTTGGACAGGTTGAAATCCTGCGGATTCAGGGTCCCGGATTTCGTCTATGTTCCGGCTTCCGATTTCGAGAGTCAGGATTTCGAGGCGCTGGAGGCTTTTCTGGAACGGCACAAAGAGAGCTACAAGATCATCGTTCGAAGTGCTCATCCGCTCGAGGAATCCTTCAAGGGCGGGACGTTTCATTCCATGCCGACCTATGCCGATTTGGGCGGGGTGCTGTATGCCAGAAAACGAATCATCAAGATGGCTGCAGATGAAAAACGCCTGAGTATTCTTCGGCAGCAGAAATTCAACAACAGCCCCGAGATCGATCTCGAGGACATGGGCGTGCTCGTGATGCCCTTCATCGAGGGAAGAAGCGTAATGGCGAAGAAAATCGGGGAGTACTGGGAATTCGGCTACTGCTGCGATACGTCTCAGAAGATCCAGGACGAACCGTTCATCACAACAACTCCTCACGATCGATCGCTGATCGACGTATCCGAAAATGTACAGAAATGCCTCGGCTTTCCCTGTGAGATCGAATACATTATCTCGAGCGAGAACGACATCTTCGTCGTTCAGGCCAAAGACATATCCTTTTTCGAATGGTTCGATCAGCGGGAACGGGAGCGGGCCGTTCAGCTGGACGGCATCCGTCGCGTCCGAAAGCGCCGGAACTATCGGGAAAGACCGGTCTATGTCATGGACAACCAGGCGTTCTATATCGATATCATCGGTATCTGCGAAGCGATGACCCTGGGCGGACCGGGCCCGGCACCGACACTGGCGGAGCTTCTGGCCTTCATCGACCGGCGAGGTCAGGCCCTCGAGGATTTTGCCTTGAAGCATCAACGGTTCGCCGTTCTGGGACTTTCCATCCGGGTGCCGGATGAACTCTACCAGGTGGCCAATCACTATCTGGATGAAAGGCCGGAATACCAGAAAGCGCTCTCCAAGAAATTGCGCAATGACCTGTTGGTCATCGACCGATTTCTGGGGGAAGCCGATACCATCATCGCCAAAGAGCGCATCCAGATCAAACTGTGTACCCATGATGCCTATGGGATCGATACGGTGAGAAATCCGATTTGGATGGCTTACTGGCAAACCGAAAAACATGTCCAAATGGTCAAACGCTTCAAGCAGTTGGGGTTCAAGACCGGCGATACGGTCGCCATCGAAATCGACGTCGGCGAAAAACCGATCGTATATCGGCTGTAGTTCGAAGCCGTCCATATGTTGGACGTGTTACGAGTCCATGAATTTTCCTTTCCTGTCGAATGATAGACTCGCAAAAAGTCCACAAGTCTCATCCGAGTCGCATGGGAGGAGACACGCCTTTTTCGTTGCATCGGATAAACTCAGCCGCCCGAGCTCGTAAGGGCCGGGCATGTGGCCAGATTTCAACGATGGATCATCTGGAATACAAAATCCTGTTATTCTGATAGATGATGGACTCGCAAAAGGTCACTCCTATGGACGGCTTCGCAAAAAGGCCGCAGGCAAGGAGTGCAAATCCTGAGGAGAGAGGCGTACTTAGAAGTACGCCGCAACGACGAAGGATGCAGCACGACACAGCATTCGGCCTTTTTGCGAAGCCGTCATAGATATAGACTAGTGTTTAGTTGCATAAATTTGCGATAATATATATGCTGATGGCAACCATTC